>CAJBYR010000106.1 GCA_903959855.1 uncultured beta proteobacterium
CGGCGAATACATTGGCTGTCATGGCGATTATCGACGTCCGGGTGTGCCCGGGAATCTCCCGAATCAACTGCGTGGCGGCCAGCCCGTCGAGATTGTCCATCTGCAGGTCCATCAGGATCACGCTGTAGTCCGTCGCCCGTGCCCGTGCGACGGCCTGCAGTCCGTCCTCGGCCGTGTCTACCACCAGACCCGCGGCTTCGAGGAGCATCGTGGCGATTTCCCGGTTGATCGGTTCGTCGTCGACGATCAGAATCCGCTTCCCCGCATGATCTCGCAGGATGGCCTTTTCGGCGTCCACATTTGCGGCCGGTGGCTGCAGGGAAGCCGTGCTGCGCCTCTTTAGTGTCGCGGTAAACCAGAAGGTGCTGCCGACCCCGGGAGTGCTTTCGACTCCCACCTGGCCCCCCATGAGTTCCGCCAGGCGGCGGGTAATCGCCAGGCCGAGGCCGGTACCACCATACCGGCGCGTCATCGAATTGTCTGCCTGCTCAAAGACGCTGAAGAGCCGAGGCAGTATCGGAGGTTCAATGCCTATGCCGGTGTCGTGCACCTCAAATCGTATCAGGGCCGAGTCCGTGGCTTCACGCTGGGTGACGATGCGCAATGTAACCGCACCCGTTTCAGTGAATTTGACGGCGTTGGTCGCGTAGTTGAGCAATGCCTGTTGCAGGCGGGTGGGGTCGCCAAAAAGATCGGGGAGTGCCTGCCCCGCTTCAGCAAAAAGACAGATTCCCTTTTTCTTTGCGGGTACTGCCAGGATTGAACATACATTGCCCAGCAGGTCGGTGATGCTCACCGGCACGTCCTCGAGGACTATTTTTCCCGCCTCGATCTTGGAGATGTCGAGGACGTCGTTGATGATCCCCAGCAAGTGGTCGGCTGAGACCCGTATCTGGTTCAGACGTCCCGCCTGAAGGGGGCTGACGTCGCCTCGCTGCAGGAGGTGTGTCATGCCGAGTATTCCATTCATCGGCGTGCGGATTTCGTGGCTCATGTTGGCCAGGAAAGCGCTCTTGGCCCTGTTCGCCGATTCGGCGGCGTCCCTCGCATCGATCAGTTCTGCAGTGCGCGCGGTCACGATCTCTTCCAGGTGATGCCTGTGCCTCTCGAGCTCTGCCTCAGCGGCCTTGCGCGCCGTAATGTCGATCCGGTTGCCGACGATGAAGCCGCTGGGTGTGCGATATTCGATGATCAGCAGCCAGCGGCCATCGTCGAGCAACTGCTCCAGCTGGCTTCCATCAGCTTCGTGATGCTTTTGCACGCGTTCGCGCACCCACTCGTCGATGCGACCTTCGGCTTCCCTGTATTGCCCGCGCTCGGCGCCTTTGCGGACAATCTCCTCGAAGCTGGCGCCCGGAACGATCAAATCCCGGCTGGTACTGTAGAAGCTCAGATAGGCCTCATTGCAGATTACAAGGCGGTCATCAGCATCGAAGATCGTAAAGCCTTCCGGGAGTCCGTTAACCGCTTCCTGCAGGAGCTTGCTGGACTGCCGGGCCGCAAACTCAGCTTCCTTGCGCGCAACTTCGACGCTCTGGTCAATCAGAACCAGGAGCGTTCTGCCATCCTGCTCGAACTCCTCGTGCAGATGAATCACATGCACATCGCAGGGAATCGTCTGGTCGCCGCCTACCTTGAGCTTCAGCAGTTCTATTGTGTGCGGTGCCGGATCGCTCCGGTCGCGCAATACCTTATGCACCTGAGCGCGGCTGTCCATGTCGAACAGCAGGAGGGCCGAGCGCCTCTGCAGCGCGGCATTGCGGCTCAGTCCGAGAAACTCGCAGGCCTGATGGTTGGCGTCGACTACGAATCCGTTGCCATCAACAACCAGTCCGGGCAGGGGCAGAAAATCGAACAGGGAACGGTATTTTTCCAGAGTCAGCGCAACTTCGCTCTGGGCGTTGGCAAGTTCCTGGTTCTGGATCTCGAGCTCGGTTTGATAAATACGCAACTCTTCGACCAGATGGCGGATGTCCACGTTTTCCGCAGTGTGCGGGTGATCGTCTACGAAAGTAGCCTGAGTAAGTTCCAGCGCCTTTCTTGCACGCTCCCGAAGCTCCGTGAGGTTGTTTGCGTACCGATTGCTCATGATGCCTTGCGCTGATACCAGCTTGAAATGTTGACGTGACTGACGACGGCCCCGAATTCGGTGCCGGTCACTGGCGCCACGTTCATGACGAACCAGCGCTGCTCGGTTGGCGAGTGGCAGGGGTATTGCAGCGAGAACATGGGTAGCGTTCCTTCGAGCACCTTGCGCAGGCCTCTGGCAGCTTCTGCCGCGATGAGGCCGTCCTCATGGCTGCCGGCGCGACAGACATCGAGATAGTTGATGCCGATGCCCGAGTGCAACAGGTCCTTGTCACCGTTGGCACGGGCAAAGCGGCGCCAGGCGGCATTGACAAGGGTGATGGTTCCGGCGGGATCGACAACTGCGACATGTTCAGGCAAGGCATCGATGATGGCCTGCAGGCGCCTGGCGTCGTAATGTGCGGTGATGTCTACAAAGGTGGCCACGGCGCCGCGGACCGTGGTCGAGGGTATCAGGTAGGGCAGGATGCGCACCAGGAAGGTCTGCTTTCCATCGACGCTTTCGATTTCCCGCTCGATCATGCGCTCCGTCCTCAGCGTTGTTTCGAGGTCCTTCATCAGGTCCGGATAGGCGAGCAGGTTGGAAATCTCGTCCAGCGGCCGCCCCACGTCCGATTCCCGCAGCTTGAATATCTGCGTGGCATCGGGGCTGAAGCGGGTGATCACCAACTGGGCATCGACGAACACGGTCGCCACGCCGGCGGCCTTGGCCATGCCGTCGAGATCGGCATTGGCCGAGTTGAGAGCCAGCATCTTCTCCTGGAATTCGGAGTTGACCGTACTCATCTCTTCGTTGACCGACTGCAGTTCCTCGTTCGAGCTTTGCAACTCCTCGTTGGAAGCCATCAGTTCTTCGTTGGTGGCCTGCAGTTCCTCATTGGACGTTTCCAGTTCCTCGATCGTGGCCTGCAGGCTTTCACGCGTTGCGCCCAGTTCCCGCTCAAGAATGCTGACCCGGGCCATGGTTTCGGCATCGACGTTGACCGACTCCATCTTGGGAGCCATGCGCGTCGCCTCTACCTCGAAGCAGAGCAGGGTCAGGCGCTCTTCGCTTTCGGAAGCGATCGGATGCACGGAGAGCCGCAGGCTGCGCAACTCGCCATTTTGCAGGGTTACCTCTACCCGGTCGGAGACGATCGAACAGTGGTCCCGGGCGGACTTGTAGAGCAGAGCGGCGGCAACGGGCGTCAGCGCTTCGGGCAACAGGCGGTTGATCTCCAGGCTCGCCGCGCCTTCGCGGGCGCGCAGGTAGGCATTGACGTCGCCGTAGAGGTGCACCGCCTCATGGCTGGCGTTGACGATGATCGCGGGCGGCGTGTAGCGGGCCAGCAGCGCGGCGGTGCCGGCATCGGCGACGCTGTTGTCGTTCGCTCGCCGCCGGCCTCTTTCGCCATGCGGTCCTTTGCTCCCGAGAGTCGGCAGATAGGCCGAGCGGCCCTTGCGATCCATCAGCGGCAGCGACATCACACCCTTGCGCCGGAACAGCTTGTGCTTGGCGTTGATGGTCTGCAGGCCTTCCGTGACGGCCGCCAGAGACTCGCTGGGGCCAAGCAGCAGCGCGCCACCCTGATTGATCGCGTACTGCAGGGTGCGCAAGGCGCGCTCCTGGGCGGCAGACTTGAAATAGATCAGCGTGTTGCGGCAGGCCACCAGGTCCATCTTGGTGAAAGGAGGATCTGCGAGCAGGTTGTGGCGGGCGAACACGATGCACTGGCGCAGGTCGTTCTTGATGACGAAGTTGTCGCCCTTCTTGACGAAGAAGCGCTCCAGCCGTTCGGGGGAAAGCTCCGCCGCCGCCGATTCCGGATACTGCCCGACCCCCGCTGTTTCGACGCATTGCTGGTCGACGTCGGTGGCGAAGATCTTCAGGTTGGGCCAGCGCTGCTCACGCTCGAAAGCCTCGATGAACAACATTCCAATGGTATAGGCCTCTTCACCGGTTGCGGTGCCCGCGACCCACACCCGGATCGTGTCGTTGCCCTGCTTTTCCGCCACCATCGGTGCGATCACCTTCTCCGCGAGCAGGGCGAAGGTCTCCGGATCGCGGAAGAAGCTGGTCACCGAGATCAACATTTCCCGGCGCAGTGTGATCACTTCGCCGCGGTCGTTCTCCAGGCGGTCGAGGTATTGGTAGAGCTCCGGCGTGTGGCGCACCTGCATGCGTCGCTCAATGCGGCGCATCACGGTGGCCGGCTTGTAATCCGAGAAGTCGATGCCGCCGATCTGGTGCAGCAGTTGCAGGATGACGGACAGCACCTCGTCATTGGTCATCGTCGCATAGGGAATGACCTTGACCGTCGGCTCGACTTCCTTGTAGGGCACATTGTTGATGTGCGCGATCAGGCGTAGCGGCAGCTCCTCGGCCGGCAGGATCGCATCGACGATGCCCGTCGCGATCACGCTGCGCGGCATGCCGTCGAACTTGGCGGACTCCGGTTCCTGGGACAGCAGGAAACCGCCTGCCGCATTGATGGCGACCGCGCCGCGCGTGCCGTCGGTGCCCGTGCCGGACAGGATCACGCCGACCGCGTGGCGGCCGTAGGTTTCCGCCAGCGACGCGAGAAATATGTCGATCGGCAATGTCAGGCCACGCGGATTCTTCGGTGTCAGGCGCAGGCGTCCTGTCGTGACGTGCATCAATGCGGCGGGCGGGATCAGGTAGACGTGGTCGGCCTCGATCGGCATGTCATCCTCGACCACGGTCACGGGCATCTCCGTGTGGCGGGCCAGCAGGTTGCTCATCATGCTCTTGTGGTCCGGAGACAAGTGCTGAACCACCACATACGCCGCTCCACTATCTACCGGGCAGGCCTTGAAGAATTTTTCCAGCGCATCCAGACCGCCGGCAGACGCCCCGACGCAAACCACGTAGCCGTCGAAGCCCGTATCGCCGGCCGCTCGATGCCGGGCTTTTTCTGAGGTGAGCGCTTTCATCCGGTGGCCTTCGTAGTGCGTTTGGAGCTTCGGTCAAGAAACATGCGTGACTGCAGTGCATCGCGAAGCTGGTTCATCGATGAGAGGTCCATTGTACCGGCGGGCAGATTGCTGATCTTCGCCATGCCTGCACCGCCAAGCCAGAGGGCGGTGTCTGCAGGCAGGGATGCACGCAATTGCCGGATCAAGGGTCCAAGCAATCTTGGGGGGTAGTGGCAACTTGCAGACAGTCCGACCGCCGCTACGCGGTAGGCTTCCGCCGCCTTGACGATTTCTCCCAGCGGCAAACTTTCAGGCAGTTGCAGGCTTGAGATGCCGGCTTCGCTGACTGCGGCATGGACCATTGCCAATCCAAGGGTATGCAGCTCTCCGGCAGGGGTTGTGAGGAGAATTGCGGGCTTTCTCATGTCACCCATCAAGCGACTGGCCTCTCGCGAAAGAAAGCTCTCGAGGACTGAGGAATAGAGGTGCTCGGCATGAACCGGGAGTGCGCCGCGAGCCCACTCTTCGCCTACCATGTAAGTCAGAGGAGCGGCGATTTCCTCGACGAAATCGAGCATTGATCGATTCTTCCGCTCTTTCTCGAGCAAGGTGGTGAGTTTCGGAACCTGATGGGCCTGAAGCGCGGCAAGCATTGCGCGAATCCCATCGGCTACCGGACCTGAAGATGTCAACTCGAAAACTGTCGTCTCACCCGACGGCCCCGCCCGAACCAATTCGGGAATGACCTTGCCAACCCTCTCGCCTGCAGCGATTCTGCGGGAAATCTCATGCAGGGTCCGGACATCGCTGTCGCAATATTCGCGCTGGCCCGATTCCGCACGCAACGGGCGTGGAAAGCCGAAGCGTTGCTCCCATTTCCGCAAGGTGTGTATGCCTAGGCCTGTTTGCCTGGCGACTACGCCTATTGAGACCAAAATATACCGCAGTCCATGTGTGTCCAAAGCGCCAGTTTAGTCTAGCCCAAACCTAGACATTTGATGCGGATCAAAAGTCTGCTGCGGTACACAAAACCGAAATTGTCAAAACACTCGGGATCAGGTGCATGAATATTGCGCCATCGGCAGCCCACCCCAGCTCCAGGTGCGCGGGTACTCGGTGAGTCAGGACGATGAAGGCTCGTCGGCCTTCAGCAAGTCTTTTATCCGACCTGCGTCCGCAGCACGTCGCGGGTCGTCGGATCGGCGGCAAACATGTGTTCGACGCGCAGCGACGACAGGGTGATGTCCTGCGGTGCGCCAAACGTCGTAAACATGCTGAAGAACGCCAGTTCGCCGTGGGCCGTGGCGTAGCGCGGGGTCAGCATCGGCGTTGCTGGTTGCAGGCCTGCGCGATGAAGGAATCGTGCCCCGAGGCGCGCTCGCAGCAGCGCGGCAAACGCGTCCACCCGTGGCGCCAGCGCAGGCTGCACCGACACCTCGTTCATGAGCTGTGCCAGGAACACGGGGCCGACCTCGTGCAGGTTGACCATGGACTTGGTGAATCCCTCGGGATGGGCAAGCAGGTCGAGGATGTTGATGGTCGCATCGGGCGCCAGATCGGCAACCCAGGGCATCAATGTGACAGCGAGCCATCTGGCGCCGCGATTCATCTGCAACACGTTCCATTCGGCGTCGATGACCAGCGCCGGGGTTGGGTCATGCGCGTGCAGCAGTTGCGTCAATGCCTCGTTGGCCTGCGCCAGTGCCGGGTCGCCCAGGCGGGCGGTGCCGTAGGCCGGAGCGAAGCCGGCTTGAAGCAGCGCCAGATTGCGCAGTGCCAGCGGCGTGTCCAGTTCGCCCATCCATGCCATCAGCAAGTCGCGACTTGGCCTGGCGCGGCCGCTTTCGACGAAGCTGACGTGGCGCTGCGACACCCCGATCCGCATTGACAGTTCCAGCTGGCTCAAACGGCGGGCCTTGCGTGCCCGCTGCAGGGTAATCGGCAGGCTTTGGGTCGGTTCATTCATGGCGGGATTGAACCACAACCAAGCATCGATCCGACTACCTGCAAGGTAATTGCGGCCATGATTTCCGTGCCGGATACTGGGCCGGAAACTTTCCGAAGGACGACAAATGAAACAGGCGCTATTGATCGGAACGCTCGCCGGATTCGGTGCCCTGACGGCGGCGGCACTTTGGCAGCATGGATTTATAGGAATACTCGCGTCTCCGCTGCAGAGCCTTGCCGCGGGCCAGATCTTTGCCGACCTGGTCATCGCACTGGCGCTGGTTATGGTCTGGATATGGAACGATGCCAGGGCGCGCGGTCGTGTCGCCTGGCCCTGGCTTGTCGCCACACTGGCCTTCGGTTCGTTCGGGCCGCTGCTCTACCTGCTTTTGCGTGAGGCGAAATCCCGGTCCTGATCTACCGCGGTAGGCGCAGTCTGATTCTTGGCCCCGGGCGCGGGTCGTTGTTCCGGGTCAGGCCCCCGCTGCGGCCCGGCTTCGCAATGATTTGATCCAGGACTTCTGGCAGATGCTGCGGCGCTGTTGTTCGAGGTGCTCGCGGATGTTAGCGCGCACTTCGTCGAGTTGCGACTGGCGTTCTGGATTGATGGTCTCGCAGTGGATCAGGTGGTAACCCAGCTCGGATTCGACGGGTTCCGACAAGCTCGCCTCGGCCAGGGCAAACGCGACCGCTTCGAGCTCGGGGTAAAGCTGGCCGCGCGGCACGGTACCGAGCAGGCCGCCATTCATGGCCGTGGGGCACTCGGAATGTTTCAGCGCCTGCTCGGCGAAACGTTCGGGTGATTTGGCTAGCCGGGCATAGATGGCCTCGATCCTGGCCCGGGCAGCCGGGCGCTCGTTGCCGGCGAGCTGTTCGTTGATGGTGACCAGGATGTGGCGCAGCACCCGCGTCTCGGCGCGGCGAAAGCGATCCATGTGCATGAACCAGAAAATCTCGACTTCGGTATCGCTCACCACCGCCGAGGTCGTCGCAATCTTTTCCAGGACCGCCTCCACCACCATGTCGCGCTCCACCGCCTGCCGCAACAATGGCGCGTCGAGGCCGATGCGATCGAGGTCGGCGTTGAACTCGTCGTCGCTGGCGTAACGCTCGCGAATTTCCATCAGGCTGGTTTCGATCGAAGATTCCGGCAGCATCACGCTGGCGGCTTCCGGCGTCGTCAGGATCAGGGTCTCGATTTCGTGCTGCTTTGCCGCGACGGTCTTTACCCGCCGCAGCTCGTCGGCCGCCAACACGTCGAGCGGCTTGCTGTAAAGCCTCGCCGCCAGCTTGAGTGCCAGATAGATGCCGCCCGGCTCATCCATCGCTGCCGGCCCATTCGGTCAATGCCGCTTCTGGCACCTGCAGCGGGTTTCCCGGCAAGCAGTCGAAATGCACGTGATAGAGCACTCCCTGCGCCGCGGAGCGATCAAGATTGAGTACCTCGCCGGGGCTGCCCAGGGGTACGCGCACCTCGCCGCGGATCGCCAGCGCGCGTGCGGCACGGACCTTCTGCCGCACCTCGAAGCGGTTTTCGATCCAGGGTTCGTCAGTGTCGATAAGCTCTTCTTCGCGGCAGCCGATGACGCGGCCTTCGTCGAGGAAATGCACGGAGTAGATGATCTGGTCCTGGAGGAAGGTGCCGACGTCGCGCACGTGTCCGATGCGGCCGCGGCGCACCAGCAGGTCACCGGTTTCGACGCCGGGGAAGGTGCCGTCGTTGCGCACGTTGCGCGTCACGCGCACGGCATCGCCCAGGGTCCAGCGCGGCCTCACTTCACGCTCCTGGCAGCAAGCGGCCACCCGCCGAGGATGACATACGCGAAAAGCGAATTGAAGTCCCACCCCTCCCGTCCTCCCCTCACGGGGAGGCTTCTGATTAGATCGCTTCGCTCAACAAACACGTGCCGCTCCGAATGAGTTGTGCCACGTTAATCAGTCAGCGACGACAGCGACTGGAAGGAAGAACCTTCGGCCTTCTGGAACACGGCGAAGACCTTTTCCTGCTGCGCGCTGGAGCCGACAAAATCCTCGTAGGCGCGCAGCAGCCACCCGCGCCAGGCAGTGTAGTCGGGGGCCTTGCCGGCTTCCTGCTTGGCCAGGTAGTCGTGATAGCGCTGCAGGATGTGCAGACGGTTGACCTGGACAATCCGGGCGTCGAAGGGGATGTCGAAGTAGTCGAGGAAGTCCTCGGCGGAGACGAGGTCGGCAAGTTCTTCTGCAAAGTGGTCGGTATCTCGGTCCATGATGTTCTCCTGTCAGCGTGCAACTTCGGGTTCAACGTCTTCTTCGTGTTGCGCCTGCTGCTGCGCAATCACCGCCAGCAATGGCGCCGCGCCGAGCACGTCGCGCTCATCCACTTCCACGATCTTGGTCAGCCTGAGGCTGGCTTCTTCGAGGCGCCCCAGGCGCATCAGGATTACCGCCGAACCTTTCAGCACCTGCAGATGGAAGCGCAGCAGGCCCATCGAGCGCATCACGGCTTCGCCCAGCGCGACACGGCCGATGCTGCTCCAGCCGCCCACCAGATGCAGGCGCCGCGCGGTCACGTCGAGCCCGCGCTCGGCGACCAGCAGCGCATCTTCCATGCGGTGCTGGTAGAAGTAGTAGCGATACAAGGCGACCAGCACCGACAACTGTTCGGGCGCAAGGAAATAGGCGCGCAACAGGCTGGGTTCGGCTGCCGCCTGGCCGTAGTCGCGCGCCGCTTGCGCAATCAGGGCCTCCACCTCCCGCGAACAGGGCTCGTCGAAGTACAGCCCGTCGTCGCCCAGTTCCAGCAGATCAAGGCCGTCAGCCACGGCCGTGCACCTCGCAACAGAGTTCGCCCGCGGCACAAACCTTGCAGCTGGCGACCTTGACCGGCTCGGGCAAGCCGCGCAGATCGCGCACTTCGGACTCAAGGGTGTCGATGCGGTCGAGCAGGCACTGGATGGCCTTGCCCACCGGATCGGGAATCAGGTGATGGTCGAGGTTGATGGCGTGAATCGCCGTACTGTCAGCGCCGACTCTTGAACCGGACTCGCCGACCAGCCGCGCCGGGATGCCGATGGCGGTGCGTCCCGCTGGCACCTCGCGGATGACGACCGAATTGGCGCCGATGCGCGCGTCGTCGCCGACCGTGATTGCACCGAGGATCTTGGCGCCGGCGCCGACCACCACGCCGCTGCCCAGCGTCGGGTGGCGCTTGCCCTTGTTCCAGGTGGTACCGCCCAGGGTGACGCCGTGGTACAGCGTGACGTCGTCGCCGACCTCGGCGGTTTCGCCGATCACCACCCCCGCACCGTGGTCTATGAAGAAGCGGCGGCCGATGCGCGCGCCGGGATGGATGTCGACATTGGTCAGCAGGCGCGCCAGCCAGGCCAGCCAGCGTGCGGTGAAGCGCCAGCCGCGCTGCCAAAGGGCATGTGCCGGACGGTGCAGCAGGATGGCATGCAGGCCGGGGTAGGTGAGCAGCACTTCGAGGCGCGAGCGCGCCGCCGGATCGCGGGCGAAGACGCAGTCGAGGTCTTCGCGCGCCTGCGCCAGCAGGCCCGGTGGCGGTTCGCCGGCGGTCTCGGCCAGCGCCAGCTGCAATGCACTGACTAGGTCGCGGTTCATTGAACGACCCTCCCCCCAGCCCCCTCCCCTCGGGAGTGGGTGACCACTGTTCGCCGCTGCGCGGCTCATTTTCCGGCTCCCAGCAAGGTCAGCAGTTCGGCTTCCGAGGGCGGATGCTTGGCGGCCAGCACGAAGGCGCGCACGCGGCCCAGCATCTCGCGCGCTGCATCATCGGAGAGCGGGTGGCCGAGGTCGGCCATCACGCGCTGCACGGCGCGCGCGCCGGAATGCTTGCCGAGCACGATGTGGTGGCGGCGACCCACCAGGCACGGATCGAAGCCCTGGTAGTTGGCCGGGTCCTTGAACAAGCCGTCGACATGGATGCCCGCTTCATGGGTGAAGGCACCCTCGCCGACCACGCTCTTCTGCCAGTGCAGCGGCCGGCCCGAGGCCAGCGCGACGCGCCGCGATATTTCGGGGAAGCCCTTGAGCTCGATGCCGGTGGCGATGCCGTGGCAGACGTGCAGGCCGAGCACCACTTCTTCCAGCGGCGCGTTGCCGGAGCGTTCGCCCAGGCCATTGACGGTGGTGTTCAGATGCGTGGCGCCGGCCTTGGCGGCCGCCAGCGTATTGGCGGTGGCCATGCCGAGGTCGTCATGGGCATGCATTTCGATTTCGAGGTCGCATACGGCGCGCAAGGCGGCGATGCGTTCGAAGGTGGCGAAGGGGTCGAGTACGCCGAGGGTGTCGGCGAAGCGGATGCGCCGTGCCCCGGCCGCCTGCGCGGTTTCGGCGATCGCGGCCAGCAGGTCCGGGTCGCCGCGCGAAGCGTCTTCGGCGCCGACACCGACGTCAAAGCCCAGGTCGCGTGCATAGGCGACGTGCTCGGCGATGGCGCGCAGCAGCCAGGCGCGGTCCTGGCGCAATTTGGAGCGCAGGTGCTGGTCGGAGGCCGGCACCGAGATGTCGATCAGGTCGATGCCTAGCCCGGCGGCCAGCGCGATGTCCTCGCGCTGCATGCGGCTCCAGACCATCAGCCGCGCCTTGAGCCCGAGCGCGGCGACGGCGCGGATGCTCTCGCGCTCGGCTTCGCCCATGGCCGGGATGCCGATTTCGAGTTCGGGCACGCCGATGGCGTCGAGGCGGCGTGCGATGTCGAGTTTCTCGTCGAGGCTGAACGCAACCCCCGCGGACTGTTCGCCGTCGCGCAGGGTGGTGTCATTGATGACGATGTGGGCTGGCTGTGTGGTGGACATGGTGGGCAAGCAACAAGTTGCAAAAGACAAATAGCAAAACTGGTGCCCATGAATAAAACGTCATTGAATCAGTTGCATTGCTCTTCCTGTCGGCCAGATTGTCGGGTTTCCGACGAAGAATCCGCGTGCCGACCGGCGCTTTGGCGGCCATGTGTATCATTCCGCAAACGATCACCCTTGGAGCCGCCATGCTGACCCTTGCCGATGCACGTCTTATCACCGCCGCCGCACAGAAAAAGGCGGTAGAAAACAACTGGAACGTGGTGGTCGCCGTGGTCGACGACGGCGGGCACCTCATCACCCTGGAGCGCATGGACGGCACGCAGAAGGGTTCGGTGCGCGTGGCCGAACAGAAGGCGCGTACGGCGATGATGTTCCTGCGCTCGACCAAGGTGTTCGAAGATGCCGTGCTGCAGGGACGGCCGCATATGATGACCCTGCCCGACGTGATCTGCCTTGAAGGCGGGGTGCCGCTGATGCGCAATGGCGTTCAGGTCGGCGCGATCGGCGTCTCCGGGCTCAAGTCCTTCGAGGATGGCGTCGTTGCGGCGGCGGGTGTCGCCGCGCTCGACGCAGGCTGACTATTTCGCGTCCGTCGCCGTATTACCGGCGCCGACTTTCCGGCCCTGGGCCGTGTAGCGCAACTGGCCGAGGTCGTAGCCCTGCGCGGTGGCTGCCTTCAAGGCCGCATCGAGCAGGGGCTGGGGCAGGTCCGGGGTGCGCGAGAGGATCCACAGGTACTTGCGATTCGGATTGCCGACCACCGCCCAGCGGTAGTCGGGATCGAGGCCGATCACCCAGTAGTCGGAACGGAAAGGCCAGAAGAACGACACCTTGAGGCGCGCATTGTTCCCGGCTTCTGCAGGCCAGGCCGTGCCCTGTGCCTCGTCGAAGCCGCTTTCGGTGCGGCAGCGGTTGGTCACCGAGACCTCGCCGTCGGGCTTCAGCGCGTATTCCGCGGTGGTGTCGCCGAGGCACTGGCGCTGGAAGTACATCGGGAAACTGCCGATCTCGAACCAGCGACCGGCGTAGCGCTGCAGGTCGACGGCAGCGACGCTGGCAACGCTTGTTTCGGCCCTGGCCGGGCCAAGCAGGCAGGGCAGTGCCAGGGCCAGCAGGGAAAGGCGCAGAAGTGTTTTCATTGCAGCGACTATAGCGCCTTGCAGCGGGGTGCACGCGAGGCGCGAGCCGGATAAAATGCGCGGGCCTCCATCCGGGGCGGGAAGGCAGGAACGTGAGCGGCAAGTCGGAAACCATCATCGAGATCGAGAACCTGCATTTCGCCTACGGCGCGAACCAGGTGCTGAAGGGCGTGCAATTCTCGGTGCCGCGCGGCAAGGTGGTCGGCATACTCGGCGTCAGCGGCGCCGGCAAGAGCACCATCCTCAGGCTGATCGGCGGGCAACTGCGGCCCGATCGCGGCAGCGTGCGCGTTGATGGCCAGGTGATCCACGAACTCGACAATGCCGGGCTCTACAAGATGCGTCGGCACATGGGCATGATGTTCCAGGCCGGTGGCCTGTTCAGCGACATGACGGTCTACGACAACATCGCCTTCCCGATGCGCGAACTGACCGACCTGCCCGAAGACCTGATCCACGACCTGGTGCTGATGAAGCTGCACGCCGTCGGCCTGCGCGGTTCCACGGCACTGATGCCCAGCGAACTGTCGGGCGGCATGGCGCGGCGCGTGGCGCTGGCACGGGCGATCGCGCTGGACCCGATGCTGTCGATGTACGACGAGCCCTTCGCCGGCCTCGACCCGATCTCGCTCAACGTCATCGCCGAACTGATCCGCCGCCTGAGCGACGCCATCGGCTCGACCTCGATCATCGTCACCTACGACGTTTCGGAAACCCTGAAGGTGGTGGATTACGCCTACTTCGTGCATGGCGGCGTAGTAGTCGCCGAAGGCACGCCGGACGAGCTGACCAATTCGCCGAATGCCTCGGTGCATCAGTTCATCCACGCCGAGCCGGACGGCCCGGTGGCCTTCCATTACCCCCACGCCGAATTCACCAGCGACCTGGAACTCGAAGCGAAGTAGTTTCGCGCGGGGCGTTCAGTGCTCCTTGCCGTCGATCCGCGGCGCCAGCAACAGCGGCGTCAGGCGCAGGGCCAGCATGCCGAAGCCGGCCAGCCAGCCGCCGGCTGCCGCCGTCAGCCACATTGCATAGTGACCGGAGTCGAGCTGCGGCGCCACGACGCGCAGCAAAACCGCAGCGATCATGATCCACAGCACGGCCTTGTCGGCGCGATCAAAGACGACCTTCCGGCCGGTGTGACCCTTGCTGATGCGGACCAGCATTGCAGGGATGATCAGGCCCATCACGCCGAGGCCGAAAACGTGGGTGGATATCGCGCCGACCCAGGCCTGCGGGGCGAACACATCCATCGCTTCGAGCGCCAGCTGCAGCACGATCGCGAGATAGCCGAGGTACATGATGCCGATGTCGATCCGGCGCAAACCGAGCTGCGGGTGCCAGAAGCAGAACCTCGCGGCCAGCAATAGCGCCAGCAGTGCGGCGCTGCCGCCGGCGATTGCTGGCGGCAGCCAGGGGGTGACTACCAGCGCCAGTCCGAGCAGCTTGATGCCGGCGTCGAGTACGCGGTGGCGCAATACCTCGACATGGAATACGCTTTTCATGAACTGTGTCAGCGTGCGCTCCAGCATCACCAGGAAGGCGACGCGGAACAGGCCGGTAGCCATCGCCGTGCCTTCGCGGAAATGATCGGCGTCGAGCATCAGCTGTTTGGCGATCAGGAAGGCCGGCAGGATCAGCAGGAAAAAGTAGTTGTCACGGTAACTGTCCTGCTTGCGGTAGCGGATCAGGGTCCACAGCAGCAGGGTCACGATGCCGCCGAGGAAAAGCTTGTTGGAAACTTCGAACACTGCCGCCGGCCAGTCGCCCCCGAAGCCCATGCCGATGCGCTCGACGATCCAGGCGGCGGCAAGCAAGGCCAGCACCGTGCCGTGATAGCCGCGGATGCTCACCCAGTTCTTGGTGGCGGTCAGCAGGAAGCCGCCGAGCACCGCCCAGCCGAAGCCGAAGAACATCTCGTGGGCGTGCCACTGCAGCGGCGCCCGCGCCAGGTGCGGCGCTTCGATCAGGCCGAAGTAAAACATCAGCCAAAGTGCCGGCAGGCTCAGGCCGGAGAGGCAGGCGAGGATGAAGAAGGGCCGGAAGCCGGCCAGCCACAGCGGATGTGCGGCAAATGTCACGCCGGCGTCAGCCGGCGCGGCGGAACACCAGGTCCCAGACACCGTGGCCCAGGCGCAGGCCGCGGTTCTCGAATTTGGTATGTGGCCGGTAAGGCGGGCGCGGGGCAAAGCCGGCCGCCATGTTTTTCAGGTGCGGCTCCGCGGAAAGCACCGCCAACATCTGATTGGCATAGTCTTCCCAGTCCGTGGCGCAGTGCAGATAGCCGTTCGGGGTCAGGCGGCTGGCCAGCAGTTCGACAAAGGCGGGCTGGATCAGGCGCCGCTTCTGCTGGCGTTTTTTGGGCCAGGGGTCGGGAAAGAAGATGTGGATGCCGGAAAGGGAGCCCGGCGCCAGCATGTCGCGCACCACTTCAACGGCGTCGTGCTGGATCACGCGCAGGTTGCCGAGTTCGCGTGTGGCGATTTCCTTGAGCAGGCTGCCGACGCCCGGCGTATGTACCTCGATGCCGAGGTAGTCATTTTGCGGATGTTGCGCGGCGATGATCGCTGTGGTCTCGCCCATGCCGCAACCGATTTCGAGGATGTGCGGCGCATGGCGGCCGAAGGCGGCATCAAGGTCAAGCGTCCCGGTGCTGTAGGGGATGCCCCAGCGCGGCATGCCTTGCTCGTGAAAGCGGCTCTGCGCTTCGGAAACGCGCCCCTGGCGCAGCACGAAGCTGCGGATGTGGTCGTTGCGGCGGGCGCCGTCCTCGTTGTCGGGTTTGTTCATTCGATGGCTCGCGGAGGGTCGGCAGCTGCCGGGTCGGAAGTCGGCGCGGGTGGCACGGCGACGGCCGGGTTGGTGTCAGCTGCAATGGCCCTGCTTTCCGCCAGCAGCTTGTCGAATTCGTAGCGCGGCCGCACGATCGCCGTCGGCAGCGTGGCGCAGGCCTCTTCGAGGCGCACGTCGCCGAGTGCCTCGCGGATGTCTTCCTTGAGCGCCAGCGCACGCGAAATATCGGTCCATACGGCGTCGCCGGCGCGACCGCCAAAGTAATAGCGCGCCAGATCGTTCACCACCGTCGTTATCGTTTCTGCCTGCTTCACATGCCAGGCGGCGTAGGCTTCCTGGGTCGCCCCTGATTGTTCTGCAACGTCAAGGCAGGCCGCGGCGAGCAGGGAGAGTCCGTGGGCCAGGCCGAACAGGCGCTGGCGGACCAGGATCTCCGGCTGGTCGAACGCGTAGCCCTTGTGCAGCGGCTTTAATGCCGCCGCTGCCATTGCGCCGGTCTCCGTGGCGGCCGCCGCATCCTGGGCCGCGGCGGGCGCGACCAGCGACGCCAGCAGCAGCCAGACGGCGGCGCGTTTCACTTGGCGCCGATCATTCCGCCGGTGGGGGAACTCGGCGTCGCGGCGTAGGTTTTCCTCGGCATGCGCCCGGCGCGGAAGGCCTCGCGCCCGGCCTCGACCGCTTTCCGCATGGCACCGGCCATCAGTACCGGATCCTGCGCCGCGGCAATCGCGGTATTCATCAGCACGCCGTCGCAGCCCAGTTCCATGGCGATCGCGGCGTCGGACGCGGTGCCGACGCCGGCATCGACCAGCACCGGAACCTTCGACTGCTCGATGATCAGCTTCAGGTTCCACGGATTCAGGATGCCCATGCCGGAACCGATCAGCGATGCCAGGGGCATCACGGCGACACAGCCGATGTCTTCCAGCATGCGCGCCTGGATCGGGTCGTCGGAGCAATACACCATGACCTGGAAGCCGTCCTTGACCAGGGTGGCCGCGGCCCTCAGGGTTTCCGGCATGTTGGGGAACAGCGTTTGTGGATCGCCCAGCACTTCAAGCTTGCACAGGGCGTGGCCGTCGAGCAGCTCGCGGCCCAGGCGCAGGGTGCGCACCGCGTCGTCCGCCGTGTAGCAGCCGGCAGTGTTGGGCAGGATGGTGAATTGCGACGGCGGCAGCGCTTCGAGGATCGAGGGCTGGCCCGGTTCCTGGCCGATGTTGGTGCGGCGGATGGCGACGGTAATGATCTCGGCGCCGGAGGCATCGATGGCTTCGCGGGTCTGGGCAAAGTCCTTGTACTTGCCGGTGCCGACCAGCAGGCGCGATTGGTAGCTCTTGCCGGCGATGACGAGGGGGTCTGCGTGCATATCGTCTTCCTGTTTCATCCGCCGCCGACGGCGACGACGATTTCGATCTGGTCGCCGCCGGCCAGCAGGGTGTCGGCATGGCGGCTTTTGGGCACGATCTCGCCATTGCGCTCGACAGCGAGGCGCTTGCCGGCCAGGCCGCGGGCTTCCAGCAAGGTGGTTACGGTGAGGGCTTCGGCAAGCGGCAGCGGCTCGCCGTTAACGGTGATTTCCATCGCTGAATTTTACTTCAGCAGACGGCGCCGGATCAGTACCGAAGCAATACAGAAGGCGACTACTGCCACCGCCAGCAACGCGGTGATGTGCAGCGCGATGCTGGCAGGAACTTCGCCGAACAACAGCGGCCGGACCAGCGCTACGGCGTGGGTGAGCGGCAGCCAGGCGGCGATCGCCTGCACCAGCGGCGGCAACTGGTCGGCCGGAAAGAACACGCCGCAGACCAGCACCATCGGGGTGATGAAGAGCGTGAAGTAGTACATGAAAAAGTCATAGGACGGGGCCAGCGCGGTGACGATCAGGCCGAGCGCGGCGAAGGCCAGGCCGGTCAGGAAGATCACCGGGATCGCCCACAGTGCCAGCGGCGAGGCTATGAAGCCGAGTGCCGCGATCACCACCAGTATCGCCGCGCCGGAGAGCGTGGCTTTGGCTGCGGCCCAGAGCAGTTCGCCGGCCAGAACGTCGTCCAGTGTTACCGGGGCATTCATGATCGCCTCCCAGGTGCGCTGCACGTGCATGCGCGAGAAGGCCGAATAGAGCGCTTCGAACGAGGCGGCGTTCATGGTCGAGGCGCACACCGTGCCGGCGGCGAGGAAGGCGATGTAGGGCACGCCGCCCACCTGCGGCAGCATGCCCCCCAGGCCGTAGCCGAGGCCGAAGAGGTAGATCATCGGGTCGGCCAGATTGCCCAGCATCGAGGGAATGGCGAGTTTCTTCCAGACCAGGAAGTTGCGCCGCCAGACGGCGAAAGCGCGCAACGACAGGCGCGGGATCAGGGGTGTGTTCATGTCAGTCCCGCAACTCCCGCCCGGTCAGCTTGAGGAACACATCTTCGAGATTGGCCGGGCGATGCAGGGTGCGCAGCGCCGCTTGTCCGGCCAGGTGCGCCAGCAGCGGCGTCGCGTCCTCGACGTAGCAGAAGGCCGTTTCGCCGCTGGTTTCGACGCGGCGCGAATAGGTCTTCGCTTCCCGCTCTGCCCAGCCCGGCGCGTCCTCGCCATAGACCTCGACCACCTGCGGCTCGATGTGCTGGCGGATCAGTTCGCGCGGTGCGCCTTCGCCGACCATGCGGCCGCCGTCGATGATGGCCAGGCGTTGGCAGAGGCGTTCCGCCTCGTCCATGAAATGCGTGGTCAGCAGGATGGTCTTGCCTTGCGCCAGCAGGCGCTTCAGGCGTTCCCAGATCAGGTGGCGCGCCTGCGGGTCGAGGCCGGTGGTGGGCTCGTCAAGCAGCAGCAGTTCCGGGTCGTTGACCAGCGCGCGCGCCAGGGTCAGGCGCCGCTTCATGCCGCCGGAAAGGCTGCGGATATTGGCTTTCTCCTTGCCCGCCAGGCCGGCGAACTCGAGCAGGCCGGGGATCAGCGGGCGGATGTCGGCGTCGGCCATGCCGAAGTAGCGGCCATAGACGATCAGGTTTTCGGCGGCGGTGAAGTCGGGGTCGAGATTGTCGAACTGCGGCACCACGCCGATTTTCATGCGTGCTTCGCGGGCGCGCTCGGGCACCGGTTCGCCGGCCAGCAAAATCTCGCCGGAGTCGGGCATGGTCAGGCCGAGGCAGCAACGCAGCGTGGTGGTCTTGCCGGCGCCGTTGGGGCCGAGCAGGCCATAGCATTCGCCGCGACGCAGTTCGAAGCTGAGTCCGGCGACGACCTCGCGCCCCTCGTAGGATTTGCGCAGCGTGGAAACGCTCAGGGGGCTCATGAATTTCCAGGCTGGCAGCGCACCGCGAACTCCTTCAGGCGAAGGCGAAATTCTAGCAGCCACGGCAAGTATGCCCGCGCCCGCCGGATTGCCCCGAGGCCAATGCAAACGCGAGACAATAGGCGCCCTGATGCTCCCGGCGATTTCAGGCCGCGGGCGAGACACCTCCAAGGAGATGCCTGACCATGCTCGACCTGCCCGGTGACGACGACCTGGCAAGACTCCTCGACGAACTCGCCGGCGGCGGTCCGGTGTCCGCTGCGCGGGCCCTGCCACCTCTGCAGCCTTGTCCGTACAAGGAGCTTTCCTATCTGCTGGTCGAGGATTCCGAGACCATGCGGGTATGGCTGCGCAACACCATCGTCAATGCCGGCGGCGTCAGGATCGACGTCTCGGACAGCTACAACGATGCGCTCTACCGCATCCGCAATCGCGGCGACTACGATGTGGTGCTCTGCGATTACATTCTGTCCGACACCCGCGACGGCCAGCAGCTGCTGGAGGAAGTGCGGCGCCAGAAACTGCTGCCGCAGTCGACGCTGTGGATCATGATCACCGGCGAACGCAAGTACGAGCAGGTGTTTTCCGCCGTCGAGCTGGCACCCGACGACTACCTGATCAAGCCGATTTCGCCCGACATGCTGCATGAGCGCATCGGCAGGGCCTGGGACCGGCGCCAGGCCTTGAAAGGTGCCACCGACCTGTTCGATGACGAGCGTTATGAAGACGCCCTGGCGCTGTGCCGCAAGGAGTCGGGCCGCAATCCGCGCCATGCCGCCGGTTTCCTGCGCATCGCCGGTGAATGCCTGCTGCAGCTCGAGCACCACCAGGAGGCCTACGACCATTACGAGTCCCTCCTCGAGGCGCGCCCGACTCTGCCTTGGGCCAAGCTGGGCAAGGCGCGCGCTTTTTTCCATCTCGATCGCTACGACGAAACGGCGGCGATCATCCAGGAACTGATCCTGGAGAATCCGGACTACCTGCATGCCCACGATCTGCTGGCCAGGGTGCATGAGCGCAAGGGCGACCTCGAGGCCACCAAGTCGCTGTTGAAACTCGTGCTGCAGAAGAATCCGAAATCCTTGACACGCCAGCGTGAGATCGCGCGTATCGCGGTGGCCACCAATGACATGCAGACCGCAATCGACGCCTATGCCCTGATGCATTTGCACGGACGAGGCTCGAGTTTCGTCCGCCCCGGGGACTTCTGCACCTACGCGGCGATGCTGGCGAAAAGTGGCAGCAAGGTGGCGCTGGAACGTCTGGATGCGCTGAACAGCAATCTGGCGGATTTTCACAAGAAGGATCCCGCATATGATCTTGCCGCCCGCACCGTCACATATTCGGTTGCGGCAACCAGGGGCGATGCCCCGGCGCTGGCGGCGGCCTACGCCGAGATGCAGAAGACCCACGCTGCGGCGGTAGCTGCCGGACACGAGCTGGATCGGGAGCAGTCGATGTTCATGCTCGAAGCAGCGGTTAAGAGGGGCGACGAAAAGACGGCCTGCGCCATGGCCGGTGCGCTTTACGACGATCACATCGGCAACCAGTCGGTCGAGGATCGCGTCCAGGAGATCATGGCCGGCGGTGGCTGGAAACAGCAGGCGATGCGCATTGCCGAAGGCGCCAGCGAGAACCTGCGGCGCATGAACTCCGCCGCCGCGGACATGGCCAGAAATGGCCGCCTGCTGGAGGCCGTCGAGGAGTTTGCGCGGCTGGCGGAAGCCAATCGCAACGTCGCCGTGTATCTCAACGCCGCAACCTGCGTCGTCAAGTGTTTCGAGGACAAGGCGGCCGGACATCTGGTGATGGACGAGGTCACGCGCCGGCGGCTCAACAACCGCATGCAGGGCTACATCAATTTTGTCAGCCAGCGTGATGCCGGCAACCACCGGCTGGAACAGATACGCAAGGCCTGGGACGCCATCCCGCACTGATCGCGGGAGGCCGCGCCAGCTTAGTGCCAGGCGCGGTGGATGATGTCGCGGATGAGGTGCAGGCGGCGGTGGAAGAAATGATCGGCACCGGGCACCACCACCACCGGCACGTCCAGCGGCTGGGCCCAGGCCAGCACATTGGCCAGGCGCACGGTTTCGTCTTCCGAACCGTGGATTACCAGCGTGTCGGGCGCCACGGCCTCGGTTTCATACTGCCGCATGCCCTCGACGAAGCCGGCGGCGGTGCCCACCAGCACCAGCCAGCGCGCCGGATCGCCGGCCGCGGCGAGGCGCTTCGCCAGGCGCGTGGTGACATAGGCACCGAAGGAAAACCCGGCGAGGTAGAGCGGCAGCGGCGCACCGGCGGGGGTCCGCAGGCCGGCAAAGCGCTGGCGCGCCCAGTCGTGCACCGCCAGCACATCGTCGGTCTCGGCATCGCCGTGGTCGTGTTCGCCCTCGCTGCCACCGACGCCGCGAAAGCTCGGTCGCAGGGTGATGCAGCCGCGTTCGCGGAAGGCGCGTGCCAGGGTCGTCACCACCTTGTTGTCTGCCGTGCCGCCGAACAGCGGATGCGGATGGGCGATCAGGGTGATGCCCAGCGGATTCTCGTGATTCTCGACGAAGACTTCGATCTTGCCGTCGGGGCCATCCACCAGCACGCGTTCATGGCGCGACATGTTCAGTCCACCTTGAGGCGCTCGACCACGCGGCCATTGACCAGGTGTTGGTCGATGATCTCGTCGATGTCTTCCTGGTCGACGTAGGTGTACCAGACGCCCTCGGGATACACCACCATCACCGGGCCCTTTTCGCAACGATCGAGGCAACCGGCGGCGTTGATGCGCACCTTGCCCGGCACCTTCTTGCCCAATGCCTTGACCTTGTCCTTGGCATAGGCCCGCATGTCGCTGGCGCCGTGGTTGTTGCAGCAGGCGTCGCCGGCTGCGCGCTGGTTGGTGCAGAAGAAGACGTGGTGGGTGTAGTGGCTCATGGGTGGCACAAGGCGGGGATGGGGTTGCGGATTCTACCGGTTGGGTGCGGGGTACTTGAGCGCGTTCTTGACGATCTTGGCGCGCGCGGCGGCGATCGGATCGATCTCCAGCACGTCGGCCAGTTCGGTGAGGTAGATCAGCACGTCGGCGATTTCGTCGGCGACGTCGGCGCGCTTGGCGGCGGCGAGGTTCAGGCTTTCCTCGGGCGTCGCCCATTGAAAATGCTCTACCAGTTCCGCGGCCTCGACGCTGAGCGCCATGACCAGGTTCTTGGGCGTGTGGTAGCGGTGCCAGTCGCGCGCGGCGCAAAACTCGCGCAGCGCATCACGCAGCGACGTCAGGTCAGAAATGTCGGTCATGCGCGTTCTCCGGACGGTAGATCATCAGCCAGGGCAGGGCGAGGAAGGGCCACAGCGAGCAGATCAGTCGCGTCAGGCCGTTGAAGTTGAGGAACTGGCCGGAGTGCCACAGCTGCGCCATGTTGTTCAGGTAGGGGTTCTCGGGTGCGGCATTGACCATGACGGTGGCAAACAGCAGGGCCAGCGCGGCGATCGCCCGTTGCAGCGCCGGCGCGAGAAAGCTGGCGCCGAGCCAGAGCGCCAGGCCGATGCCGATGCCCTGGCTGTTGCCCGGCGTCAGCCAGTTCAGCGCCGCCGCCGGGCCGGCGATCAGCGCATACGCCAGGGCCTTGGTCATCAGCGCCAGCAGCAGCAACAGCAGCGGCAGCAGACGCCGGCGCCGATGCAGCAGCAGGCTGGCGATCAGCGTTGCTGCCAGCAGGCCCGAGGCTGCCACCGCCGTCTCCATGCCGACGAAGCGCTCCGGTTCGAAGCTTTGCACCGGTGGCAGTTCCAGCATCTGCCGCAGATCGCCGACGCCGAACAGGAGGGTGTCGGGCGAAAGCTGGGTCATCAGCCAGGCTGCCATCAGCAGCACGCCAAGGTCGGCGCCGTAGGCCTGCGTGATGACATGGCCCTGCCACAGCGCGAGATGTCGTTCGCCGAGGACCAGGCGACCCCAGCCGGCGCCGATCATTGCGCCCAGCAGGGCGCCGGCGCCATTGCAGGCGAAATCGAGGTTGGAGGGCACGCGGCTGGGCAGGTAGTTTTGCGTCAGCTCCAGGGCAAGGCTGAGGCCGGCGCCCAGCGTTGCCGCGATCAGGCTGGCCGTGAGCGGCGTGAGGCGGCCCCGCAGGGCGGCGGCGCAAAGAAAGCCGAAGGGCAGGTAGGCCAGCACATTGCTCGCCAGGTCAAAGGCGGTGAAATAGCGCGGCCATGGCGCGGTGACGAAACTCAGCGGATCGCCGCCGCTGTCGTGCCAGCCGGTGAGTGGATACAGGCTGGCGTAGACGATCAGCAGCGCATAGCCGAGGTTGAGGTACAGCAGCAGGTGGTTGCGCACGCCGTTCGCCACGGCCCGATTCTGCCGCCTTCGACGCAGCGCGACAAGCCTTGCGCCGGAGTGCTACCAGCGACGGCGCAAGTTGGTCA
Source organism: uncultured beta proteobacterium (assembly GCA_903959855.1). Classification (GTDB taxonomy): domain Bacteria; phylum Pseudomonadota; class Gammaproteobacteria; order Burkholderiales; family Rhodocyclaceae; genus Sulfuritalea. Next base: position 23,385 of record CAJBYR010000106.1, read on the forward strand.
GGTAATCGGTGGGAAAGCCGTCGATCACGATCAGCGTCTGGTCGAGCACGCGGCGCGCGGTTTCGGCGGTGAGCGAGGCGCAGTATTTCTTGTCGCGGGTGCCACCCGAGGTCAGCCCGATCAGGTGGCCGTTGGCGTCGACCAGGGGGCCGCCGGAAACGCCGAAGTCGCAATGGTTGGTGGACACCAGGTAGTCCTGTCCGCTGCGATTGATGACGCCGAGCAGCGTGCCGGCTGAAAAGATGGGCCGGCCCAGGGCGAAACCCAGGCTGTAGATGGTGGCGCCGGGCGCCAGCCGGGAAGAGCTGCCCCAGACGATCGGTTTGGCATTGAGGCCGGGGGCGTGAGCGACGCAGGCGTCCTCGCGCACCAGGAAGGCGGCATGGGTGATCGTGGTCGGCTTGCCGGTCGGGGCATGGATCGCCAGCAGCGGGCCCTTGTGGATATTGGGCGCTAAGACATGGCAATTGGTGAGCAGCTTGTCGCGGTCGATGGCGATGCCGGTGCCTTGTCCGCCGCCGCCGACCACGGCATAGGTCGACTCGGCGATCGAATTGATGGCCGCCGCCTGCAGCAGTTCGGCCAGCGAGCGTTGCGGCTGGGCTGCGGGTGCCGGTTGTGGATTTGCTGCCGCAGCGGCGGGCGCAGCGGCCAGCGCTGGCGGTGGCGCAGGCAGCAGCGCGGCGATTTCGGCGGCAAGCTTGTCCGGCTGCGCGTCGTCCGCGCCTGCCGGCGCGCCAGGCGTGCTCGCGGCGATCGGGGCGGGCGCCGGGGCCTGGGCGTCGGGCGGGGGCGCCGGCGTCGATGCCGGGATCATGTAACGTCCGGCGCCGTAGGCGATGCATCCCACCAGTAACGACGCCAGCGCGGGCTTCAGCCAGCCGCGCCCCGGGGCCGTTTCCCCGGCACGGCGCCCGTCACCGCGCCGGTCGCGCTGGCGGCGGTCATAGCCGGCACGCTGGCGACGATCGAGCAACAGGTCGCGGGTGTCGTTGAGGATCGCGATGCGGTTGTGCTTGTCTTCGCTGTCGGGCTGCGCATCCAGCGCCTGGCGCATTGCGGCGTGGGCGTTCTGGATGTCTTCGGGGGAGGCTTTGTCGCTAAGGCCGAGCAGTTCGTAGAGGGATTGCTTGTCGGCCATGGGGGCAGTCAGTGTCTATGCTCGGCTTCCGCGTGATTCGTCTGCGCGGCGGCGCGGTGGTGCAGAATCGCGTGCGGGTCATGGCCGGGCTGTTGATGGCCGACCCATTGCGGCAACAGCGAACCGGCGACCATGCCCAGGATGGACACGCCCAAGCCGATCAGTTGCGGCGGCACCAGGCTGGCCTCGCCTATCAGCAGTTCGATCAGGATCCAGGAAATCAGGCCGCCGAAGGTCGCCGCCAGCGCCCCCTGCGTGGTGGCGCGGCGCCAGAAAATGCCGGCGGCGAGCGGCACGAAGGCGCCGGCCAGGGTCACCTTGTAGGCGTTCTCCACCATCTTGAAGATCGAGGCCTCGGATTTCAGCGCGAAGCCGAGCACGATGCAGGTGAACACCACCAGGCAGATGCGCATCACGCGCAGGAACTGGTGGTCGCCCATGCTCGGGTAGAAGCCGCGCACCACGTTCTCGGCGAAGGTCACCGAGGGCGCCAGCAGCGTCGCCGAGGAGCAGCTCATGATGGCCGACAGTACCGCGCCGAAGAACAGCACCTGGGCGAACAGTGGGGTGTGCTGCAGCACCAGGGTCGGCAGCACCAGCTGCGTGTCCTTCGTCATCAGTTCGTTGAACAGCACGGGGTCGATCAGTGTCGCCGAATAGGCGATGAACATCGGCACGAAGGTAAAGCAGAAGTAGATCGAGGCGCCCAGTATCGAGCCCCACAGCGCGATGTTGGCGGTCTTGGCCGAGGTGATGCGCTGGAACACGTCTTGTTGCGGGATCGAGCCCAGCATCATGGTCATCCAGGTGCCGATGAAGGTCAGCCACAGCCAGGGGTCGGGCGCCGGGAAAAAGTCCAGCTTGCCGGCGGCCGCCGCGTGCTCGATCACCGCCGTGGCGCCACCGCCGACTTTTCCGCTGACCGTCCAGGCGATGAACAAGAGGCCGCCCATCGACACCGTCATTTGCACGAAGTCGAGAATGGCCACCGAGAACATGCCGCCGAACACGGTATAGGTCAGCACGATGGCGGCGCCGAGGATCATGCCGGCGTGCTGCGACACGGCGCCGTCGGTGACGACGAAGAAGATCAGGCCCAGCGCCTTGATCTGCGCCGCCACCCAGCCCAGATACGAGAGCACGATGCAGATCGTGGTGATCACCTCCACCGTGCGGTTGTAGCGCATGCGGTAGAAGTCGCCCAGGGTGATGATGTTGAGCTTGTAGAGGTAGCGCGAGAAGATGACGCCGGCGATGATCAGGCACATCGACGAGCCGAAAGGATCGGCGACCACACCGCCGAGGCCGTCCTTGACGAAGGTGGCCGAGACGCCGAACACCGCCTCGGCGCCGAACCAGGTGGCGAACACCGTGGCGGTGACGACGGGAAGCGGCAGGCTGCGGCCGGCGACGGCGAAGTCGCGCGCGTTATGGACGCGGGTGGCGGCAAAGAGGCCGATGCCGACCGAGACCATCAGATAGAGGACGACAAACCAGAGCAGCATGGCAGGGATCCGGTATCAGGAAACAGTGGCGGAGTATAAATCCGCCGCCGCCCGGTGGCATGCCGTCACTGCAGCACCGCAAAGGCCAGCGCGGCGGCGGCTATCGCCAGCGCTACCCAGAGCATCTGGCGCAGGGCGCGCACTTCGGCGGCGAGGCTTTCCAGTTCCGGCGTGGGCGCCGGCTGCGCCGTTGCCGAGAGCGCCTGATGCACCAGGCGTGGCAGCGCCGGCAGCAGGCGCGCCCAATTGGTGGCTTCGCGCCGGATGTTGTTTTCCAGCGCCAGCAGGCCCAGTTGTTCGCTCATCCAGCGTTCAAGGTAGGGAAAGGCGGTCTTCCACAGGTCGAGTTCGGGATCGAGATCGCGCCCCAGGCCTTCGACATTGAGCAGGGTCTTTTGCAGCAGCACCAGTTGCGGCTGGATCTCGACGTTGAACTGGCGCGAGGTCTGGAACAGCCGCAGCAGCACGCGGCCGAGCGAGATCTCCTTCAGCGGGCGATCGAAGAAGGGCTCACAGACGGCGCGGATCGCGGCCTCGAACTCGTCGACGCGGGTGTCCTTCGGCGCCCAGCCGGATTCGATGTGGGCCTCGGCCACGCGCTTGTAGTCGCGCTTGAAGAAGGCGAGGAAGTTCTGCGCCAGGTAGTTCTTGTCCACGTCCGAGAGCGTGCCGACGATGCCGAAGTCGAGCGCGATGTACTGCCCCTTGCGCGGGCCGTCGGTGGCGACGAAGATGTTGCCCGGATGCATGTCGGCATGGAAGAAGCCGTCGCGGAACACCTGGGTGAAAAAGATCTCGACCCCGGAGCGCGCCAGCTGCGGGATGTCGACGCCCTTCGCGCGCAGCGCATCGACCTGCGAAATCGGCAGGCCATGCATGCGCTCCATGACCATCACGCTTTCGCTGCACCAGTCCCAGTGAACTTCGGGCAGCATCAGCAGCTCGGAATCGGCGAAGTTGCGTCGCAGCTGCGAGCAGTTGGCGGCTTCCCGCATCAGGTCCAGTTCGTAATGCAGGTACTTGTCGAACTCGGCCACCACTTCGCGCGGCTTGAGGCGGCGGCCGTCGGCCCAGAGCTTCTCCAGCAGGCTGGCGGCCACCTGCAGCAGGGCGATGTCATGCTCGATGACCGGCTTGATGCCCGGCCGCAGGATCTTGACCGCGACCTCGCGGCCGTCGGGCAGTTCGGCGAAATGCACCTGCGCCACTGAGGCCGATGCCACCGGGATGCGGTCGAAGCGGGCAAAGACCTGGTCCACCGGTTTGCCGTAGGCCGCCTCAAGCTGGGCGATGGCGAGTTCCGAGGGAAAGGGCGGTACGCGATCCTGCAGCTTTGCCAGCTCGTCAGCGATATCCAGCGGCAAGAGGTCGCGGCGCGTGGACAAGACCTGGCCGAACTTGACGAAGATCGGACCCAGCGCTTCCAGCGCCTCGCGCAGGCGCACGGCGCGTGGCGCCGAGATGTCGCGCCAGAACATAAGGGCCTGGGTTGCCGCCAGCAGGCGGGCGCCGAAACCCTGCTCCAGCTCGTGGTCGAGGACCAGGCGGTCGAGGCCGTAGCGGTAGGCGACGCGGGCAATGCGGAAGAGGCGGAAGATGCGCACGGGCGGGGACGGGTAGGGAAGCGGTTTCGGTCTGTGGTGACGCCGGCATGACACGCGCCGGGCGCAACGGCCGTTAGCGAAACGGCAAGTATAATTCAGGGCTCGACGAAACACCCCGCGAAACCCGACATGGCTGCATCCAGCGCAAAACCGGCCGTCGCCTTCGACGCCCGCCAACACCTCACCGGGCTGCTGCGCAGCGCCCTCGCCAGCGTCGCCCCCGCCCAAGGCCTCGCCGACATCGTCCTTGAACGCCCCAAGCAGGCAAGCCACGGCGATTTCGCCAGCAACCTGGCGATGCAGCTGGCGCGCGAACTGAAGACGGCACCGCGCCAGATCGCCGAGCGCCTGGTGCGCGAACTGCCGGCCTCCCCGCATGTGACGAAGGTCGACATCGCCGGCGCCGGCTTCATCAACTTTACCCTGACGCCGGCCGCGCGCAGCGCGGTGGTGGCGACGGTGCTCACCGCCGGCGACGATTTCGGGCGCGGCGTCGCCAGGACCGGGCGCATGACGCGCCGCCTGCAGGTCGAGTTCGTTTCCGCCAATCCCACCGGCCCGCTGCATGTCGGCCATGGTCGCGGCGCTGCGTACGGCGCCAGCCTGGCATCGCTCCTGGCCTTCGCCGGCTACGAGGTGACGCGCGAGTATTACGTCAATGACGCCGGCCGGCAGATGGACATCCTTGCCGTCTCGACCTGGCTGCGCTACCTCGAACTTTTCGACGAGCCGATTGCGTTCCCGCCCAATGCCTACCAGGGCGGCTATGTGCGCGAGATGGCGGAACAGATCAAGCAGGCTCACGGCGATCGCTATGTGCATCCCGCCGAGGCGGTGCTGGCCTGCGTGCCAGAGACCGATGACATCGAGGCGCGCCTCGACGGCTTCATCCTCGCCGGCAAGGACTTGCTGGGTGAAGACTGGGCCTACGTGCACAGCCACGTTTTGTCCGAGCAACTCGCCGACTGCCGTGCCGACCTCGAAGAGTTCGGTGTGCATTTCGACGTCTGGTTTTCCGAGCGCAGCCTCTACGATACGGGCATGGTGGCGCGTGCCGTGGCGAAACTGGAGAAATCCGGCCACATTTACACCCAGGACGGCGCCAAGTGGTTCCAGTCCACCGCCTTCGGCGACGAGAAGGACCGCGTCGTCCAGCGCGACAACGGCATCTACACTTACTTCGCCTCCGACATCGCCTACCACCTGAACAAGTTCGAGCGCGGCTTCGACAAGGTGATCGACGTCTGGGGTGCCGATCACCACGGCTACATCCCGCGCGTCAAGGGCGCGCTGCTGGCCTCGGGGGCCGACGCGACCAAGCTCGACGTGACCCTGGTGCAGTTCGTCAGCCTGTTCCGCGACGGGCAGAAGGTGTCGATGTCCACCCGCTCCGGCGAGTACGTCACCCTGCGCCAGTTACGCCAGGAAGTCGGCAACGATGCCTGCCGCTTCTTTTACATGCTGCGCAAGTGCGACCAGGCACTGGATTTTGACCTCGACCTGGCCAAGTCGCAGAGCAACGACAACCCGGTGTATTACGTCCAGTATGCCCATGCCCGCATCTGTTCGGTGCTGGCGCAATGGGAAGGCGATGCGGCTACGCTGACCACGGCCGATCTCTCGCCCTTGCAGAACGAGAGCGAGTTCGCCTTGTGTTCGCGCCTGGCGGAATATCCCGAACTGGTTCAGGCTGCCGCGCGTGACTACGCGCCGCATTCGCTGGCCTTCTACCTCAAGGACCTGGCCGGTGATTTCCACAGCTGGTACAACGCCGAGCGTGTGCTGGTCGACGACGTCGCGACGCGCGCGGCGCGACTGGCGCTGGCGCTGGCAACACGCCAGGTGTTGAGGAGCGGACTTTCTCTGCTGGGCGTTTCGCAACCGATGAGCATGTGACCATGGGCAAATTCGACAAGACCGGAAAAGGCGGGGTACGGCCGGCAACGCCGCAGAAGAAAAAGAGCGGCGGTGGCACGCTGCTCGGTGTCTTCATCGGACTCGTCATCGGCGTGCTGATCGCCTTCGGCGTGGTCTGGTACCTCAACAAGTCGCCATTGCCCTTCCAGAACAAGTACGAGGGTGCGCTGAAGACGGAAAAGCCGGTGGCGGGCAACGCCACCTCTGCCCCGGCGCCCTTGCCCGGCAAGCCGGGCGACAAGCCGGCGGAGCGCCGCTTCGACTTCTACAACATCCTCGAAGGCAAGCAGCCCCAGGCCGGCGCACCACCCGCTGGCGCGCCGGCTCCGGCACCGGCGCCGGGTGCCGCTGCCGCACCGGCTGCACCCGCCGCGCCGGCAGCCGATGCCAAGCCGCTGCTCACCGACGTATTTTTCCTTCAGGTCGGTTCCTTCCAGAAGGCCGCGGACGCCGACAACCTCAAGGCCAAACTGGCGCTGACCGGCCTTTATGCCGGCGTGCAGGAGGTCAATATCCCCGACAAGGGCACCATGCACCGCGTCCGCGTCGGTCCTTTCCGCGATCCCGACGAGATGAACCGGGCCCGTGCCCTGCTGGCGCAAAACGGCGTCCAGGCCGCGGTGATCAAGCAGAAGGAATAGGCGGACGATGACCCCCGGGCGCAGCGGCGTCAATCGCCGCAAGCTGTAGTGCGCGTCTTCATTACCGGCGCATCAAGCGGCATCGGCGAAGCGCTGGCCCGCCACTACGCCGTCCAAGGTGCCACCCTGGGGCTGGTCGCAAGGCGTGGCGACAAGCTCGCTGCCCTGGTTTCCACGCTGCCCGGCCGCCCTACGCCCTACGTCCTCGACGTTGCCGACGCCGCTGCGCTGCAGGCTGCCGCTGCGGATTTCAACGCCGGCGGCCTTGCCGATATCGTGATCGCCAACGCCGGCATCTCGGTCGGCACGCTGGCGCAGGAAGCGGAAGACCTGCATGCCTTGCGCCGCGTTTTCGAGACCAATGTCATCGGCATGGCCAACACCTTCCAGCCCTTCATCGCCCCGATGAGCGCACGCGGCAGCGGTCGCCTGGCCGGCATCGCCTCGGTGGCCGGCATCCGCGGCCTGCCTGGCGCCGGCGCCTACTCGGCCTCGAAGGCGGCGAATATCGCCTGGCTGGAAGCGCTGCGCGGCGAGTTGCGCGATAGCGGCGTCAAGGTTGTCACCATCGCGCCCGGCTACATCGCCACGCCGATGACGGCGGTGAACTCCTATCCCATGCCCTTTCTGATGCCGGCCGAGGAAGCCGCCTGGCGCTTTGCCCGCGCCATTGCGCGTGGCACGAGCTACACCGTGATCCCCTGGCAGATGGGCGTGGTGGCCAAGCTGCTGCGCCTCCTTCCCAACCCGCTGTTCGACGCCATTTTCGCCCGCACCGGCAGGAAGCCGCGCGGCCTCGACCTGTGACGCCGCTGCGCGATGCGCTGGGTCGTGCGCATGCCCCCTGCGAAGGGGCGCCGCGCATCGTCAGCCTGGTGCCGAGCCTGACCGAACTGGTTTGCGATCTCGGCCTTGGCGAAAGTCTCGTCGGGCGCACCGGCTTTTGTTGTCACCCGAAAGAGCTGCTGCGCGGCGTTCCCAAGGTCGGCGGCACCAAGGACGTGAAGCTTGACGTACTGCGCCGCCTGGCGCCCAGCCACGTGATTGCCGACATCGACGAGAACCGGCGCGAAGCGGTCGAGGAGATCATGGGTTTCGTGCCGCATGTCATTGTGGTGCATCCGCGAACGGTGGACGACAACCTCGGCCTGTATGCCCTGCTGGGTGGCGTCTTTGGTCGCGATGCCGTGGCAGCCAAGCTGTCTGCGGAGTTCATTTCCGCCGGTGGCGAACTCGCCGCCCTGGCGTCGTCCTTGCCCGGCGAAAGCGTCCTCTACCCGATCTGGCGCGATCCCTGGATGACGGTGGGGCGGGATACCTACATTTCTTCAATGCTCGCTGCCGCTGGCTGGAATACCTTGCCTGCCGAGTCACCGAACCGGTTCCCCGTATTTGAATGGAATGCGCCCTGGTGCGTCGCGGTGCAGCGCATCCTGCTGCCTTCGGAACCCTATGCGTTCACCGACCGCGATGTTGCCGAGGTGGCGGCGCTGGCCGGGCGTCCGGTGCTGCGCATCGATGGCGAAATGGTCTCGTGGTACGGCAGCCGGGCGGTTGCCGGCTTGCGCTACCTGGCCGACCTGAGGCGTCGCGTGGCCTGAGCGGGATACGCCTCAGTCGGGCGCGCGCGCGATGCAGCGCTCGAATTCGTTGCCATGGTCGAGGATGCGGTACAGGGTCATCGCCTGCAACTGCTGGTCGACCATGACTTCGATGCGACGGTCGAGGCGGAAGCTGCCCGAGCGCAGCACCAGGCTGGCGGGGATGCGCAAGGCGGGGATTTCGGGCAGCGCGAAGGCCTGTTGCCAGGCGTTTGCGGTGCCGTTGGCATCGAGTATGCGAACCGTCGCCGGACGCGGTTCGCCGGGAAGCAGCTGGATGCCGGCGGTCAGCGTGTCGTTGCCTTCGCGCAAGGCCCAGCGCACCACGGCCAGCGAGAAATGCAGGCCATCCGGTGTCCGCACCGCGATCAGCTGGCCGGCGCCGATGCGCGACCCTCTGTTCAAGGTGCGCGCAATGCGCATGCCTCCGGGCGAAGTGTTGAGCAATTGCCAGTCATCGACCACGCGCCAGCTTTCGGTGTTTGAGTATTCCGGCAGCACACCGCTTGGCGACATGTGGCGCAGGTTGCCGAAGGTTGCGAATTCCTCGCGCTCGCGACGCAGCGTCCGGGTGTCGCGGTTGGGCGGTGTGAACACCTTCCCTCCGCTCAGCAGACGATGGACCGCATCCAGGCCGGCCACGACATTGCAAGCACCGTTGGAATCGCTTCGTGCCTCGACACGCAGGGTGCCGCCCTGGCACCAGCGCTGCAAGGCGCGGCGCAACAGGTGGGAAGCCGCGGGCTGGGTCACGTCGTCGCCGAGTTGCAGTTCGGCCGGCGCATGGCCCTGCTCCAGCAGTGCGATGCGTGATAGCAGGCTTTTTCTCAATTCCGTGGTTTCCAGCCAGCGGCCGCCGCGCGTGGCGCGCGGCAGGTAGTTCGCCGGCTGGTCCGATTCGAGGTCGACGCAGAGTGGTTGCGCGCGATTGCGGATGTCCTCCGGCGGGGCGTTCAAGAGCGCCAGCTTGCCGCCCCAGCGCCGAGCCCAGCGAGCCACCCAGCCGAGGTGGCGGGCAGGAAGTTCATACAGGCTGGCGGTGCTCAGCAGATTGCATTCGGCATAGGCGGCGAGCGCGCTGGTCGGCGGCTTGCCGAGGCGCACCGGGTCGTCGACCGGCAGGCAGATGACGCCGAGCGACTCGGCGGCGGCGAGGATGCGGTGCAGCTTCAGCCAGTAGCCGCCATCGGGCAACTGCTCGCCGCGGCATAGATCCACCTGCCAGTCGGCGAACACCGACAGCGTGCGCTGTGCCAGTAGCGCCTGCAAGGCGGCTGCTTCTGCGCCGCGTCCGTCGGCGGCGATCGAGAAACAGCGCAGGTACCCGAGTGCCAGGAGGTTCCAGACCTCGAGCGAGGTTTCCAGTGCATGCTGTTCCGGCGGCGCCAGCGGCAACGGCCGGGCGGCAAAGCCCCTGGAGGCATCCTCCTGCAGCTTGCAGACCGAGCCGCGCAACTCTTCCAGGATCGCCAGGCGCTCGCTGACAGGAAGGTCGAAATGGTGCAGCAGGCCCAGTTGTCGCAGCACGATGGCCTGGGCCTGGGAAGGATTGGCGAGGGGAACCTTGACCAGCCAGTCGCGGCATTCCTGCGCGGCGAGAAATGCGGGGGCCTGGTCGCGGCCGGTGGCGGGCAATTCAAAGTGCATGGCGATCTCCTGGAAATTCCGCTGCCATGGGATGCGCGGGATTGCGCTCCGGTAGGCCGGTGATTTTGCGTCTCCGCCTTTCGGCGGGTTTGCCTTGTTTCAGAATCGATGCTTGGTTTATATGTCAATCATTCGGTCGACGCAAAACTAAGTGGCCTGGCCAGTGACATTTGTCACTGGATTCCTGCGTGACGTGACTTAGATCACACCAATCGTGTGCATTCGGTCGCCGTATCCTCGGCGCCGACTTCCGGTTTCAGCGGTCCGGCAGTTCCCGTGGCCGCAAGTCGAACAGCAGCACCTCGGCGTCATTGCCGCCGTCGAAGACCAGTGCCCCGGCATTTCGGATGCGCGCGCCGTCGCCTGCCGCCATTGCAATGCCGTTGATGAGCAGCGTGCCTCGCGCGACATGAAGATAGGCGTGGCGATTTGTCGGCAGCATGAACTCGGCACGCTCGGCGCCGTCAAACAGCCCGGCGTAGACGCGGGCATCCTGGTACACGCCCAGCGACCCCTCCGCCGCATCGGGCGAGATGATCAGGCGCAGGCGGCCGCGCTTTTCGGTGTCGGCGAAATGCGTCTGCTGGTAGCGCGGTGCCACGCGCTGGCGGTCGGGCAGGATCCAGATCTGCAGGAAGTGAACGCCTTCGGCGGGCGAGGGGTTGAATTCGCTGTGGGTGATGCCGCTGCCGGCGCTCATCATCTGCACGTCGCCGGGGTGGATCACCGAGCCGGTGCCCATCGAGTCCTTGTGCTCCAGCGCGCCTTCCAGCACGTAGGAAAAGATCTCCATGTCGCGGTGCGGATGGGTGCCGAAGCCCATGCCGGGTTCTACGCGATCGTCGTTGATCACCAGCAGGTCGGAAAATCCGACCTGCTTCGGATCATGGTAATGGCCGAAGGAAAACGTGTGGCGCGAATCCAGCCAGCCAAAATTGGCGACGCCGCGATCAGTGGCCTTGCGTAGGTCGAGCATGATGTTTCCTCCGGGATTTGCGGGTTTAGCGGTTCCAGCGTGCGGCGGTTTCGGCGACACGGGCGCCGAACAGGCGCGCGGTTTCCAGGTCGCCGGGCGGAGGGCCTTCCTCCGGGCTGGAATCGGACGGTGATTGCGCCATGGCACCGGAAAACGCGCCCAGCCAATTGACGTCGTTGCGTTGCGCGGCCTTGCTGTTGGCCGGCATCATGCCGGTGCCGACCCAGACCATGCCTTGCTGCATCGAAAGCGCAAACAGGTAGTTGAGGGTCTGCACCTTGTCGCCGTTGAGCGAAGCCGAATTGGTGAAGCCGGCGGCGATCTTGTTCTTCCACTTCGAGCTGAACCAGGCCTTGGAGCTGGCATCGGCGAAGCGCTTGAACTGCCAGGACGGCCCGCCCATGTAGGTCGGCGTGCCGAAGACGATGGCGTCGGCCTGGTCAAGTTTCTCCCAGGCGCCGTCGGCCAACTGGCCTTCGGCGTTGATCTCGACCAGCTCGGCGGTGGCGCCGCTGACGCCCGCGGCGCCCTTGCAGACGGCCTCGGCCTGCTTGCGGGTATGGCCGTAGCCACTGTGGTAAACAACGACGGTGTGCGACATGCTTGATACCTCCGGTTTGATAGCTTCGAAATTGCCGATGATGGCTTCCGATAAACTTCCCAACTTTGGCGGATTAAAAGTTGAGTAGAATTATCAGGTAAGTGCAGTATCTGCCATCACAAGGCTTGGTGCGATGAGACTTTTCCCGCTGTAACATCGAAAAATTCGAACATAACTGTCGCCAACATGCTCAAGCTGAGCCTCGACGCCATCGAAATCATCGACGCCATCGACCGTGGCGGCTCGTTTGCCGCGGCTGCCGAGGCCTTGCACAAGGTGCCGTCCACGATTTCCTACACGGTGGCCAAGCTGGAAGAGCAACTGGGATTTCCGCTCTTCGTCCGCCGCGGGCCGCGCGTCAGCCTGACGCCGGCCGGCAGCGAACTGCTCAGCGAAGGACGCTGGCTGCTGCGCTCGGCGGCCGACCTCGAATCGCGCCTGCGCCGCATCGCCACCGGTTACGAATCCGAACTGCGCCTGGTGCATGACTCGCTGCTGCCCGCCTCTGCGCTGGTCGAGCACATACGTGCCTTCGAAGCGCTAGGCTGCGGCACGCGCCTGCGCATCGGTACCGAGGTCATGACCGGCAACTGGGAGGCCCTGCGCGAGGGCCGCGCCGACCTGGCGCTGGCGATTGGCGATCCGCCGGCAGGATTCGCCCAGCATGCGACCCGCTTGCGCGCCATCGATTTCGTGTTCTGTGTCGCGCCCTCACATCCGCTGGCCCGTGTAACGCATCCGCTGGGCGAGGAGGATTTGCTCGAACACACCGCGATCGTGGTCGCCGACAGCGCGCGCCTGCTGCCGGCGCGCAGCATCGGTTTCGTGGCCGGGCGCTCGCGCATCACCGTGGCCAATATCGAGGCCAAGATCGAATTGCAGGTCGCCGGACTGGGCTATGGATTCCTGCCGCGTTGCCGGATCGGGATGGCCTTGAAGCAGCGCGAGCTTGTGGAATTGGAGGTTGCCGCGCCGCGCGCGGCCGAACCGCTGTGGCTGGCCTGGACCGCGGACGACGCGGGCGAGGCGCTGAAGTGGTGGCGCGCTCGCCTGCAGGCGCCGGATGCCTTGGTGGTGCCCTGAATCGCCGTGTCGTAAGCGCCGACTCTTGCCCTGAGCCCATGACCACCGCCACGCCTCTCGATCCCGCCCGCGAGCGCATGCTGCTGCTGACCCTGGCCGGCATCCAGTTCGCCCACATCCTGGATTTCATGATCATGATGCCGCTGGGTCCGGTATTGATGAAGGAACTCGGCGTCGGCACCCACGAGTTCGGCCTGCTGGTCTCGTCCTATACCTTCTCGGCGGCCTTCACCGGCCTGCTGGCGGCGATGTTCGTCGATCGCTTCGAGCGCAAGCGCCTGCTGCTGACCATGTTCGGCCTGTTCGCGGTGGCCACGCTGGCCTGCGGCCTGGCGCCGGGCTACTGGACGCTGCTGGCGGCACGCGGCACGGCCGGCGCTTTCGGTGGCGTGCTGGGCTCGATGGTGCAGACCATGGTTGGCGACCTGATTCCCTTCGAGCGTCGCGGTCGCGCCAGCGGCACCATCATGTCGGCGTTTTCGATTTCCACCGTGGCCGGCGTGCCGCTTTCGCTCTATCTCGCCAACCATTTCGGCTGGCGCTTCCCCTTCTACTTCATTGCGCTGCTGTCCTGCGGCCTGCTGGCGCTGGGCTGGAAGATGCTGCCGACATTGCGCGGCCATCTGCCCGCCGCCACCGTCAGCGAGGCCGAACGCGCCCACCCCCTGAGCGCCATGCTGGCCGTGCTGGCCGACGCCAACCATCGCCGCGCGCTGGCCTTCATGGCCCTGATCATGCTCTCGGGCTTTTCCGTGATCCCCTACATCACCATCTACATCACATCGAACGTGAATATCCGGCTGGAGGACATCCCGCTGATCTACCTGTTCGGCGGTTGCGCCACCTTCTTCACTTCGCGCCTGATCGGGCGGATGGCGGACCTCCACGGCAAGATCAGTGTCTATCGCATTGTCGCCTTCGCCTCGCTGCTGCCTTTGCTGGTGATCACCAATCTGTGGCCGGTGCCGTTGTGGCTGATGATTGTCTGGTCCACCGTGTTCTTCATCCTGGTGCCGGGACGGATGGTGCCGGCCATGGCGATAGTCACCTCGGCCGCGCAGCCGCGGCTGCGCGGCACCTTCATGTCGATGAATGGCGCCGTGCAGCAACTGGCGTCCGGCATCGCCTCCTGGCTGGGCGGGGTGATGATCGCCGCCGATGCCGGCGGGCGCGTGGTCGGCTACAACCACGTCGGCTGGCTGGCGGTCGGCGCCACCGTCATTGCCATCGCCTTCGTTGGAAAGATCCGCATGCACACCGGAGCTACGCCCGGCGGTGACAAAAGCGGCTAAGCGGAAGGTCGCGCGGAAACGGATGGACGGTGGTCAGGGGCGCACGGCTCCGCGCCTTGTCTTGAAATACGCGACAAGCGCAAGCACCGAAGACAGCATGAGGAGCGGATAGAGCAACAGCAGGTCGACGCGAATGTTGCATTCGCCGGAACAGAGTATGCGCAGCTTCATCGCCAGCTCGTATGGGAAGTAAGCGAGCCAGGCAAGCATGGCTATCAGTATGATCGGCCGCCGGCATCGGAAGTAGAGTGCCGCGAAGACTGCGGTCGGCGCCAGGGCCAGAAACGGCCAGCCGATAAACACGCCGAGGATGATGCCGATGTCCATGTGCTGCCTCTATTGATGGTCTGCCCGGTTTTGGCGTGTCCGGGCCGAAGGATGGTTCAGGGCTGCTTGAATGCGCCAAAGCATTGCACCTCCGGCTAGCGGCGTGGATTCCGCGATACCCATATGGCAATAAGCAGCAGGACGACATATGCGGCGCCCTGGAATATCGGAACCATGAGCATGGCGATGGCCCCCTGTGCATCCTTGTGCCAGAACATCACGTCCGCCAGAAGGAGGACGCCGCCGACGGTAACCACCGCAGCGACCAGAAGCCGATGAAACGCGGATCTGCCTTTCGCGCTCTGGAGTATCAGCGCTGCACTCAATACGAGGTAAGGGGAGACCAGCCAGGCAGAGAAGAAAAGGAAGGCGCCAACGCTGGTCGGCTTACCGATACTGACGGACCACACGGAAAAGCCTGCTGCGAGGGCCATGAGGACGAAGGTAACCGGCTTGACGAATTTCATCGCCGGCATATCCCTCGCATGGCATTGGTGGACGCGCTGGACACGGCCTGATCGTTACTTACCTAAGGCGCTGCCGGGCGCAATGGCAAACGCATTTCGACCACGCCGGGCCCGGTTTTGAGTTCGAAGCCCAGCTTGCGCGCGAGATCCTGCATGCGGATGTTTTCGTTCAGGGTTTCGCCTCGCAACACGCCGATGCCACGATTGCGTGCGCACTCGATCAGGCTCTCCATCAGACGCCGGCCGAGGCCGCCGCCCTTGACGTCGGAGGCGACCAGAATGGCGAATTCGGCCTCCGCATTGTCCGGGTCGGCGACCATGCGTGCCTCGCCGAGCGAGCGTTCGATACCGCCGGAGTTGCGTTCGATAGCCACCAAGGCGATCTCGCGGTCGTAGTCGATTTGGGTGAAGCGCGCCAGTTGCGAGCGCGGCAGTTTGCGCATGGTGCCGAAAAAGCGCATGCGCGAATCCTCGGGATCGAGCGAGGCAATCAGGTCGGCCAGCGTGGTTTCGTCTTCGGGACGAATCGGCCGGATCAGCAGCTTGCGGCCGTGCCAGTCAATGTGCTGTTCCAGTTCCTTGGGATAGGGGCGGATCGCGAAGCGGCGGAAACCGAGGCGGCGGCCACGCTTCTCGACGTGGATGCGTCGCTCGCGGACGACTACGCCGGTGGTCTCGACATGGAGGGTGTCCAGCTCGATGGCGCTGATCTCGTCGATGTCGGTCAGCATCTGGGAAACGCGCACCAACGCCGTGGCCAATGCGGTTTCGAGGGTTTCGCGTTCTTCCTCCGGCGCGTCGCGGACAAAGCCGCCGCGGGCGACGAGGTCCATCGCCAGGCGGCGGTTGAGCGGCGGCAGGGCGACGAAGTTGCGGCAATTGGCGATCCCTGCCGCGCCGAGATAGATCACCGGCCCGAACACCGTGTCGTCGGCGACGCCGAGGCGCAGCGCCGGCATGCCGCTGCGCGCTGCGCTGGGCCGCAGGCGGTAACCGCTGACGCGTACCCGCGGGAGCTCGGCGCGGGCCCGCGCACGCAGGCCGCGCGCGGCGATGCGGATATCTTCGGGTGAGCGCAGTTCGTGCGCCTCCAGGCCGAGATCAAGATCGTTGACCAGGGCCAGCGCGAGATCGACCGGGTAGCCGATGCCGGCGGCGGTGGCGATCGCATTGTCGATGTTGGCCGCCGGAGCCTCCTCCTCCGACTCGATGCCATACGCCAGCAGCAACTGGCGCGCGGCGCGCGGTGACAGCAAGCTGGCGCCGGCCTCCAATGACTCTCCGACGGCGGCGCGGGCGCGCTCGAGGTTGGGCACGAAATCCTCGGCCACCGAAGGCGGCATCTGCAGCAACAGTTCGCGGTTGCGCTCGTAACTGACGATGCCGAGAAAAATGCCGATGGCCTTCTCCGGCGAGTCGTGGGCGAGCACGCCTTGGGCAGCGGCGATCTGCTGCGCCTGCTGCATGGCGTTGCCGCCAACCCAGCAGGTGAAGATGTTCTTGGCGGTGTTCTTCGCCGCTGCACCGATCGCCATCGCCACCTCGTTGCCGAAGGCGAAGGGCGAGGGCGAATACACCGTGAGCACGGCGTCGATGCCCTTGTCGGCCAGCAGTGTTTCGAGCGCGGTAGTCCAGTGGGCTGGACTGAGGTCTGGTGGCAAGGCCAGCGGATTGCCGGGCGTGGTGCCGATGCGCATCAGGCTGGCCAACTGCGTCGCCGTCTCCGGCGCGAGCCGGGCAAGCTGCCCGCCGTATCTGAGCAGGCTGCCGGCGGCGATGCGGCCCAGGCCCTGGCCGTTGCCGACGATGGCCAGGCGTTCGCCGCGCAGCGGACGCACCCGCGCCATGGCCTCGGCGGCATCGAAGAGATCTTCCAGCGTGTCGATTCGGATCCAGCCGGCGCGGCGCAGTGCGGTGTCGTAGACGTCATCGCTGCGGAACGGTTGCGGGATATCGCCGCGCCCGTCGAGGCGCTCGCCGCGCATCGCCACCACCGGCTTGTTGCGTGCCGCCGCACGTGCCGCCGACATGAATTTGCGTGCCGCCGGCGCGGTTTCAAACTGCACCAGGATGGCCTCGGTCTCGGGATCTTCCGCCAGCCAGTCGAGCACGTCGGCGAGGTCGATGTCGAGCCCGGCCGCCAGGTGCACCACGGCGGAAAAGCCGATGCCTTTGCCGGCGGCGCGATCCAGCGCCGCCGCCGCGATGGCCGCCGATTGCACTACCAGCGCGATCTTGCCGCGGCTGGCCATCACCGGCGAGACGCTGGCGTTGAGCCCGCAGGAGGGCACCACCAGGCCGCCGCTGCCGGGACCCAGCACGCGCACCAGTTTCGGCCGCGCCGCGTCGAGCACGGCCTTGCGCGCCTGAGCCACCTGGTCCTCGCTCAGCGTCTCGTGCAGGGACGGCCCGACCAGCACCGCGCGCGTGCCACGCTCGCCGAGCTCGGCAACAATGCCGGCCACGTCGCGCAAGGGCGCACAGATCACCGCCAGGTCAGGCACGGTCTCCAGTTCGGAAACATGCATGTGGGCGCCGAGCCCGAACAGCGACTGCTTCTTCGCCCGGGCGCGCAGGATCGGGCCCTTGAAGCCGCCGTCCTCCAGGTTGCGCATCACGACGTCGGCATAGCATCCGGGAAGGCCACCTTCGGCGACCACGGCGATGCTGCGCGGGTGGAACAGAAAATCGAGGTTGCGGACGGTCATGGCGGTGCCGGAAGGAGGGGGTGCGGCCGTGGGCGGCACCTGCAGATTCTGCCATAGTGGCCCGGCGCGTATAGGCGCCATGCTCTAGGCCGGGAGTCGGCGCTGATAAAGCCCCTGCGCAGCAGGACGGTCGCGCAAAGTACGCTCTGATAAGGCCCCTGCGCAGCAGGACGGTCGCGCAAAGTACGCGCTCCTCGTCGCTGCGGATCCTCGTCGCTGCGGATGACGACACGGCGATCCGGTGACTGTTGCTGGCACTGGCACGCCGATCCCGCGTCGGCCGGCTCTGCTATGATTCGTCTTACCTAGTCTTACTTATGGAGTTGCCATGACCACGGTGCGGGTGTCGAGCAAGGGCCAGATCGTGATTCCGCGCCAGTTGCGCGCGGCCTTCCACATCGAAGCCGGCAGCGAGTTGTCGATCACGGCGGAAGGTGACGAGATACGCCTGCGCCAGGCCGAACAGCGCTTTGCCCGCACCGAGATTGCGGCGGGCCTTGGCTTGCTGGCCAGGCCGGGACGCAAGGCGCCTGTGGCAGTGGATATCAAACGCGCCATCGGCGAAATGCTGAAGCGGAAGAATTCCGTCAGGTGACGCGACCATGATTGTCCTTGATACCAATCTGTTGCTGCGCTACCTGCTCAACGATGATGTCGCGCAGGCGAAGCGCGCCGCGCGCGTCCTCGAAACCTCACCGCAGGTCACGGTGACGCCCACCATAATTCTCGAACTGGTCTGGGTGCTGGAATGCAGCGATTGTTCCCGCGCCGAAATCGCCGTTGCACTGCGCCATGTGCTGGGCCTGCCCGCCATGCGCCTGCCGAATGAAAGCGCCTTGTATCGCGCCGTGCAATGGTTCGAGCAGGGGCTGGACTTCGCCGATGCGCTGCATCTCGCCTTGTCGCCCGCCACGGCGACCGTGATGACCTTCGACAAGGATTTCGTGAGCAAGGCGAAGCGCGCCGAGGCCTTCCCGCCGGTCGCCCTGTGCCCGACCCGATGATCGACTCCGTCGAATCCTTCATCGCCCGCCGGCAGGGCGTGACGGCCTCGGAACTCGCCAGCGCGCAAAGCTTCGTCATCGACCTGTGCCGCCTGCTCGGCCATCCCGCGCGGCACCCGACGCTGGAGCAGGACTACATGTTCGAGCGGCCGGTCAGCTGCCGCCACGGCGAAGGCGGCAGCAGTCCCGGGCGCATCGACTGCTACAAGCGTGGCTGCTTAGTGCAGGAAGCGAACAAGTTGAGAGTCGGCGCTGGCGGTACGGCGCTTTCGGCCAAGGAAAGGCCATCCACGAACGCCTGGTCGCCCTCAACGTCGAACGCAGCGCCGAGGAAGCACAAGGCACGATCCGCTGGCTGCGCCCCGACTCCAGCCCAGGCACCCACGCCGGCAAGCCAGCAACAATGGCCCGCCACCCTCCCCGAGCAACTCGCCACCCTCGCCTCCGCCCTCGGCAACGCGCCGCAGACAAAAAGCCAACTCGCCGCCCGCTTCACCGCCAAGGGCCGCTGGAAATCCCGCCTCCCCGACATCCTCGCCGCCCTCGAAGCCCTCGGCCGCGCGCGGCGTTTGGACGACGGGCGGTGGATGGGGTAAGGTTGCAGCATCTACCGCAAGGAGTTTCGCCATGAATACCGCCGATCTGATCGCCGAAGCCGCGTCGCTGCCGCTGGAGGAACGTGCCCGTCTGGTGGACTCCTTGCTGCAAACACTGAATCCGGCTGACGATTCGATCACGGCTGCATGGCTGGCCGTTGCTCGCCGCCGGCTGGACGATCTGGATTCAGGCCGGGTCGAGGCGATCCCCGGCGATCAGGTGTTGGAGCGGGTCCGCGCTCGCCTCAAGCAATGACGTTTCGGTTCCATCCGGAGGCGGAGGCCGAGTTCCTTGGCGCAGTCGATTGGTACGAAGAGCGGTCCGCCGGGCTTGGTGCAGACTTCGCCGGCGAGATTCACGCGGCAATCCGGCTTGCGGAAGCGATGCCTTTCGCGTGGACGCCTCTGGATAGTGACGTTCGCCGTATCCTGGCCAATCGTTTTCCGTATGGCGTTCTGTATGCTCCGCGCTAGGGCTGGATATATATCCTCGCCGTGATGCATCTGCGTCGCGCGCAGGACTATTGGCGCGAACGGGGGTAAGCCTGAAGGAGGCGCCATGTTTGCGAAGGCAGCGTTACGCCGCCGGCCTGAGCGCAGCGCCGCCTACTTCGTCCACCACGCCAGCGCGATGAACAGCACGATTGCGATGAAGGCGTAGGTCTTCCACGGCCTTTCCTTTTCCGCATACGGGTCGGTCAGCGCCCGCTCGGCGCCATCGGGCAGCGTAGCCACTTGCGTCAGCGAGGTGCCGAAGGGGATGTTGATGCGGGCGCGGGCATTCACCGCCCAGCCGTTGGCATCGAGGATCGGGCCGAGGTTGCGACTGCGCAGCTTGAACCAGGCGACGATTACCGCCGGGCCGGAGATCAGCAGCAGCAGGCCGGCGATGGCCAGCGGCAGTTGCCACCATTTGAGGGCCAGCAGGCCGGTGACCACCGCGGCGGCGGCCGTGCCCAGGGCGCCGACGGCGAGGCCGATGGCGGCGAAGATGCCGGCGAACTTGCCGACGTCGAAGGCTTGCTGCGCGGGCGGCTTGGCCGGCGGCGCGTCGACTTTCTTGACGGCCGTGGCGGCGGTTTCGGCAAGCTTGCCCTCGACGGCACTGGCTTTGCTGGCGGCAAGCTTTTGCAACTGCTCGGCCACCATGCGCGCGAGCTTTTTGTAGGGCGACCAGAAGGCCTGGCGCAGGCTGATCGGGTGGTCGACGATTTTGGTGATGGTGGCGTCCCAGTCGCGGCCCTGGCGGTCGTAAAACACGCCGTTGCGACCGGCCATGAGTTGATCCGAATCGCCGGCGGTGAAGGCGGCGGCGATGGTCTGTTTGGCGCCATTGCGTGCGCAGTCGCAATACACCAGGCAGATGCGCGAGAGTCCGGCCAGCGCCGCGTGCTTGCCGGCGTCACTGACCGCGATGCAGAGTTCGGCGGCGCGGCCGTCGAGGTAGAGCGTGCCGATCTGGAAGGTGGCCCACTGCTGGCTGCCCGGCTGGCGCGTGTAGAAATCGCGGAAGGCGACGAAGTTGTTCGACAAGGGCAGCAGATCGCGCACGTAGCGCGCCAGGCGCTCGAGGTCACGCACGGCTTCGGCTTCCGGCGGCAGGCCTGCAGGCTTGGCCGCCTGCCAGGCGCTGAACACCGCCAGCTGATCCTGCACCGCCAGCCAGTCGGACTCGGACAGGCCGGGACGTGCGCCGAGCAGGGGCACCACCACGGTCTCGCGGAAGGCGCCGATGCGGTTGGCCCAGGCCGGGTTGATGCCGGAGTCGATGCCGGCGCCGAGCGGCACCGTAGCGCTGGCGCCGACTCGTGCCAGCGGCAGGGCGGCGATGTCGGCGTGGCTATTGGTCAGGGCCGCCGTGCCAAGGGCCTTGAAGCTGTCGTCGGAGGCATTCATCGCATCTTCGGCGCGCGCATCGAAGGCGGCGAGGCGGCAGCGGACGAAGAAGTCGTCGAGCTTTTCGCGAACGGCAGCGAGTGCAGCACAGGCGGCCTCGGTGGTGTCGCCCAGGGGACGGGCTGCCGCACCCGCGGCTTCCCATGCGGCGAGAGCGCGCGCGGCGTATTCGGCTTCGGCGGCGCTGGCGGCAGCCACCGTGACCAGGGCTTCGCCTTCCGGCAACAGGCCCCTGGCTGCGGCAAGCACCGCTTCATCCTTGATTGCGGCCAGCGGAACACCGCCCAGCTTCTTCTCGAAAACGCTGCTGTCGGTGAGGCGCGCTGTGGCCCAATCGATGGCGCCGAGCAGCTCCGGCGCGCGGATGTGGCCGTCGTAGTCGGTGTCGATCAGCGCCAGGGTGCGCGCGTCGAACTCGATGCCGGTGGTCGGGCAGGACAGCGCGACCCACAGCTTCTGGTCGAGATCCTTCAGGTTCAGCAGGTCCGCGGCGGTATCGATGCGCGCCTGGTCGAAGCCCCCGGCGCGAAAGAATTTGAAGGCATGTGGCATGTCAGGCTCCGTCTGCGACAAAGGGATTGCTGCGGCGCTCATTGCCGAAGGTCGACATCGGGCCATGGCCCGGAATGAATTCGACATCGTCACCCAGCGGCCAGAGTTTATCCCGTATGGAAGCGATCAGATCGCGGTGGTTGCCGCGCGGAAAGTCGGTGCGGCCGATCGATCCGGCGAACAGCACATCGCCGACGATGGCAAGTCTGGTCGGGGCGTGGAAGAACACCACGTGCCCCGGGGTGTGCCCTGGCGTGTGCATTACCTGCAGGGTTTCATTGCCGACCGTCACCGTGTCTCCATCCTCGAGCCAGCGGTCGGGGGTAAAGGCGGCGGCCGGCGGAAAGCCGAAGCTGCGGCTCTGCTGCGGCAACTGGTCGATCCAGAAGCTTTCCTCGCGCTGTGGCCCCTCGATGCGCACGCCGAGCAGTTTGGCGAGGCCGCCGGCGCCGCCGGCATGGTCGATGTGGCCATGGGTCAGCAGCAGCTTTTCGATGTGCACGCCGAGGCTGGCGGCGACGGCCTGCAGGCGCTCGGTATCGCCGCCGGCATCGACCAGGGCGCCCTTCATGGTTTCGGTGCACCAGATCAGGCTGCAGTTCTGTTCAAAGGGTGTAACGGGGATGATGCGGTAGTCAAGGCTCATGGTCAGGGCGACTTTCGATCCGGGAACTGGGGTGAAACGGGCGCGGCCTCAGCCTGCGGCAGGCTTGGCGCGCGAGACTATGTCGGTCAACTCCTGGTGCGCCAGGTCATATTCGGCGCGCAGGACATCCAGCGCCGCTTGCGCACCGTCGACGCTTCCGCCACGGCCGATTTTTTCGAGGGTCATGCAGCAGGTGCGCATGCGTCGTGCGCCGAGGTTCTCGATGCTTGAAAGGTAGCGGTGGGCGCTGTTGGCCAGGTGCTCGCCATCGCCGCCGGCGATCGCGACGCCAAGTTTTTCAAGGTGCTGCGGCGAATCGGCGAAGAAGAGCTCGACCACGTCGGCGAACAGCGTCGGCTTGCGCTCGTCCTGCAACTCGAGCAACTGGTCGATGCGCCGCCGGTCGATTACGGGTGGCGCATCCCCCGCCTCGACGCGCGGCGCCGGCAAGGGAGTCGGCGCTGACGCCACGGCGGTAAGCACGGCACGGATGTCGTTGAGTTCGACCGGCTTCGAGACATAGGCGTCGACGCCCGCAGCCAGGCACATTTCGCGGTCGCCGGGCATGGCGTTGGCAGTCATGGCGACGACCCGCGGGCCTTCCTTGCCGTAGCGCTTGCGCAGCCGTCGCGTGGCTTCGAGGCCGTCCATCTCCGGCATCTGCACGTCCATCAACACCACGTCGTAGAGTTGGCGTTCCAGCGCATCGAGTACTTCGACGCCGCTGGCGACGAGGTCGGCGCGGTAGCCGAGGTGGGCGAGGAGTTGCTGCACCACTTTCTGGTTCACCGTGTTGTCCTCGGCGACCAGGATTTTCAGCGGCAGGCTGTTGGCCAGGTTGGCCGGTACCGGCGGTGGCGGCTGCACCTGCTTCGGTGTCGCCTCAATCCGAATGGCATGAAGCAGGGAGTCGAGCAGCGCGGCAGGCTTGATCGGCTTGTTGAGGTAGGCGGCAAAGGCGGCGGCGTCCATCGAGTCTTCGCGGTTGCGCTGGAATGTCACCGAGGTCAGCATCATCAGCGGCAGGGCCAGGGGGTCGCGGTGCTTGCGGATTTCCAGCGCCAGGGCCATGCCATCCATTTCGGGCATGCTCATGTCGAGAATGCCGACGTCAAAGGCGTGGCCGTGGCGGATGAAGTCGAGCGCTTCGATGCCGGAGGCGGCGGCCGAGGGCAGCATGCCCCAGGTCAGCGCCTGCTTTACCAGGATGCGGCGGTTGGTGCTGTTGTCGTCGACGATCAGCACGCGCCGCCCGGCCAGCGCCGAGGAGTACTCCTTGAGGTAATGGTTGGCCAGCTGCGGGCCGGAAGCCTCGGCGGCGACCGTGAAGAAGAAGGTGGAGCCGGTGCCGACGATGCTTTCGACCCACATCGAGCCGCCCATCATCTCGACCAGGCGCTTGCTGATCGCCAGACCCAGGCCGGTGCCGCCGTACTTGCGTGTGGTTGATGCGTCGACCTGGCTGAAGGACTGGAACAGCATGTTCACCTTGTCCTCGGGAATGCCGATACCGGTGTCGCGGATGGCGAACAGGACGTCGTGGCGCTCGTCGTGTCGCACCACGGCGGAAACATTGATCACGACCTCGCCGCGGTGGGTGAACTTGATCGCGTTGGACAGCAGATTGGCCAGGATCTGACGCAGCCGGGCAACGTCGCCGACCAGCGAGGCGGGCACGCTGTCGTCGATGAAGTAGGCGAGGTTGATGTTCTTCTCGCCGGCCTCGGCGCTGATCAGGTCCATCGCCTCTTCCAGGCAGCGTCGCAGGTCGAAGGGATAGTGTTCGATTTCCAGCTTGCCGACTTCGATCTTGGAGTAGTCGAGGATGTCGTTGATGATGGTCAGCAGCGCCTCGCTGCTGGCGCGTACGGTTTCCGCATAGTCGCGCTGCTCGTCGTCGATGCGCGTGTTGAGCAGCAGGCTCGTCATGCCGATTACGGCATTGAGCGGGGTGCGGATCTCGTGGCTCATGTTGGCGAGGAACATGCTCTTCGCCTGCATCGCCGCCTCGGCTCTTTCCTTGGCGGTCTGCAGTTCGCGTTCGCGGGCGACCTGGACGGTGATGTCGCGCAGGATCGCGGTGTAGATCACCGTGCCTTCGGTTTCTAGCTTGGAGATCGAGGCCTCCGCGGGGAACTCCTCGCCGTTCTTGCGCATGCCGCTGATCGAGCGGCGGTCGCCCATGCGCCGCGCGATGTCGCCGGAGCGACCGAACTCATGGACCAATTTGGAATGTCCGGCGCGTACCTGCGGCGGCAGCAGCAGGTCGATCATCTGGCCGATGGCTTCCTCGCGAGTCCAGCCGAAGATCATCTCGGCGCCATGGTTGAACAGGACGATGTGCAGCTTCTGGTCGAAGCACACCACGGCATCGTCGGCAATGCTGAGGATGCCCTGCAATTGCGCGATCGTTAGTGCGGCGGCAGTCGATGACTTGGGCAAGAGCGTCTCCTCAGTGGGCGAGGCCGCGACGGTACTGCACGGCTTCCGCGATGTGAGCGGCGGCAAGCGGCACGCCGTCCTGTACATCGGCCAGGTCGGCGATGGTGCGCGCGACCTTGAGGATGCGATGATAAGCCCGCGCGCTGAGTCCAAGCTGCTGCATCGCGCGTTTCAGCAGCGCCGCGCCGTCGCAACCCGGCAGGCAGTGGGTGTCGATCTCGTCGGGCGTCAGCTTGGCGTTGGACTTGCCCTGGCGCGCCAGCTGGCGTTCGCGTGCGGCGGCGACGCGGCCGCGTACCGTCGCCGAGCTTTCGCCCTCGCCACGCGTGCTCAGTTCGGCTTCGCTGACCGAGGGTACGTCGAGCATCAGGTCGATGCGGTCGAGCAGCGGGCCGGAAAGCCTGGCGCGGTAGCGTGCCACCATGTCCGGCGTGCATCGACATTTTCCGGATGAGTGCCCCAGCCAGCCGCAGGGGCATGGATTCATCGCCGCGACCAGTTGAAAGCGGGCGGGAAACTCGGCACGACGCGCCGCCCGGGCGACATGGATGTATCCGCTTTCCAGCGGCTCGCGCAGGGCTTCGAGCACACCGCGCTGAAACTCGGGCAATTCATCGAGGAAGAGCGTGCCGTTGTGCGCCAGGGATATTTCGCCGGGGCGCGGCGTACCACCACCGCCGACCAGGGCGGCGGCGGATGCCGAATGGTGCGGAGCGCGAAATGGTCGCTGTTTCCACTGCGCCAGGCGGAAGCTCCCGGCGAGCGAATGCACCGAGGCACTTTCCAGCGCTTCGTCGTGGGTCATCGGCGGCAACAGGCCGGGCAGGCGTTGCGCCAGCATCGATTTGCCGGCGCCGGGCGGCCCGCTCAGCAACAGGCTGTGGGCGCCGGCGGCAGCGATTTCCAGGGCGCGCTTGGCCTGTGCCTGCCCCTTGACCTCGCTCAGGTCGGGATAGGGGCCGAGAGTCGGCGCTGGCGGCACGGCGAATCTGGGCAGCGATTCGCGGCCGGAAAGGTGAGCACATACTTGCAGCAGGTTCTGTGCCGGCAGGATGTTCATCTCTTCGATCAGGGCCGCTTCCGGAGCGCTCGCCGCGGGCAGGACGAAGGCGCGCGCGGTAGCCGTAGCGGCATCGCGATGCATTGCGGCGCACATTGCCAGGGTGCCGCGCACGGCACGCAACTCGCCGGAGAGGGCGAGTTCGCCGGCGAATTCATGCTGATCGAGCGCCGTGGCCTTGAGTTGCCCGGAGGCGATCAGGATGCCCAGTGCAATCGGCAGGTCGAAGCGTCCCGATTCCTTGGGCAGGTCGGCCGGGGCGAGATTGACGGTGATACGCCGCTGCGGAAACTCGAAGCCGCAATTCTGGATCGCGGCACGTACCCGGTCGCGTGCTTCGCGGACTTCCGTGTCGGGCAGCCCGACCAGCGTAAACGCCGGCAGGCCGGCGGCGAGATGGACTTCGACCGTGACTTCCGGCGCCGAAAGCCCCTCCAACCCTCGCGAGCGCAGGACGGCGAGGGCCACGGATGCCTAGCTTTCGCTTCGGGACGGCGCCCTGGCCGCTTCCAGTTCGGCGACGCGTGCTTCCAGCGCTTGCAGTTTGGCGCGCGTGCGCGCCAGCACTTCACGTTGCACGT
Source organism: uncultured beta proteobacterium (assembly GCA_903959855.1). Classification (GTDB taxonomy): domain Bacteria; phylum Pseudomonadota; class Gammaproteobacteria; order Burkholderiales; family Rhodocyclaceae; genus Sulfuritalea. The sequence goes on from CAJBYR010000106.1 coordinate 49,672, forward strand.
CGAATTCCTCGCGCGTCACCAGGTCGAGTTTGGCAAACAGGCTGCCCAGCGCCGCGCGCAGATTCTTCTCGATGTCACCGGCCGGTGTCGAGGCCAAAAGGGAGGACACGCGGGACGACATTTCGTCGAGCAGTTTGGGATTGAGCATGGTCTGGAAAGGTAGGCAGGAACGGGGAAAAGTCTAGCACAGCCCCAGTGCAGCCCTGCATCGAGTGACGGCAAGCACCAATTTGGTGCCACGGGGCCGGCTTTGGTCCCGGCTTTGGTGCGCCGCAACGGGGATCAGGCAGCTAGTTGGGTTCAGTGTATTGTATTTAAACAAGAAAAATGATTGGCACGGTCTTCGCATAACAGTGCCCGTAGTTTTCCAAATTTCTTCATAGGAGCATCACGATGCGTAAGACACTGATTGCCGCAGCCATCGCCGGAGCGTTCGCTCTTCCCTCCGTCGCCATGGCTCAGGCTGCCGCCGCGCCGGCCAGCCCGCATACCTTCACTGCCAACGTCGGCGTGGTATCCGACTACCTGTTCCGCGGCGTCACCCAGACCCGCGGTGGTGCTGCCCTCCAGGGCGGTGTCGATTATTCCCATTCCAGCGGCCTGTATGCCGGCGCCTGGGCCTCGAACATCACCTGGGTCAAGGATGCCTATGGTAGCGGCACCACCGAGATCGATTACTACGGTGGTTACAAGAACAGCTTTGCCGGCGGCGACTGGACCTACGATGTGGGTGCGATTGCCTACACCTATCCCGGCAAGGGCAATGCGATTCCTGGCACCAACGTAAATCCGAATACCAATGAAATCTACGGTGCGCTTGGGTACAAGTGGGTCACGGTGAAGTACTCCCGCGTCGTCTCCGATGGCTTCATCGGCTGGCTGGGTAACAACGGCAACACCAGCACCCGGGGGTCCGACTATCTCGAACTCAACGGCGCCTACGATCTGGGCAATGGTTGGGGCTTGAGCGGCCACTATGGCCATCAGAAGGTGAAGAACGTAAATGCAACTGCCGCTACCGCCAGTCCGAGCTACAACGACTGGAACATTGGCGTGACCAAGGATGTCGGCTTCGGTGTTGTCGGTCTGACCTATTCGACGACCGATGCCAGCGGTTCCTGCGGCAACCCGCTGCCCGGCGTGAATGCCTCTGCCTATTGCTGGGGCACCAACCGCGGCACGACGGGCTTCAAGGACGTGGCAAAAGACGCTCTGGTTCTGAGCTTCAAGAAGACTTTCTAAGCAATTGCATAAGGTTCCGCCGGTGACCCGGCCGGCGTCGGCGGAACTGCAACAAACCTAACCTCCACATCACTAAAGGAAACAGCCATGAAACTCGTTACCGCCATCATCAAGCCGTTCAAGCTTGACGAGGTGCGCGAGGCCCTCGCCGCCGTCGGCGTGCAAGGGATCACCGTCACCGAGGTCAAGGGGTTCGGCCGGCAGAAGGGTCATACCGAGCTCTATCGCGGCGCTGAATACGTCGTCGATTTTCTGCCCAAGGTCAAGGTCGAAGCCGCGATTCGCGACGACCTGCTGGACCAGGTCATCGAAACCATCGAGAAATCCGCCAGCACCGGCAAGATCGGCGACGGCAAGATTTTCGTTTTCGACGTCGAACAAGTCATCCGCATCCGCACCGGCGAAACCGGTGAGGAAGCCCTGTAAGGGAGAGCTGAAATGAAACGCCTATTCGCAACACTGCTGACGGCTCTTGCCATCGGCATTTCTGGCGGCGCCTCGAATGCATGGGCGGCCGACGACAAGCCGGCCGCTCCGGCGGCGGCGACCCCTGCAGCGGAGGCTCCGGCCGCTGCTGCAGCCGCTGCCCCGGCAGCCACCGCTGCTGCACCTGCTGCCGCTGCGCCTGCGGCCGCTGCTGCACCACCCGCACCTACGGTCAACAAGGGCGATACCGCCTGGATGTTGATGGCGACCGCGATGGTCACGCTGATGACCATCCCCGGTCTGGCACTGTTCTACGGCGGTCTGGTACGCACCAAGAACATGTTGTCGGTGCTGATGCAGGTGTTCATCACCTTCTCGCTGTTGGGCGTGTTGTGGGTCGTTTATGGTTACTCGCTCGCCTTCACCGAGGGGAATGCCTTCTTCGGCAGTCTCGACAAGGTGTTCCTCAAGGGCGTCACCGTGGATAGCGTGGCCGCGACCTTCAGCAAGGGTGTTGCGATTCCCGAGCTGGTCTATGTCATCTTCCAGCTTACCTTTGCCGCCATCACTCCGGCGCTGATCATCGGTGCCTTCGCCGAGCGTATCAAGTTCTCTGCCGTGTTGCTGTTCATGGTGCTGTGGTTCACCTTCAGCTACCTGCCGATGGCACACATGGTCTGGTACTGGGCGGGTCCGGACGGCTACACTTCGGCCGAAGCTGCCGAGAAGCTGGGCGCTACCGCAGGCTTCGTGTTCCAGAAGGGCGCACTTGATTTCGCCGGCGGTACCGTGGTGCATATCAACGCCGCCATGGCCGGTATTGTCGGTGCCTTCATGATCGGCAAGCGCATCGGTTACGGTAAGGAAGCCATGGCTCCCCACTCGCTGACCATGACCATGATCGGTGCCTCGATGCTGTGGTTCGGCTGGTTCGGTTTCAACGCCGGCTCCAACCTTGAAGCCAACGGTCTGACGGCTCTCGTGATGCTCAACACCATGATTGCCGCTGGTGCTGCTACCGTGTCTTGGACCTTCGCGGAATGGATGGCCAAGGGCAAGCCCTCGATGCTCGGTGCTGCTTCCGGTGCTGTGGCGGGTCTGGTGGCAATTACCCCGGCCTGCGGTTTCGTCGGTCCGCTGGGTGCCATCGCAATCGGCCTGCTGGCCGGTGTGATCTGCCTCTGGGGTGTCAATGGCCTCAAGAAGATGCTGGGCATGGACGACTCGCTCGACGTGTTCGGTGTCCATGGTGTGGGCGGCATCCTCGGCGCCATCCTGACCGGCGTGTTTGTTTCGCCGAGCCTGGGCGGTACCGGTGTCTATGACTACGTGGCCAACAAGGTCGGCGACTTCGACATGGTGACGCAGGTGACGAGCCAGATGTGGGGTGTCGCTACCGTGGTCATCTGGTCGGGTGTTGTCTCCTTCATCTGCTACAAGATTGTCGATATCTTCATCGGTCTGCGTGTGCCGGAAGACGAAGAGCGCGAAGGTCTGGACGTCACGTCCCACGGCGAATCGGCTTACCACTCGTAATTCAGTCCAAGTCCTCCGCCCCTGGGCGGAGGCAACCCTCCTCCTCCACAAGGTATTTCCACTGTGGTTCGGGCGCACCCAAGGGTAGCGCCCGTTTTTTTTGGAGCGCGCAGCCCAACCAGCAATCCAGAGCTATCGCCCCGGTTACCGCCGCCGCGGTGGCGTCGTGATGAGCGGGTTCAGGCGTTGTCGACGGGGGTGGGATAGACGATGGTGGCCAGAAAACGGATCGGGCATTCGATCAGCTTTTCCGGTCCGTGCGGCACCTCGCCGCGAAAGGTGAGCGAATCGCCGGGCGTCAACAGATACGTGTGCTGTCCATGGCGGTATTCCATGCGCCCTTCGAGCATGTAAAGGAATTCCGTCCCCGGATGTTCGAACACCGGAAAGGTCGCTGATTCCGAATCGATGGTTATCAGGAAGGGCTCGAACAGCTTGGTCGGCCCCTGATCGTAGGCCAGCAGATGATAGGTGTGACCGCGCTTGGTGCCGCGGCGCACCACCTCCATGCCTTCGCCATTCCTGACCAGTTGCGCGCTGCCGTCCGGCACGTCGTAATTGCGGAACAGGGCCGACAGCGACACGCCAAGCGCCCGCGCCAGTCGGGTCAGGGTATCGAGGCTGGTGGCGGTCTGGGCGTTTTCGATCTTCGACAGCATGCCGCGACTGATGGCGGCACGTTCGGCCACTTCGGCAATCGTCAGGCCGTGACGCTGGCGCAGGTCGCGCACGGCGTTGCCCAGATAACGTTCCAGGGCGCCAGCGGTATCGGGTAATTCCGGAGTGTCTTCCATGGCCGATTATGGCATGAAGAAAGTTGCATGAAAGTCAATAAAGTTACCCATAGCGGCGAGCTGTTGATGCATAATATTCACTATTGTTTCTTGTAGAGAATTAATTGAATGCCTTCCAGTCGCCGCTTCACGCTGTCCCTGTCGTGCCCCGATCGCGTCGGCATTGTCGCTGCCGTCAGCGGTTTCGTGGCCGGACACAAGGGCTGGATTCTTGAGGCGAACCACCACGCCGATGAACTCGCGCAGCGCTTTTTCATGCGTCAGGAAATCCAGGCGGATTCGCTGCCTTTCGACGTGGCCGGTTTCCGCGCCGCGTTTGCCCCGATTGCCGACGAGTTCGGCATGGACTGGCGCATCAGTGATTCAGGATCGAAAAAGCGC
>CAJBYR010000107.1 GCA_903959855.1 uncultured beta proteobacterium
GTACCTGGACCGCACCGACCTGACGGTGGGCACCGTGGCGGCGGGTAGCGCCACGCCGGTATCGGCGGCGAACGCCAAGCCGTCTGACATTGCAGCGGTGACGGGCATCACCACGGTCGCGGGGACCACCAACGGCGACGTGCTGGTACGCGCCGGCACGGGCGGCGCGGGGGCAATGAACGTCAATGAAGCGATTCTGACAACGCCGAACGGGAATGGCGCGACGGCGGGCAGCAGCGTGATCCTCGAAGCGGGGGGCACGATCACATTGCAGACGAACGGCACCATCACGACCACGGGTCAGGCGAACAATGCGGGCACGGGCGGTGCCGGCGGCGAGATTTTTATTCACCACACTAACGCGGCGGCGGGCTCGATTACCCTGGGCAAGGCGGTGACGGCTGACGGTGGCGCCTCGACGGGTGGTACGAATACAGGTGGTGCAGGCGGCGTCGTGACGATCCAGAACGACAGCGGCGCGATAGCCGTGAATGCGGCGCTGTCGGCCAATGGTGGCACGGGATCGACGGCGGCGGGCAACGGCGGCACGGTGCAGCTCAACGCCTCGACGGGCATCACGCAAAGCGCGGCGCTGACGGCGACGGGCGCGACGGCAGGTAGCCTGATGGTTCGTGCGGGTGACGACGTCACCTTGCAGACCGCGGGGAACGACTTTAATAAAATTGCGGCGAGCATCAGCTCGGGCGGCAAGTTCTTCAAGTACAGCGACAGCAACGCGGTGGATATTGGCAGTGTCACTAGAGCCGCCACACTGATTGCGCCGTCCGCCACCGCAGCCACTACGGGCAACGCTACCCTCGCGGGCATCACCACGCTGGGCGGAGCGCTCAATCTGAATGGATCTACGATTAGCTTGGTGGACAACATCACCACGCAAGGTGGTGCTGTCTCAATAACCGGGACCACGTTGGTTAGTCAGCCTGCCGGTAAAGCAATAACCACGACTGCTTCGGCGAATAGCGGGGCTGCGTCCGGGGCGATTTCGATCAATGTCACCGGTACGGGTGCCCTGGATTTGTCCGGGGACCTCGTGACCACCGGTGCGGCCAACAATGCTGGGGTTGGCAGTGCGGGGGGCAACGTCACAATTGACACCGCGAACGGTACTCTTGCGGTGGCAAACATTTCGACAAGCGGCGGAGCCTCCGCCAATGCCGCTAGCAATGGCGGCGCGGCCGGGACGATTGCGATCAACACCGGGACGAACAATACAATCACGTTGAACGGCAGCACTCTGACAGCGGCCGGTGGCGCTGCAGGTGCAGGAGGCCTGCAGGGATCAGGAGGTTCGATTAGCTTTGGGGACCCGGTGACGCTTGCCTCGGGGACGGTTTCAATTAGTACAGGGGCGACTGCGGGTGATATCACATTCGCGCAGACGGTCAACGGCAACAGAGATTTGACGCTGACGGCGGGAACAGGAGTAATCAGTTTTAACGGGGCGGTTGGTGGTATTACGCCGCTGGGTGATGGCACCGGTGCCGCGCTGAGCATCACAAGTGGGGCCACGACCTTCAATTCGACATTGGCGACGGCATCGGGAATCAGTAGCGATGCCAATGTTGTTTTCAAGGAAAACGTTACTCTCGGCGCGGGCGACACAGCGAGTGCGCTGAATGCCAACACTACCTTTAACAGGGTCGGCGGGCTTACCTTTACGGCTGGAAGGCAGGCCACGTTTGGTGACTCGGGTACCGACCAGATTACGCTTTCACAGGCAACTACGATCACCACAGCGGCGGCGAATGCTGATCAGGTTTTTAATGCCAAAGTGGATGGAGCAAGCAGCCTTTCGGTTGCTGCCGGTTCGGGTAGCGTTGTATTCAGTGGTGCAGTAGGTAGCCTTACTCCGCTTACTAACCTAACCATTTCTGGTGGTGGAATCAGTTTGGCGTCGATTGTTGTGGCTGGGTCAGGTGTAACCGGGAATGTCGATATCAAGGGGGGCGGGGCAATATCGCAAAGCGGGGTTTGGACTATTGGCGGCAATCTTTGGGCAACGACTACGAGCGGCAATATCACTCTTAAGAGCCTGAACGTATTGCCCGGGAAGGTTTCGTTGATCGCCTCCGGAACGGGTGCTGAGGTTTGGCTCTACGCGAGTAACATCGATGTGAATACGGTAGAGGCCCCGAGCGGGGCAGGGGGGGTGATCGGAATTCTTGGCACCACGGTCATCCTGCAGGCGGACAGCGGCACTGCGTTCCAGGCTAAAGCCGGTCTGACAGGCGGTTTGGTGAAGGCGACTTCCACGGCCACCACGACGGCCGCGCTAAAGATTTTGACGAATGGATCAAACGGTAACGCGGTTGCCGGCGCAATTGGCAGCACTGCTGATCTAGCTTTGAGGATCGAAACGAGTGGTTTGGTCGTGGTCGAGGGTAGCGGCGTTTCCGACGGGACAATCAATCTTAAAGGCGATGACAAGGTCCAGCCGAAGTATGAGTTTTCAGGAAACCCGCTGTATCGCAGAGTTCTCTATAACGGTAACGACGCCACCAACGCCCAATTGACCGGCGCCTTGGATGCTGCCTACCTTGATATCCGTAACCTGACTACAGAAATCCGTGAATCGGGGTTTTCCAAGGAAAACGCTAGCAAGGTTCTCAGGCGCGGAGTGGTTACTTCGGCTGGTCCTGGCCAACCGGCTGTGGATGACAGCACCGGTATGGCGGGAGCCGAGGAGTGCGAAGGCGGATTCGCGAACGGCAGCCTGTCTTGCCAATAGGACGGTTTTGTACTATTGATTCAATAGGAGGCAGTGGGTTTCGGGGAATTCGTAAGTGGACTGTGACTTTTGTCGTTGACCGGTTTTGGCTTGAACGGTATGTTTCGATCTGAAATGATTTGAATTGACGTTTTATCGTGGAGGTTCGCAATGTTCAATAGAAAACTCATCGTTGTCGCAATGGTGCTTGCTGGTGCCTTCGGAACGGCATTCGCCGCTGACGAGGAAGCACGGCAGACCATTTCGATCAATAGCCCCAATCCAAAGGTCGAGGACATCGAAGGCGCCTTGTTTCCAAAGGAAGTTGTTGCGCTCAAGGATGAGTGTGCGCAGATGGAAAAGATCGGATTGCGCTGTCAGAGCGTAATTCCGAAGTCCTCGCTGGATACGATCCAGATCACCTTTGCCCGTGGCTCAGCATTGCTTACTGAAGAAGGCAAGGGCTTCCTGAGGTCGGTTGGCGCCGCCTTGCAACGCAAGGCTGGAGTCTGGAAGTCGCTGGTCGTTGAAGGGCATACGGATTCCACGGGAAGCGATTCTGCCAACCGTCGCCTGTCGCAGCAGCGCGCCGATTCTGTGAAGAGCTTTCTGCAGGCGGAGTTTGGTCTCAGCAACATCGAAACGGCAGGTCGTTCCAGTGACAGGTTGCGTGATACGGATAATCCGTCCAGCGGCTTGAATCGTCGCGTTGAATTTGTCCCGAACTGGTGATAATCATGAAAAACAATAGCTTGAAGCTGGTTTTTGCTTTCATTACAACGCTTGTTGGCGGTGTTGCCTTTGCGCAGGACACGGGTGATGTCGGGCTGGTAAATTCGCTTCAGGGCGATGTCAGCTATCAGGGCAAGGAAGGTCCGGCGCGCAAGGCCCAGCCCTATATGCGCCTGCGCCATGGCGACAAGGTTACGCTTGCTGCCGGTGCGGCAATCCGTATTAGCTATACCACGGCGAATCGCCAGGAATCCTGGTCCGGTCCGGGCAGCTTTGTTGCCACCTCTGGCGGTGGCGAGCTGCTGAAGGGCAGCAAGCCTGAGATTGTGCAGATGCCTGCTGCGGTTCCGCAAAAGCTGGCTCGCGTATCCGAATTGATGAACACGTCACGGGTCGGCGGCTTGGTAGTGCGTTCTGTCAAGGCTCAGTCGGCATCGAGCAAGGAAGAGGTTGCTGAAGCAGTCGCTGCCTATGAGTCGATGCGTGCCAAGGCGGCAGCAAATGACGTAACGCCGGAGTTGTACCTCTACTCCGTATTCCAGGAGAACGGCATGGTCGATGATTTGAAGATCGTTGCCAAGGAAATGTTATCGCGTCAGCCCGACAATGCTGACATTCGCCAACTGGCGCAGGCGGCATTGAACGCTCGCTAACCCGCAGCCTGCATCAATATATCGGCCGCAACGGGTAAACCGTTGCGGCCGATGTCTTTTCAAGGTCGGAAAAGCGTGCCTACAGGCCGGCTTTTCGCCCCATGGCAGCAAAGGGTTGGGATCATACTTGGCAAGTATCCGTTATTGCGATCCCGCACCCAATGGGCCGGCCGACACCATGAATGCTGCCAGCATGACAGAAGACTCCCCTTCGCCACTACCCGAGAAAATTGCCTCACTGGTCCATGAGGCCCACTGGCTGCTTGTCGGTTTGATCGGGATCTACCTGTCCCTGATTCTCTGGGGCTACGAGCGCATGGATCCGGGCTGGTCGCATGTCGCAACGCTGGAGCGGATTGCCAATCCGGGTGGGCGCTTCGGTGCCTGGCTCAGTGACCTGCTGCTCTACCTGTTTGGCCTTTCGGCCTGGTGGTTGGCGCTATTGCCCTTGTTCCTGCTTGCATGGGGCTACCACCGGCTGAGCCATATTTTCGGCGGAGATCGGCGCTCGCTGGCGATTGCGCTCATCGGCTTTGTTGTGCTGTTGCTGGCCAGCACCGGAATCGAGGCCATGCGTTTCTGGAGCCTGAAACTGGCATTGCCCCTGGCGCCCGGTGGCATGCTCGGTAACGAGGTGGGCCGGTTGACTGCCTCGTTCCTTGGTTATACCGGTGGCACCCTGATTCTTATCGTCCTTGGCATGATCGGTTTCAGCTTATTTACCGGTGCGTCGTGGATCGTCATCGCCGAGAAGGCCGGCGTCCTGCTCGAAGGTGCCTATGTGGGTTCGCGCAGCCTTTGGGAAGCCTGGCAGGATCGTCGTTATGGCAAGGCAATTGCCGAGCAGCGCGAGGAGGTCGTAGAAACCGAAAGGCGCAAGGTGGAGGAAAGCCCCTTGCCACCCCTGCGCATCGAGCCGGTCGAGCTTGTCGTCCCGGTGGCACCCAAGGCCGTGGCACGGGCCGAAAAGGAACGCCAGCAAGCGCTGTTCTTCGATGCGCCCGGCGGGGCCTTGCCGCCGCTGCACCTGTTGGCCGAAGCCTCGCACAACCCCGAGGATTTGCCGTCGGCCCAGACCCTCGAATTCACCTCGCGCCTGATTGAGCGCAAGCTGGCCGATTTCAACGTCGAGGCCAAGGTGCTGAGCGCCCATCCCGGCCCGGTGGTTACGCGCTACGAGATCGAGCCCGCCGTCGGCGTCAAGGGCAGCCAGATTGTCGGCCTGGCCAAGGATCTGGCACGCGCCTTGTCGCTGGTGTCGATCCGCGTGGTCGAGACCGTTCCGGGCAAGTCCTGCATGGCACTGGAACTGCCCAACCCGAAGCGACAGATCGTGCGCCTGTCGGAGATCGTCGGCTCGCAGGCCTACCACGGCATGCATTCCCCCTTGTCGGTGGCGTTGGGCAAGGACATCGGCGGCCAGCCGGTGGTGGCTGACCTCGGCAAGATGCCGCACCTGCTGGTCGCCGGGACCACCGGCTCGGGCAAGTCGGTCGGCGTCAATGCGATGATTTTGTCATTGATCTACAAGTCCGAGCCCAAGGACGTACGCATGATCATGGTCGACCCCAAGATGCTGGAGCTGTCGATCTACGAAGGCATTCCGCACCTGTTGGCACCGGTGGTGACCGACATGACCAAGGCAGCCAATGCGCTGAACTGGTGCGTGGGCGAGATGGAGCGGCGCTACAAACTGATGTCGGCCCTGGGCGTACGCAACATCTCCGGCCTCAACGGCAAGATCAGCGAAGCGAAGAAGGCCGGCGAGCCGATCACCAACCCCTTCACGCTGACGCCGGAGAATCCCGAAGTCATCGAGACCATGCCCTACATCGTCGTCGTCATCGATGAACTGGCCGACCTGATGATGGTGGTGGGCAAGAAGGTTGAGGAACTCATCGCCCGCCTGGCGCAGAAAGCGCGCGCTTCGGGCATTCACCTGATCCTGGCGACGCAGCGGCCGAGCGTCGATGTCATCACCGGCCTGATCAAGGCCAATATCCCGACACGCATCGCCTTCCAGGTCTCGTCGAAGATCGATTCACGCACCATCCTCGACCAGATGGGCGCCGAGGCCCTGCTCGGTCAGGGCGACATGCTTTACCTGGCCCCGGGTACTGGCCTGCCGGTGCGTGTGCATGGCGCGTTTGTTGCGGACGAGGAAGTGCACCACGTTGTCGATCACCTGAAGAAGGTCGGCCCGCCTGACTATATCGAAGGCCTGCTCGAAGGCCCGATCGGTGAAGAAGCAGAAGTCGGCGCTGGTGATACGGCGAGCGGCGACGCCGAGGCCGATCCGATGTACGACCAGGCCGTCGAGATCGTGCTGAAGACTCGCCGGCCCTCGATCTCGCTGGTACAGCGTCATCTGCGCATCGGCTACAACCGTGCCGCGCGGCTGATCGAGGCCATGGAGAAGGCCGGCTTGGTGACGCCCATGAACGGCGCCGGCGGGCGCGAAGTGATCGGTCCCGGCAAGCAGGAGTGAGCATCAGGTTTGTGGGGCTGCGATAATCCCTGCATGACCAAATCACTTCGTGCCTTTTTCGCCCTTGCCGGCCTTGTATTCGGGGTTCCTGCCGCCGCAGGCGGCCTTGATCAGCTCAAGAGCTTTCTCGACAGCAATCGCAGCGCTCGTGGCGTTTTTACCCAGACGGTGATCACCAAGTCGGGAAAGAAGCCACAGCAATCGGCCGGCATCTTCGCTTTGCAGCGTCCGGGCAAGTTTCGCTGGTCCTACGAATCGCCCTACAAGGCCTTGCTGGTCAGTGATGGCAACAAGCTCTGGAGCTACGATCCGGACCTCAACCAGGTGGCGGTGAAGAAGCTGGGTGCCGCTTTCGGCGCGAGTCCGGCGGCGTTATTAGCGGGGCAGGATCTGGACAAGCATTTCGAACTCAAGGAAGGTACTTCCGCTGATGGCGTCGACTATGTGGAGGCGCGGCCGAAGGGCAGCGACACCAGCTTCGAGCGTGTCAGGATCGGCTTTGCCGCCAATCGCCCGGTGAGCATGGACATCCACGACAGCTTCGGCCAGATCACCCATTTGCGCTTCACCCAGTTCGAAGCCAACCCAGTACTGCCGGCGAACCTGTTCCGCTTTTCCGCACCGACCGGGGCTGATGTTGTCGGCGAGTGATCTGTTCCCGGCGTCGGTGGCGCATGCCCCACTGGCCGAGCAGATGCGGCCACGCACTCTCGATGAGGTAATCGGTCAGCGCCATCTGGTCGGCGAGGGCAAGCCGTTGCGCCTGGCCTTCGCCTCCGGTACGCCACATTCGATGATCCTCTGGGGCCCGCCGGGCGTGGGCAAGACCACGCTGGCGCGCCTGATGGCCGACGGCTTTGATGCCGAATTCATTGCGCTGTCGGCGGTGTTCTCCGGCGTCAAAGACATCCGCGAGGCGATGCAGCAGGCCGAGATGATGGCGCAACAGGGGCGGCGCACCATCCTGTTCGTCGACGAAGTGCATCGCTTCAACAAGGCACAGCAGGACGCCTTCCTGCCCTACGTCGAAAACGGCACGGTGACCTTCATCGGAGCCACTACCGAGAACCCGTCCTTCGAAGTCAATTCAGCCTTGCTCTCGCGGGCTTCGGTCTATGTGCTGAAGAGCCTGGACGAAGCCGAACTGGGCGAACTGTTCGACCGGGCGCGGGCTGGGGCGCTGGACGATCTGAAGTTCGATGCCGAAGCGCGCGAACGCCTGATCGGTTATGCCGATGGCGATGCGCGGCGCCTGCTCAATGTTCTGGAGCAACTGCGTACCGCAGCGCTGACCGCCGGGTTTGCCAATGAGCGCCGTGTCGTCAGCGCCGACTTTCTGCAGCAGACCCTGGCCGCCGACCTGCGCCGCTTCGACAAGGGCGGCGACGCCTTCTACGACCAGATCTCGGCCCTGCACAAATCCGTGCGCGGCTCGAATCCGGATGCTGCGCTTTACTGGCTGGTGCGCATGCTCGACGGTGGCGCCGACCCGCTCTACATGGGACGGCGCATCGTGCGCATGGCGATTGAGGACGTCGGCCTGGCCGATCCGCGCGCCTGGGAAATCGCGCTGAATGCCTGCGCCACCTACGAGCGTCTGGGAAGCCCGGAAGGCGAGCTGGCGCTGGCCAATGCCGTGCTCTACATGGCCGCGGCACCCAAATCGAACGCCGCCTACGTCGCCTATAATGCCGCCCGCGCGTTTGTGGCAAAGGACAAGAGCCGCGGCGTGCCGGAACATCTGCGCAACGCGCCGACCAAGCTGATGAAGGAGCTCGGTTACGGCGCCGAGTATCGCTACGCCCACGATGAAGCCGAGGGCTATGCCGCGGGGGAAAGCTACCTGCCCGAAGGCATGCCTGCCGTGCAGTGGTATCAGCCGGTGGCGCGCGGACTGGAACAAAAGATTGCCGAAAAACTCGCCCACCTGCGCGAACTCGATGCGCAGGCGAAAAAGAAAACTTAAGGAACGCTCATGCTCGACATCCAATTGCTGCGCACCAGTCTCGCATCGGTCGCCGAACGACTCGCCACGCGTGGTGTGACGCTCGACACTGCCGGATTCGAGGTACTGGAGTCGGAACGCAAGCGCCTGCAAGTACAAACGCAGGACCTGCAGGCGAAGCGCAACACGCTGTCGAAGCAGATCGGAATGCTGAAGGGCAAGGGCGAGGACGCTTCGGCGGCGATGGCGGAAGTGGCGGGGCTGGGCGACGCGCTGAAGGCCGGCGAGGCGGCGCTGGCCGAACTGATGCCGCGCTTCGACACCTTCCTTGAACTGATTCCCAACCTGCCGCACGAAAGCGTACCGGTCGGCCGTGACGAAACCGGCAATGTCGAGGTGCTGCGCTGGGGTACGCCGCGCGCCATCGCCGCGCCGCGCGACCACGTCGATCTTGGCACCGCGCTGGGCGGGCTGGACTTCGAGGCCGGGGTAAAGATTTCCGGTGCGCGCTTCACCGTGATGAAGGGCCAGATCGCACGCCTGCACCGGGCGTTGACGCAGTTCATGCTCGACCTGCATACCGGCGAGCATGGCTATACCGAGGTCTACACGCCTTACCTCGTCAATCCCGAGAGCATGTTCGGCACCGGCCAGTTGCCGAAGTTCGAGGAAGACCTGTTCGCCGTGGCACGCGGCGATGGCAGCAAGCTCTACCTGATCCCCACCGCCGAAGTGCCGGTGACCAACCTCGTGCGTGGCGAGATCCTCGCCGGCGACTCGCTGCCGCTCAAGTTCGTCGCCCACACGCCGTGCTTCCGTTCGGAGGCCGGCAGCTACGGCAAGGACACGCGCGGCATGATCCGCCAGCACCAGTTCGACAAGGTGGAACTGGTGCAGATGGTGCGCCCCGACCAGTCGTGGGACGCCCTGGAACAGCTCACCGGCCACGCCGAGGCGGTGCTGCAGAAGCTCGAACTGCCCTACCGCAAGGTGGCGCTGTGCACCGGCGACATGGGCTTTTCCGCGGCCAAGACCTACGACCTCGAAGTCTGGCTGCCGGCGCAGAACACCTACCGCGAGATTTCCTCCTGTTCCAACTTCGAATCCTTCCAGGCGCGTCGCATGCAGGCCCGCTTCCGCAATGAAAAGAACAAGCCGGAACTGCTGCACACGCTGAACGGATCCGGCCTGGCGGTCGGCCGTACTCTGGTCGCCGTGCTGGAAAACTACCAGAACGAGGACGGCAGCATTACCGTGCCCACAGCGCTGCGCCCATGGATGGGTGGTGCGGAGAAAATCACCGCAGCTTGAAGTTTGTCGTGTAGGGCGAGGCGTGGGCTGCCTCGAAGCGGCTGAGTATGTCGTAGTAGCTGCGGATGTTCTCGACCATGATCACGGCTTCGCCGCCGCGCGCCGGACCGCTCTTGAGGCGCGCATAGATTTCCGGCCGAGCCAGATGCGGCAATACCTGCTTCATTTCGTACCAGACATCCGGATTGCGCTTGAGCTTCAACGCGATCGCCCGGGCGCCGCGAAAATGGCCCATGCCCAGGTTGTAGGCCGACAGTGCAAGCCAGATACGGTCCGGGTAGCCCGCCGTGGCCGGCACCTGCTCCACCATTTCAGCGAGGTAACGCGCGCCGGCGCGGATGCTTTCCCCAGCATCCAGACGGTTTTTGACGCGCAGGTAGTCGGCGGTGTCTTCAGTCAGCATCATCATGCCGCGCACATTGGTGTACGAAGTCGCCAAGGGGTCCCATTTCGATTCCTGATAGGCCAGCGCTGCAATCAGGCGCCAGTCGATCCCGGTCAGTTCCTGTGCCTGCTGGAAATGGCGGCGCCACTGTGGCAGCTTGGTCCTCGTGTCGTCGATAAAGCGCGCAATGCCGCCGGTGTCGATACGTTTGATGTGGCCGAAATAGCGATCAGTCAGGCGCGCCAGGCGGCCGTCGGCGCGTACGCTGCCGATAAACGCATCGGCCTTGGCGCGCAGACTGTCGGCATCCTTGCCGCCAAAGGCCCAGCCCAGTTCGATCCGGCCCGGCAGTTGCAGCAGGGGGCTCAGTTCGGGAAAGAAGTTGACGCCCAGATCAAGATGGATGTCATGCACCGCGACCAGTTCCGCCTGGTGCGACGATACGCGTTCCAGCAGGCCCATCTCATTGACGCCGGGCACCTCGACCACCACGGGGCGGGATTTCTCCGGCAGGCCACGCAGCGTGTCGGCCAGCGAGGAACCGGCAGGAACCTCGACGGTCTTGCCGGCAAGATCGTCAAGGGTCTCGGGGCCGAGCACCTCGTTGTGGCCGACGATCCATGGCCTCACGGTGCGGATCGGGGCCGAATACTCCAGGTGGCTGTTGCCGATCGGCATGGATGCAGCGAGGTGCACGCGTCCGGCAAGGGCCAGGTCGGTCAGTTCGTAGGGGTCGGCCGCCTTGATGAAATGCACCTTGAGGCCGAGGCTGTCGGCAAAGGCGGTAACCAGATCATGTTCGAAGCCGCTGGCGCTGTCGCCCTCACTCTGAAAGAAGGCCGGGGCTTCGCGGATCGCCACCACCAGCCGACCTTCTGCTTCCGGCGGATCAATGCGGCTGCAGGCGGATAGCCACAGCGCAAGCAGGCAGAGCAGGCGAGGCAGTTTCGACAACGCTTTCCCTCCGTACGTGCTGTGACCGACGGACGCTTCGCGGTTATAATCCGCGCCTCGCGGAGAGGTGGCAGAGTGGTCGAATGTACCTGACTCGAAATCAGGCGATGTCGCAAGGCATCCGTGGGTTCGAATCCCACCCTCTCCGCCATCCGATTCTACCTGCTGCAAACCCCCAGACCAGATTGCCGGAAAACCTCCGTTAGCCGCCCTTGCGGCGTGACAGCGGGTGCCTTGGTACGGTCGGATGACGTTGCCCGGTCGGGCCTGGCTTGCCGGCTTTGTTTGGTGTCGGCACGGCCGGTCGCCGTGGCGCCATCCGCAGCGGCGAGGAGAGCGTACTTTGATCGACCGCCTTGCTGCGCAGGGGCTTCATCAGCGCCGACTTCTGCCCGCGCAGCGGTGGCCTGCCTTCGCCCTGGGCGGTGCTTCCTGCCGGTTGCCAGGCCGGGATCAGGTGGCGCTTGCCGGGGCCGATCAGGTCGGCGCGGCCCATGCTTTTGATCGCCTCGCGCAGCAAGGGCCAGTTCTCCGGATCGTGGTAACGCAGGAAGGCCTTCTGCAACTTGCGCTGACGGCCGGCGCGAACCACGGGCACGGTTTCGGAGTCGGCAGTGACCTTGCGCAGCGGATTTTTTTCCGTGTGCCACATCGCCGTGGCCAGCGCCAGGGGTGTGGGCAGGAAGGTCTGCACCTGGTCCAGACGAAAGCCGTTGCGCTTGAGCCAGAGCGCCAGTTCCAGCATGTCTTCGTCGGTGGTGCCCGGGTGGGCAGCGATGAAGTAGGGGATCAGGTACTGCTCCTTGCCGGCCTCCTTCGAGAAGCGGTCGAACATCTGCTTGAAGCGCTCGTAGCTGCCCATGCCCGGCTTCATCATCTTCGACAGCGGGCCTTCCTGGGTATGTTCCGGCGCGATCTTGAGGTAGCCACCGACGTGGTGCGTCACCAGTTCCTTGACGTACTCCGGCGATTTCACCGCGAGGTCGTAGCGCAGGCCCGAGCCGATCAGGATTTTCTTGATGCCGGGCAGCGCGCGCGCTTTGCGATAGACCGAAATCAGCGGTGCGTGGTCGGTGTTCAGGTTCTCGCAGATGCCCGGATAGACACAGGAAAGCCGCCGGCACGAAGACTCGATCTGCGGATCCTTGCAGGCCAGGCGGTACATGTTGGCGGTGGGGCCGCCGAGGTCGGAAATCACGCCGGTAAAGCCCGGTGTCTTGTCACGGATTTCCTCGATTTCGCGCAGTATCGAGGCTTCCGAGCGGCTCTGGATGATGCGGCCTTCATGCTCGGTAATGGAGCAGAAGGTGCAGCCGCCAAAACACCCGCGCATGATGTTCACCGAGAAGCGGATCATTTCCCAGGCAGGAATTTTCGCCGTGCCGTAGGCGGGATGGGGCGCACGCATGTAGGGCAGGCCATAAACATGGTCCATTTCCTCCATGCTCAGCGGGATCGGCGGCGGGTTGAGCCATACGTCGCGCGTGCCATGTCCTTGCACCAGGGCCCGGGCATTGCCGGGATTCGATTCGAGGTGGAACACGCGCGAGGCGTGGGCGTACAACACTGCATCGTCCTTGACCTGTTCGTAGGACGGCAGGCGCACGACCGTATGCGCGCGCGCGTCCTTGCGCGCTGCGAGGCGTTCGGCCTTCGGCATGAATCGCACTGTCGCCGCGTCGCCGGCGCCGGCTTTCATTTTTGTTTCTTCCATCGCGTCCCCCAAGGGGACTTCCTTCGGGGCGTACGGGTCGGGATGGGCATGCACCGCCCCTGGCGTGTCGAGTGTCGTCGAATCGGCCTCGCCCCATTCAGCCGATGGTCGCCAGCCGCGCGGCACCATGAAGGCCGTGCCGCGCAGGTCGCGGATGCTTTCGATCGTCTCGCCTTTAGCGAGGCGGTGCGACACTTCCACCAGGGCACGCTCGGCATTGCCGAAGATAAGCAGGTCGGCCTTGCTGTCGGGCAGCACCGAGCGGCGCACTTTGTCGCTCCAGTAGTCGTAGTG
This sequence comes from uncultured beta proteobacterium, assembly GCA_903959855.1. Classification (GTDB taxonomy): domain Bacteria; phylum Pseudomonadota; class Gammaproteobacteria; order Burkholderiales; family Rhodocyclaceae; genus Sulfuritalea. The sequence goes on from CAJBYR010000107.1 coordinate 13,205, forward strand.
GGCGATACGGCGCAAGGACGCCTCGATACTGCCGACGATGATGTTGGCGTCCGGAAATGCTTCGCGGGCGCGCTGGGCATACACCACCACGGCGTGATCGGGGCGCTTGTCTGCTGCGCCGTCCGGCGTGTAGGCATCGTCGGAGCGGATTTTGCGGTCGGCTGTGTAGCGATTGACCATCGAATCCATGTTGCCCGCTGTGATGCCGAAGTACAGGGCCGGCGCGCCCAGCGCGCGGAAGGCCTCGGCCGAGCGCCAGTCCGGCTGGCTGATGATGCCGACGCGGAATCCCTGTGCTTCCAGCAGGCGTCCGACCAGCGCCATGCCGAAACTGGGGTGGTCGATGTAGGCGTCGCCGGTGACAAGGATGATGTCGCACTGGTCCCAGCCCAGCACCTGCATTTCCGCGCGCGACATGGGCAGGAAGGGCGCCGTGCCGAAGCGCCTGGCCCAATGCGGGCGGTAGGAAGTCAGCGGCTTTGCCGCGACGGCAGTCATGACGATAGAGGGCCGTTCAAAACTCGTGAAGAAATCGTGGCGAGCGGGCCGCAGCAGGGTGCGGCCGGAGCGCAGCTACCGGAATGTACGTCGTTGTACATGAGGATAGCGAGCACCGCCCAAGCCCTGATCCGGCGCGCGCAGTAGATTTATTCACGAGTTTTACGCCGCGCGGACGCGGCTTTGTGAGGGCACGTGGCGGGCGAGAAAATCCATCTGGTCAGCAAGGATGTTGCGATTGCAGAGGATCAGGTACTCGGCCTTGTTCGGCACGTAAGGGGCGTAGACCAGCTGCATGCGCGCCTGCTCCGGCGTGCGCCCGCTCTTGGTCTGGTTGCAGTGACGGCAGGCGGTGACGACGTTCATCCAGGTGTCCTTGCCGCCCTGCGATACCGGCACGATGTGGTCGCGGGTCAGGCGCTGGCCGGAAAACTCCTTGGCGCAATAAGCGCAGATGTGGCGGTCGCGATGGAACAGTTCACGGTTCGACAGCGGAGGCGTCGGATGCAGCGACTTGCCGGAAAGTGCCTTGCCGCGGATGGCGATGATGCTGCTGGTGGTCAGCTCGGAACGCTCGCCGGTAATGCGATTGGTGCCGCCGTAGAAAATGAACTGCGTGTCGCCCGCATCCCAGGCGACCAGATCCCGCGCGACATAAACGCAGGCATGTTGCCAACTCACCCAGCGGTGCGGAACTCCGTGCTGGTCAAGGGTAAGGATCAACGGATGGCGGCTCATCTCTATAAAATCCTCTATCGCCGGGAATCTAGCAGAGCATTGTGACATTTCATAGTACGGATAAGGGGGCATTTGGGACGCGACGGATGCGCTATGCCATCCTCGCTTCGCTATTGCTCCACGTCCTGCTGCTGTGGCCGGCAGCCTTGCGACCACCGGCTCAGGAGGCGCGGGCCCTGCTGCAGGCTACGGTACGTTCGCCACAACCGTTGCCCGTGCCGGAACTGCCCAAGCCGACAACGCCACGCGCCGTGGCGCCAGCGCCGACTCCTGCCTCAGCGCAAGTCACGCCCGTGGCACAGCCCTTGGAGGCACCGCGCCAGCTTTCGGTTCCCTTGCCATCAGTGACCGCGTCCGCCAGCGCCGCAGTGGTGGCGGCGGCATCGCCCGCGCCGCTGTCCCTGGCGGGCGCGACAGCAACGGTTGCCGCCGCCGGATCGTCGCTGACAGCAAGCGCCGCTTCCGGCGAGGCGCTCGACGGACTGCGCGGATACCGGCTCGCCGTCGCCAGCCAGGCGCGGCGCTTCAAGCGTTACCCGCCAGAGGCCAAGGCGTCAGGCTGGACCGGTAGCACCGAGGTGCGCCTGGACGTCGGCGCCGAGGGGCAGCCGCGACCGGCCACCGTGTCGCGATCCAGCGGCCATGATTCGCTTGATCGCGCCGCGCTGGCCATGATCGATGCCGGCGCCGCGCGCGCGCGCTTGCCGGACAGCCTGCGCGGGCGCAATTTCACGGTGACGCTGCCCGTGATGTTCAACCTCGACGAGGAATAGCCGTCGCCCGAATGAAACACGCCTAGCGCGGCGGTGGCGCGATCAGGTCTTCGCTGTGGAAGCGGTAGCTGCCCTGGCGACGATCCTCGAAGAAGTGTCGCAGGGTGATGGCGATGGTGCGAAAGGCGATTTCGTCCCAGGGGATCTCGTCCTCGCTGAACAGCCGCAGCTCGAGGGTTTCCACCCCGGGGGCAAAATCCAGGTCGAGCAGCCGCGAGCGGTAGATCACGTGCACCTGGTGGATGTGCGGCACGCTGATCATGGTGTACATCTCGCCGAGTTCGACGCGGGCGCAGGCCTCTTCGAGCGTCTCGCGCACCGCCGCATCGGCGACGCTCTCGCCGTTTTCCATGAAGCCGGCCGGCAGGGTCCATTTGCCATGACGCGGTTCAATGGCGCGGCGGCACAGCAGGATGCGATCTTCCCACTCCGGCAGAGCGCCGACCACCAGGCGCGGATTGCGGTAGTGGATCACGCCGCAGGCATCGCAGACATGACGTTGCAAGGTATCGCCCGCGGGTATGCGCAGGCTTACCGGGGCACCACAGACGCTGCAATAGTTCATCGCCGGATCCATGCGCGGATTGTAGCGTGACCGCTACGTCGCCGTGATTGCCCCACCGCCGGAAATGGTGATATAAGCCTTTCCACAGCAAAACATAGGCTCCACGCATCCACCATGGCGAACACCCCGGTCACCCGGCGCATAGATGAAATCAAGGGCATGAACGACTTCCCGCTGCCCAAGGGACCGGCGCTGGCCTTGATCCGCCTTACTCAGCGCGAGTTCGTTTCACTCGCCGTCGTCGCCCATGCCATCAAGGCGGATCCGACCTTCGCCGTTCGCGCGATCAGGGTGGCCAATGGTGTCGCCGGTGCCGATCACGGACCGGTGGTCTCGCTGCGCGATGCGGTGGATGTGCTCGGCGTGCCGCCCGTGCGCTCGCTGGCAATGGGATTCTCGCTGCTGGAAAACCATCGCGGCGAACAATGTGCCGGCTTCGATGGTGCTCGGTTCTGGGCGCAGTCGCTGGCGCGTGCGGTGGCCTTGCAACTGCTTGTTGCCGCCCGCCCTGACTTGTCGCGGGCGGATGCCTTCAGCGTCGGACTGCTGGCCCGCGTCGGCGAGCTGGTATTGGCGACACTATTCCCGCAAGCCTTTGCCGTGCTGCTGCAGCGCCGCGCCGGCAAGCGCGACGCCAATGCAGCGTTCGCGGAGCAGGAGGCCATGGGTGCCGGTGCGGCCTCGCTGTCGGCTTCCATCCTGCTCGACTACAACCTGCCCGATGCCTATGCCGAAGCCGTTGAAGCGCAGGGCGGCACCCGTGCGCTGGAATTCGGCGATGGGGTCGCCGATCCCAAGCTGCATCAGCTGCTGCGCCTGGCCGACCACATCGGCGACATCTGCGTGGCGCCCGAAGCAAGTTGGCGCGCGATGATGCCGGCCTTGTTCGAGATGGGCGAATCGTTGGCGCTGGACGCCACCGAACTTATCGCGCTATGCCATCGTGCTGCCCATGAGTGGCGCGAATGGGGCACCAACCTGGCGCTGGAAACCGGGCCGATGCCGCATTTCGAGCAGATCGAGCTGACGCCGCTGGCCGCGGTTGCGGCGCCGGCTTCAGCGGTAGTCGCCGAGGTCGCGGCCATGGTCCCGCCCACCGTCGCCGCGGCCGCCAACCCATCCACTGTGGCGCCCGCAGCCGCCGCCAAGCCGGTCTCACCGGTGCCTGCTTCCGGTGTGCTGCATATTCTTCTGGTCGGCGATCCGACGCGCGTCCGTCCGGCTTTGCGTGCGCAACTCATTGCCGCCGGCCATCGCCTGGTCGAGGCGGATGACGGTCGCCAAGGCTTGGCCACGGCCATTGAATTGCAGCCGCAGGTGGTTCTGGTCGATGCCAGGGCAGCGGAACTCGACGGCATTGAACTGGTGCGCACGCTGCGCCAGTTCAAGAGCGGGCGTGGCATTTATGCCCTGCTGCTTGGCGACCTGGCCGACGAAGACCAACTGGTGCGTGCCTTCGAGGCGGGTGCCGACGGCTACCTGGACCTGCCGCCGTCGCCGCGTGCGCTGGCCGCGCATCTATTGGCCGGACAGCGGGTGGCCAGCCTGCAGGAAGAACTGCGCCACGACCAGGAGGAACTGCGCCGCATGTCGGCCGAGCTTTCCGCCAGCAACCAGAAACTGCAGGAAGCGGGCATGACCGATATGCTCACCGGCTGCCCGAATCGCCGCTACGCGATGGATCGCATCAACCAGGAATGGGCCATGGCGGTACGCACCGAGCGCCCGCTCGCCTGCATGGTGGTGGATATGGACAACCTGAAGCAGATCAACGATGGTCACGGCCACGAAGCCGGCGACCGGGCGCTGAAGCTGGTCGCCAGTGCCTTCAAGGGCGAGATGAGGGCGCAGGAGGTTCTGGCCAGGAGCGGCGGCGACGAATTCATCGTGATCTGCCCCGATACCCCGCTGGATGCGGCAATGGCCTGTGCCGAGCGCATGCGTGCGGCGGCGGCGGCGCAGCCTATCGTTGGCGGAGCGCATCCGGTACATACCAGCGTCAGTATCGGTGTCGCGGTTCGCGACGCGAGCACTTCCGACGCTGCAGCGCTGATCCGCCTGGCTGACCAGAGTGCCTATCTGGCCAAGCGCAACCGCAACGCGGTGGCGACCATGCAGACAGTGCCTCACCCGGGGCGTCCTGCCTAGCGGCACAAGGCTTGGCGGGTGGTCAGAGAACGATACGGGAGCTATCTCAGCCGCCTTTAAAATGCACTTTCCAGCTTAAGAATCATACTGATAAGTCGATTTTGTAATGTTTTTTCTTACAAGATCGTTGTATCTAATTCTTACAATAGATTGGTTTTTCCATTGATTTCTTTCTTGTCATCACCCGTGTGATCATGCATCTGCCGGGATTCGGGCTCCAGTTCGGGTTCTTACGGCGATATCAAGGAGTGAATGATGAAATCGACCGACACCTACAACGACATAAAGGAAGTCAATCTCTCTTACCTGATGCTGGCTCAGAACATGGTGCGCTCGGATCGCGAAGCCGCCATTTTCCGCCTCGGAATCAGCGAAGAGATTGCCGACGTGCTGGCCCGCCTCACCCCGGGGCAAGTCCTCAAGATGGCCAGTTCCGACATGCTGCTGTGCAACTTCCGTTTCGACGACACCCTGTTGCTTGACCTGCTCGCCAACCACGAGCGCGATCGCGGCGTCGGCCACCTGCATGCGGCAATCCTCGCCGCCGGCCGCCCTGTCGCCACGCTGGCCTGATTTTCAGGCTGTCAAACCAACACCGAACGTCTGACGACGGGGGTACTCATGCGCAATAAATCCGTAATCATCGAGGCCAAGGACATCGGCCTCGCGATCGAACTCATCGAACTCGGCGCCCGCCTGCAGCTGCTGGAAGCGGAAACCAACCTCTCGCGCGAGCGCCTGCTCAAGCTCTATAAAGAGGTGCGCCACGAATCGCCGCCCAAGGGCATGCTGCCCTTCTCGACCGACTGGTTCATGACCTGGCAGCCGAACATCCATGCCTCGCTGTTCATGGCCTACTACCGCTTCCTCAAGTCGCACACCCAGCTCGCCGGCCTGGAACTGATCATCAAGGCCTACCGCATGTATCTTGACCAGATCAAGCGCGGCGGCATGGACACAGTGCTCTCGCTGACGCGGGCCTGGACCATGGTGCGCTTTTTCGACGCCAACATGCTGCAGATGGCCACCTGTCGCGAGTGCGGCGGCGATTTTGTCGCCCACGCCTACGATCCGGTCAAGGGCTATGTCTGCGGCCTGTGCCATATGCCGGCCCGCGCCGGCAAAACGCGCCGCGCCGCTGAAGCTGCCGCCAGCGCCGCATTGGCTGCCGTCTGAAGCGAAACCCAAAGCAGGTTTCGGCAACGCAAGAGCCCTGTCGCGCAAGCGACGGGGCTTTTTCACGCCGCTCGCGGATTCGTGCGCCGTGCCGCCGTTCCGGTGATGACTCAAGTATCAGGACTGTCGCCGCCGCCGAGCGCCTTGTAAAGTTGCGCTGCCGTGCTCAATTGGGCACGACGCACCTGTACGGCAATCTGCTGCTGGGCAAATAAATCCCTTTGGGCATCGAGCACTTCCAGGTAGCTGATGCTTCCAGACTTGAAACGGGCCTCGGCGACGATCAGCCGCTCGCGGTAGGCATTCACTGTGGCTTCGCCGGCCTGACGTTGCTCCGACAGGCTGGCCCGGGCAGCGAGCAGGTCCGCCACTTCGCGAAATGCCTGCTGGATGGTCTTTTCGTATTCGGCAACGGCGGAGTTCCTGCGGGCCTCGGCAACATCGCTCGCACCTGCGGTTCGGCCGCCGTCGAACAGCGGCATGGAAAGGGTCGGCTGAAAGAGCCAGTTGCCCGTGCCGGGAGCGAACAGCCGGGCCAGCGTGGGACTCGCGAGGCCAAGGCCGGCCGTCAGCAAGATTCTGGGCAGAAATGCAGCGCGTGCGGCGGCCACATTGGCGTGGGCTTCCTGCAAGCGGTTTTCTGCCGCGATCACGTCCGGCCTTGCGTAGAGAACTTCGGAGGGAATGCCTGGCGCAAGGTCATGGCGCACCTCCTGTTCGGCCAGAGTTCTTCCGGGCGGCAGTTCGCCGGGCGGCTTTCCCACCAGCAGCGTCAAGGCATGATCGGCGGCCGCGCGCTGGTTGTCCAGAATGGCCAACTCGCCTTGTACCGTATGCAGCGCGCCTTCGGCCAGCAATACGTCCGATCGGGCCGCGGCGCCGAGTTCCTGTCCGCGCTTCACCAGGTCGCGGTTCCGCTTCCTCGACGCTAACGATTCCTGTGCAATGGCGATGCGCTCATCCAGTTCGAGCACCGTGTAGTAAAGATTTGCGACTTCGGAAATCAGGCTGATGCGCAGGGCACGGCTGGCGGATTCGCTGGCGAGAAAGCTGGCCTGAGCCGCTTCTGAGAGCTGAGCAACCCGGCCCCAGAAATCGAGTTCGAAAGAGACCACGGTGACCGACAGTTCGTCGCGTTCTGTGGTCACGGGACGGTCGATCCCGGTGAAGGCGCCGGGGATCTTGTTCTTGGTTCGAGTGCCGGAGAGGTTGGCCGTCGGTAGTCTGTCGGCGCTGGCGATGTTGTACTGCGCCCGCGTCTGGGCGACCCTTGCCAGGGCGATCTTCAAATCGTGGTTATGGGTGAGGGCTTTCTCGATCAGGGCTTGCAGCCGAAGATCCAGAAAGAAGCTGCGCCAGGGAATGGCTGTCGCCAGGGTTGCTCCCGGTTCGTTCTGACGGGTTTGCCAAGCGTCAGGAATACTGGTTGCAGGGCGCTGGTAGTCACCGGTCTGTGAGCAGCCCAGTAGCGCCAGTATTGTGGCGGTACCGACAACCAGCGCGCCCCATGGCCGGCAATACGCCAGGCGGGTCTCGCAAGGCGTCATCTCAAGGTTCCTTGAGCGACTCGAACAGGCGCCGCGTGATCGGGTCCAGCAGGTAGCGCATGAAGCTGCGTTCCCCGGTTTTGATCACAACCTCGGTCGACATGCCGGGGCGCAGGGTCCTGCCTTGCAGCTGCGCGATTCCTTCCGGCGTCACTTCGACTCTGGCCAGGTAGTAGGGTGGCGTCGGCGGTGGCGGCTCGTGCCGGTCGCTGGAAACGGATTGGACCCGACCCGCGATGATGAAGATGGGCGAGTCGGGAAAGCTGCTGATGCGAATGTCAGTCTCCAGCCCAGCCTTGACCCGGTTTGCGGCGGTAATAGGAACCTGGACGTCGATCAGCAACTTGTCGGCGGTAGGAACGATTTCCATCAGCTTGCTGTTGGGGGTGACGACCACACCCGGCGCCTGGGCGATCATGGAGACCACTTGGCCGGAGATCGGTGCGCGCACGGTCATTCGTTCGAGTTCGGCTTCTGCTTCCTTCAGTCTTTCTGCCAGGTTGGCCGCTTCCTTGCGCGTTTCGGTCGCCTGGGTTTCAACCTCCTTCAGGTATTCCTGGCGCCGCTGAAGTTCGCGCAGGCGAATTTCGGCGCTGGCGCTTCCCTCTCGGGCGATCCTGGCTTCGAGTTCGCTGGTGACGCTGTTCAGTTCCGCGAGTTGCCTCTCCTGCTCCAGTAGCCGGTTCCGCGGGGTATAGCCCTCCGCCACCAGCGGCCGCGTGCTTTCCAGTTCCTTGCGCAGTGACTCGGCCTGCTGGCGACGTGCCGCCAGCTGGTTGCGCGCCCCGGTAGCCTGGATTCGCGATGCCACTAGGTTCTCCTGAAGTATCGCCAGTTCGCCCCTGAACGCATCCTGTCTGGCCCGGAACAACTGCTCCTGCGCTCGCAAAAGATCCTCGCGTCCTAGCAGCTTCGTGTAGGCGAGGATGTCATTCGGGAACTGCAGGCTGGTCGATCCCGTCTGCTCGGCGTAGAGACGCGACTGCCGTGCCACGGCGGCTATGTACTCGTGGAGTACCGTATCCCGGGCAGAGCGAGCACGTACCGAGTCCAGTTCGAGAAGAATGTCCCCCTCCTTGACTGGCTGGTTTTCGCGAACGTTGATGACGGCTATTGTTCCACCCGTGAGGTGAGAGATGGTCTTGCGATGGGATTCGACGACGACGACACCCTGAGCCGGTATCCCTGACCCGAGGGGGGCGAAGATGGCCCACAGCGTGGTGATGACGAGGCCGAAAAAGATCACGCTGTAGCCGAAGATCATTGCACCGCGCGGATCGTCCAGCTCATCCAGCGCCGCAGCAGCGGCCGGGCCCGCCGCGTTGCCACCTGCGGACGGGTTTCCGCCGAATATCCGCCGCCACCAGGACGTCTTATCGCTCATGGCGCCGAGTTGTCGAGTCGGTTGCTCGCATCAATTTGCTCAATTCCGTGAATTACCAGGCCGTGTGATCATGCCTTTGCCGCGGCGGCGGCCTCGGCGAGCTTGGCCATGACCTGTTCGCGCGGGCCATAGAGTATGACCTGCCCCTGCTCCATGACCAGAAGCAGATCACAATTGCGGATCGCGATCGGACGGTGGCTGACGATCATCACCGTCTGGCCACGCTGTTTCGCCTGCTGCAAAGCGGCATCCAGCGCCAATTCGCCGGCGTCGTCGAGATTGGCATTGGGCTCGTCCAGTACCAGTAATGGCGGATCGCCGTACATGGCACGCGCCAGTGCTACGCGTTGGCGCTGCCCCCCGGACAGGTGTGCGCCATTGGATCCCACTTGGGTTCCGTAGCCATCCTTCATCTGCAGCACCATTTCGTGAGCGCCGGCGGCCTGGGCGGCTGCGATGACACGATCGCTGTCGAGTTGCCCGAGGCGTGCGATGTTTTCTGCCACCGTGCCCTCGAACAACTCGACGTCCTGAGGGACGTACCCGATATACGGTCCAAGCTGCTCGCGGCGCCAAGTTCTCAGGTCGGCGCCATCAAGTCGCACCGTGCCTACGCGCGGTGCCCAAACACCAGTGACGAGGCGAACGAGGGTGGATTTGCCCGACGCGCTTGAACCGACGATGGCGACGATGACCCCGGCGGGAATTTTGAGATTCACGTTCTGCACGAACGGCGCCGGTACACCCGGCGGACCACCGAATACGCCCTCGAGGGTGACTTCTCCCTTCGGCGCCGGCAGGGTGATCCCGGAGTATTCACGGTCCTCGTAGTGCAGCGCGTCGTCAAGTCTGAGCCAGGAATCGCGCACCGTGCCGAGCTGCGACCACGTCGCCGTCAACTGCTCGATCGGCCCCGAGATGCGGCTCGACAAAAGTGAGGCAGCGAAAATGATCGCGGGCGAGACCTCGGTCGTCAGGAACAGGTAGCCGCCAACCCCCATCGCCAGCGCCTGGTTGGTGATCCGCACGAACTTGGTAATGCTCTGGACGACTCCGGCACGATCGCTGGCAACTGCCTGATGAACCAGGTGTTGATTCTGCTTTTCCTGCCAGCGTTGCAAGACCATCGGAAACATGCCCATGGCCTCGATGATCTCGTTGTGCCGCATGTTCGTGGTGACGAATCGGGAGGTTTCCGAGGCGCTGTTGTTGGATTCAGCCAGCGGCACCTTGATTAGACGCTCGGTGATAAACGTGAGCACCAACATGACTATGGCGCCGGCGAGCGTGACCCAAGCCAGCATCGGATGCAACATGACCGTTACCAGGATGAATATCGGCACCCAGGGCGCATCGAGTAACGCAAAAATGGCGTGGCCAGTCAGGAAGCCGCGCAGATGGGTCAGGTCGGAAAGAAAACGCCGGCCGTCGCCGAGCTTTTCCACCTCGAAGCGATGAGACAGTGAAAGCAGCTTTGCGCCAAGGCGCCGGTCGATGCGGACTCCCAGGCGGACCATGACCCGCGATCGGGCCCACTCCAGCATGCCCATGACCGCAAAGATCAAAAGTGCGAGCAGGCTCAACAGGATCAGGGTGGTCATGCTGCGGCTGGTCATGACGCGGTCGGAGACCTGCATCATGTACACGGTCGGCCCCAGCATCAGCAGGTTGATTGTCATGCTGAAGACGAACACCGCCACCCAGGCCGACTTCATCTCGAAAATCGTCCTGACCAAGGGTGAGCCGCCTGAGTGCCCGGGATGTGCTTGCTTTGCAATGGCGGCGGCTTGGTTCTCAGCTGCCATTGATGAATACTACTTCAGGGAGAAATTGCTTTAACGACCGTAAGGAATGGGAAAGCGGTGCTTTCCTCGGCGACGGAGGCATCGATATGTCGGAAAATTGCAGGAATTCTGATTTAAAACTGACGACAGCCAGGAAATCCAGCGTTCTTTGGCGTCCACAAAGCGAGCTTGCCGGCAACGAGAGGGTCACTTTGCCATTGTCCATGAGTAAAATGCAGATCGGTGATTCAGGCACTAATACATAGATCGGCGAGAGGACGTCTCGCCTAACCTTGGCAACTGCTGATTCAGCATTGAAGCGGTCATGCTCCTGGCATGGCTCATCCGAGGCCCCGGAGATCGCCCACATGGAACAATCCATCACCGACGCATTCTCGGCACTACCTGAAACGGGTTTCCCCGGCCGGCTCAGCGGCGAGATCATGCGCTTCGCGCAGCACGACCAGTTCTTTCACCTGGCCGCAGCTAAGAACCGCCGCTCCAATTGTCTGCGCGAGCACTTCAACGGACGAACTCCCCGCAAGATCTTCATTGGCCAGAACCTCGACGGTTTTGACTTTAAGCTGCCCGGCTGCGAGGTTGTCCAACTACAGGCCTCGTTTTTCAAGGACACCGGCGAAGCAGTGAGGGCCGAAAGGCGCGCCCTGCTGGAAGACAGCATCGTCATCGTCACAAACAACGACGTGAGCCGTGCCGATGGCGGACCGCTGTACGGGGACTTCTTTAACCGCTGCCCCAGTACCGTCTTCGCAACCTGGGATTGGGACAACCACCACTGGCTGGACAACAGCGTCTACACCGCCGCCCATTCCGACATCTACGCGCCCGCGCACCACGAAAACCTCTACCTGCTGACCCGCTACAACTGGGCCACGGTGGGGCCGGTGTACTGCGCCACCATCCAGTGGCCGCGCCCTTTCCTGGCCGGACACGTCACCACCATGGTCAACGCCGAGCGCTTGGACGAGCCCCTAGGCATGCACGTGGCCTATACCCGGTTTGTCTTCCGCAACCGCGTCGCCTCGACCCTGAACCAGCACTTTCCCAAGATCGGTTTCCGCACCCACAGCTACCACGATCGCACCCTGGAAGACCGCCTGCTCGAGTGGTGCGCGTACAAAGTGCACTGGATCATTCCCGTCCTCAACGACGTACCCATCCGCATCTTCGACGCCCTGATCACCGGCGGCATCCCGATCGTGCCAGCGTCCATGCAGCACCTACCTCCCGTCAACTGCATCAGCCGCGAACACATCCTGTTCTACACACCCGACGACATCGTCAACCCGGCCGGCATCGTCGCCCGCGCAGTCGAGATGTTCAACCGCGGCGGCGTCGACAAGCTGGTCGAGCGCCACCGCTACGCGCTGGAACACCACCACGCCAGCAGCCGCCTGCGCAGCATACTGGCCAGCGTGGCCGAACAGTACGGCACCGTCCTCCCCCTCGGTCAATGAGCACCGTCGCGGTCGTCGTGCCGATCTACCAGGCCAGGCCCAGTGAGATCGAGCAGTTCTCGCTGCGCCATTCGCTGGCCCAACTCAAGCCGGGTCGCACAGTGTTGTTCAAGCCCATCGTGCAGGCCCTGCAGGCCGAGCCCATCAACGTCTACGGCGACGGCACTCAGCCCCGCAGCTTTTGCTACGCGGACGACCTCATCGACGGCGTGATGTCCCTGATGGACTCCGACAAGGACCTTACCGGCCCGATCAACATCGGCAACCCTGGCGAAGTGACCATGGTTGAGCTGGCCGAGAAAAAATTGCGCATGACCCAGTTCAAGTCCAAACTTGTGTTCATGCCGCTGCTGCAGGACGACCCACGTTCCCGCCAGCCCGACATCGCCGAGGCCCAGAGCAAGCTGGGCTGCCCCCCCAGGTATCGCTGGAAGACGGTCTGCGCGAAACCATCGCCTACTCCCGCAAAACACTCAATTCCGACTGAAGCCCATCATAGGAATCACACCATGGAACTCAAATCAATTGACACTCTGCACCGCACCAAGACGGGCAAGACCAGCGACAAGTGGGCCTCCTACCTGACTTACTACGATGAGCTGTTCGCGCCGTTGCGCCACAAACCCATCTCCCTCCTGGAGATCGGCGTGCAGAACGGTGGATCGCAGGAAACCTGGGCCGAGTATTTCAAGGAAGCGCAGCTCTTCGTCGGTTGTGACATCGACCCCAAGTGCGAAGCCCTGCGCTACAACGACCCACGCATAAAGATCATCGTTGGTGATGCCAATGCCGCACCAGCCTTCCAGAAAATCACCGCGCTTAGCACCAGCTTCGACATCGTGATCGACGATGGCTCGCACACCTCGCACGATATTCTGCGCTCCTTCATCAACTACTTCCCCTTGCTTAAGCCCGGCGGTACCTTCGTGATCGAGGACTCCTGCTGTCTTTACATGGATGGCTACGGCGGCGGCCTGCTCAACGAGCAAAGCGCATATGCTTTTTTCAAGCGACTGATCGACGTCGTCAACTTTCAGTTCTGGCGCAATGACATTAGCATCAACAATTACCTGCGTACCTACTTCGATTTGCGTTCGACCCCGCAGTTCATCCTGGATGGCTGGATCGACTCCATTGAGTTCCGCAACTCCATCATTACGATCAAGAAAGCCGTCACGCCCACTCACGACAAACTGGGCGAACGCATCATCGTGGGCACCGATGCGCAAGTGCAGACATGGGGCGGTAAGCTGCCCGGGGCCGTGGCTTGAGCACCGGCACCAACGTCAGCTTGGATCAACATTCTTGAACATCGGAAACAGACATGCACCCAACCGCGCTCCAAAATTGCCAGCAGTTCTTTGAAACCTACGGCGATGCCATCCAGAAGAACACGCCCAATGCCAAGGTAGTCGAGATTGGCTCGCAAGACGTTAACGGCAGCCTGCGAACCTTCTGCCCGGCCCACTTTGAATACACCGGCGTTGACTTCGTTGCCGGCAAAGGCGTCGACTTGATATTGGACGATCCTTATCAGCTGCCCTTCGAGACCGAATCGGTCGATGTGATGCTGTCCAGCTCCTGTTTCGAACACTCCGAGATGTTCTGGCTGCTGTACCTGGAGATCATGCGCACCCTCAAACCAGGCGGCCTCTTCTATCTGAATGTGCCCTCCAACGGCGAATTTCACCGCTGGCCAGTGGACTGCTGGCGCTTTTACCCGGACAGCGGGCGCGCCCTGATCACCTGGGCCAAACGCAACGGCATGAAGGCCGAGCTGCTCGAGTCCTACACCAGCACGCAGATTGGCGACCAGTGGAACGACTTCGTGGCTGTGTTCGTCAAGGACGGCGACAAGGCCGCACTGTTCCCCCGCCGCATCCTCGACACTAAGACGGACTACGCCAATGGCGTGCTTTTCGGGCAAAGCGAGTTCTCCAAACTCAGCGCCATGCCTGAAGACAAGAAGAAGCTGGCGGTCATAAAGCAGATCATCGACAATACGGTCAAGGTGGTGTGACCGCCACCCCGGGGGATCAGCCCATCGGCATAGGTGCCTCCATTGTAAGTGGCGCCCCTGCCACACCACCCCGCATGCGGGTATGCACCGGGCGGTTCGAGGGTTTGAGGTCATGACAGCCTTGGTACGCCCAGTCGGTCAAAGTAAGCAATGGTCGGCCTCGACGATCGGCTTCATCGCCGCGCGCCGCTCTGGTCCGGCGGTGACTGCCAACTGGTCGAGCAGCCGCCTTGCTAAAGAGTACCCATTCCGAGTAACGATCCAGCCTTTCCTGTCGTGCGCCTCAGGGGAGTTTGACCCGGCCACAGATGGGGGAAATTGAAATGGCCATCGGGGGACTCAACCGACTCGAAATTGTTTGGCCTTAGCGTTCATTGCCAGGGCGCATCTTGTACATGAGCTGGAAGCAGGTAGGACCACTCGAGAGCTTGGCTGCGCTGGGCACCGGGTTGTGTTTCAAAAATGCATCATCCTGGTAGAAGACCGAAGTGCAGTTCTTGTACAAATAGGACGGAATCGTGCTGTTGCCGGCGGCATGAATCCGTAGAAATCTGGCGGCGGTAAATGGCGGCGTAATTTGGCGGCGAGAAGTGGGGACGGAGTAGACGAAATGGGGGCCACGCGGGCCCCCGAGAGATACAGAATCTGAAGCAGGTCAGAA
>CAJBYR010000108.1 GCA_903959855.1 uncultured beta proteobacterium
CTCACCGCGTGAGCGTTCGCGCGATCCGGTCAACGCCACCGAGTACCAGTGTGCCGCCGGCAAGCGCTTCCATCTGCGCATGATCGACGGCGGCGCCGCGGCCTGGCTGATCCTGCCCGAGCGTGAAGTGCGGCTGGAGGGTATCGGCAGCGGCGGAACACGGTATGGCAAGGGTGGTCTGGTGCTCGAACTGGGTGCCGACAAGGCCTCGCTCGCCGACGGCGCGGCAACCACCTACGCCGACTGCAAGCCGACCGTCGCGGCTGCGCGCTAAGGCCTGAAGGCTACAGGCAGGCCTGTTCCAGGGCCTTCTCGCACTTCGCACAGAAGCCGTCGTCGCCCACCGGGCCCGGCGTGCCGCAGCGGCGGCAGACGGTCGGGGCAGGCGGCGGATTCTGCGGCTCGGCGGGCAGCGGTGCTGGCTTGGCTTTGCTCATGTGCTTGATCCTGAAAGTTGGTCCAGTGTAAGGCCGGCCACCGCGTCCAGTCGGGTGCGGGCCGGCATCAGCGGTGCAGGCGCTCGAGGCAGGCGCGAATGCCGGCCGGCATGGCCATCGGCCGCTCGTTCTCGCGGGCGACGAAAACGTGCACAAAGCTACCGACTGCCGCGGGCCGTTCATCGCCCTGGCGGAACAGTGCAATCTCGTAGCGCACCGACGACTTGCCGAGCTGCAGCACGCGCATGCCGGCGTCGATGGTCTCGGGAAAAGCCAGCGGCGCCAGGTAGCGGCACTGCGATTCGACGCAGTAGCCTATGGCCTCGCCGCCATGGATGTCGAGCCCGCCCTCGCGGATCAGGTACTCGTTAATGACGGTGTCGAAGTAGCTGTAATAGACGACGTTATTGACGTGGCCGTATACGTCGTTGTCCATCCAGCGGGTAGGAATCGCGAGGAAGTGCGGGAATTCGGCGCGACCCGGCAAGGGCGGCGCTTCGGGTTTGGCAGTGGGGGCGGAGGAAACAGGGGTACTCATCGTGCGCTTCCGGTTTGGCGAAGCGCGCGATGATAGCAACAAGCGTCAGCTCGGGGCGGCGGCGCTCACTGCTGGTGGAGGTACATCGCGGCCATGAAGGCATCTGCATCGACGTCCCGGGAGGGCGTCGCGCGATGCTGGACTTCCTGCAGCCCGAGTTGCAGCTCGGGGCTGGATGGCGTCCATTCGGCGTTGAGGACTTCATCCTCGAACTTGCCGAACTCATCCTCGATGATTTTGCCTGTGGTCATATCCATCACCATCATCCGCGAGGAATACCGTCCCCGCTTTTCGCTCGTATCAAACATTTCGGTCTCCTTAACCGGAACCGTGTCCTTGAAGCATATAACGGCCCATTGCCATAAAAGTTGAATGAAACCTTAAATTTCAACTATCTGTTGTTTCGCCACCACGTTTTGGGCCGTGGCGTGTGACAAATGTCACGCGGGGCGCGGCGGATTCCAGGGCGCGACGCGCAGCAACAGCACCATGCCCGGCACGGCCAGCGCCGCGCAAAGCATGAAGAAGTTGAACCAGCCGAGTTGTTCGATGAGATAACCGGTAGTGGCGTTGATGAAGGTGCGCGGCACGGCGGCCAGGCTGGTAAACAGCGCGAACTGCGTCGCGGTGTAAAGCGGGTGCGTGGCGCGGGCGATGAAGGCGACGAAGGCCGCTGTACCGAGGCCCACGCCCAGCGCCTCGAAACCGATCACCAGTGCCAGTTGTGCGAGTTCCGCCGCGCCGACCACCTCGTGGCGACCGATCCATGCCAGCCAGGCAAAGCCGAAGATCGACACCAGCTGAACCACGCCGAACAGCCACAGCGCGCGGTTGATGCCCAGCTTCACCATCCACAGCCCGCCGACCAGACCACCGAACACCGCCGGCCACAAGCCCGCATTCTTGGCCACGATGCCGATCTCGGATTTGGCGAACCCCATATCCAGATAGAAGGGCGTGGCCAGCGCGGTGCACATCGAATCGCCCAGCTTGTAGAGGAAGATGAAGCCGAGGATCAGCAGCGCCTCACGCAAGCCGGCGCGGTTGATGAACTCGTGGAAGGGCTCGACCACGGCGTCGCGCAGCGTCTTGGGCGCGTTGCCGGCCACTGCCGGCTCGCGCGCGAACACGGCCAGCAGCATGCCCGGCAGCATGAACAGCGCGGTGATGACGAACACCTGCAACCAGGGCAGGCGGTCAGCCAGGATCAGCGACAGCGAGCCGGGCACCAGGCCGGCGATGCGATAGGCATTGACATGCACCGAGTTGCCCAGGCCCAGTTCCGTTTCGGACAAAATCTCGCGGCGATAGGCGTCGAGTGCAATGTCCTGCGTCGCCGAGAGCAGCGCCACCGCCGTCGTCAGCCATAGGATGGGAACGATCTCGGCTCCCGGCGCAAACAGGCCGAGCGACGCAATCGAGATCAGCAGGCCGACTTGCGTGATCAGCATCCAGCCCCGCCGCCGGCCCAGGGGCGGTGCATAGCGGTCGAGCAGCGGCGACCAGAGAAACTTCCAGGTGTAGGGAAACTGGATCAGCGCGAACAGCCCGATGGTCTTGAGATCGACACCTTCCGAACGCAGCCAGGCCGGCACCAGGTTCAGCAGCAGGTAAAGCGGCAACCCCGACGAGAAACCGGTGAACACGCAGATCAGCATGCGCCGGGTAAACAGTGCGGCAAGCCAGGGGGGCATCGGCTATCGGGTCGCGGTCGGGTTCGGCACTCTGAATGCGGGGCGCGGCGGCTACTTGGCAGGCCAGGCGATCTGCACCTGGCGATGCTGGGTAACGCAATCGCGCAGGTAGAGATTGATCAAAGTCTGGTAGGGCACCCCGGCCTCAAGCGCCATGCCCTTGAAATAGGTGACCACATCCTCGGACAGGCGCATGGTGACCGGCTTCTTGAGCTTGGAGGCGTAAGGGTTCCGGCGCGACTTCATGCGGGACAGGTCGTATTCGTTTCTCATGGCTTCTCGCTTCCATAGAAAGCGCTTTCGCGCGGGGTGGCCTTGCGCGCAGAAACTATTCGAATGATGCCTCCCGCTTCGCGTTCGCAGTGGCAGACCAGCAACAGCCGGGCGCCTGTGCTCATGCCCAGCAGAAGGAATCGTTCTTCGCCGGCCGAGAGTTCCTCGTCGAAGAACTGGATGGCAAATTCATCGTAGAAAACCGATTGGGCTTCCTCGAAAGCGACTCGGTGTTTGCGGACATTTGCCCTGGCCTTGGCGGCATCCCACTCAAAACTAATCATACGTACAGTGTATTTAACACGCCGGGTTTGTCAAGGCGCCAGGCCCATCCTGTCGATGGGGCTGACCACTCCTCGCCCACCTCGATTGAGGACATGGGTGTAGATCATGGTGGTCCTGACGTCGGCATGGCCGAGCAGTTCCTGAACCGTGCGGATGTCGTAGCCGCCCTCCAGCAGATGGGTGGCGAACGAGTGGCGCAAGGTATGGGGCGACACCGGTTTGTCGATGCCGGCCGCGCGCGCGGCGGTGCGGATCGCGCGCTGTACGGTCTGGTCCTGCACATGGTGGCGGCGCAACCTTCACTCGTTTGACAAGCGCAATTATTGTAGCTACAGTAATACATGCGTATCGAATTCGATCCAGCCAAGGATGACGCAAACCAAGCGAAACACGGCGTGTCCTTGCTGATGGCGGTCGAACTCGATTGGGAAGCCGCGCTGGTGTGGGTTGATGAACGGTTTGAGTACCACGAGATGCGAATGATCGCGCTCGCGCCAAATACCGAAATCCTGTATTACGTGGCCTTTGTAGATCGTGGCAAAGTGCGAAGGATCATCAGCCTTCGCCGCGCCAATCGTCGTGAGGTAAAGCACTATGCCGAAGGTCTCTAAACGACCTGCCGTTCGCATGCCGACCGCGGCCGAAGACAAGGTCATTACCGCGGCGGCCAAGAGCGATCCCGATGCACAGCCGCTCACACCTGCTCAGCTTAAGGCAATGGTCCCCTTGCGGTCGTTGCGCGGGCGGCCGAAGTCCGAAAACAAGAAGCTGCTGGTATCGGTGCGCTACAGCCCCGAGGTCGTTGCCTACTTCAAGTCAACGGGCGAAGGCTGGCAATCGCGCATGGATGGTGTGCTGCGTCAGTATGTATCGCGCCATTCCCGTAGCGCATAGGTATGTGGCCGAACCCGTCGCTCCAGAGGACGCTGCGCGATAAAGCCGCACAGCGCCTCTGAACTTGGACGTTAGACGTTTACTTTAGGCACTATCGCCATGACCCCCGAAGAAGCAATGAAGCTCGCCTACACACTTGCTGAATCTGCCCGCACGGAGGAGCAAGCGCAGATTGCTGCGTCCGAAGCAGCAATGTCGTTTCTGATTCGGGAACCCGAAGCTACTGATCTGCCAACACCGATGTTTCCACACGAGCGCGAACTCAGTGAAGCACTTCGCGCTATTTCGCTCTTGGCATCAGGGAGAAATCCATTTTCTGACGAACCCCTTGACCGACTACGCCAGGAACAGCAGAAAGAACTTCTCCGTTCATTGAGCATAGTTGTTTGCACGCTTGTTGGAACACCGACACCTTTAGCTGTTAAGCAAACTTCAATCGAATTCGATACCCCTGAAGACGCATCAGAATCTTCAAGCGATCGACCTTTGGAGCAATATCTTGATCGCTTGGAGCGACAGGCAATACTCAAAGCGTTAGCTGAAGCCAGAAATAATCAAGCAGAGGCAGCCAGATTGCTTGGGATTACCTACCGCAGTTATCGGTATCGTGTCGACAGACTAAAAATCGATGTGTAACCAATGCATCTGCAACCATCCATGGCCTAACCCGGCGGTCGACCTCGCTCCCGTCGGTCGCTGGTCGCTGCGCAATATAGCCGCGCAGCGCCGGTCAGCTCCACGTTCGGTCCTTTATCGTCGTGCGTAAGCGTTGGACTGATTGACAACAGTCGCACATGTTGGCACTATCTCCAACATGAAAGCTGTTCAGCTTGTTAGCACTCGTATCGCCTACTCAGAGTCGGCGTTCGCGGAATTGGTATTGTGGCGCCTCCCGAATCCACTCAAAGGGTCGGCACACGAGTTCAAGTACAGGCTAGCCTATGTCGTGCGTGGAGAATGCGCTCTCCGCTACGACAACGAAGTCGGGAAAGGCGATCACCGGCATTTCGGCAAAAAGGAGGGCGCCTACGCTTTTACTGCGCCGGATCAGTTGATCGCCGACTTCCAGAAAGATATTGCGAGGTGGAACCATGAAAACAATAACTCTTGATGTGCGAACCCCTGCCGATTCCATGGCTGATTTTGCCCACACCTGGAAGACAGGAAAGGCCCAGAAGACTGCGCGTATCAGCTTTGCCACTCCCGAGTTGCTATGGAGGGTGCTAACCGAAAAGCGGTGGGAACTACTCAAGGTGCTTTGCGGGGCGGGGCCGGTGTCCATTCGCGAAGCCGCACGCCGTGCTGAACGCGACGTAAAAGCTGTGCACGGCGACGTCACTGCGCTGCTCAACGCTGGCGTGCTTAGCAAGACGGAGGACGGCCACATTGTTTTCCCATACGAGGCTGTGAAAGTTGAGTTTCTGTTGCAGGCTGCATAGCGTGACTGCATTTCAGGGGCCGAACTTCGACGTTTGGCATCGCTTGGAGCAAGATATGCGTAGGCTTCTTTCCCTGCTCCCGCTACTCACTTTTTTGTCGGTTTCAGCCTCTGCGCATGCCGGGCAGGTTGATAAAGATGAGCTCGATGACAAGACATGGAGCGGTGTTGTACGCTGCATGCAATGCGATCGACAGGATGCCATTGACCTTGGCATGCTGATCACCGGCAGCAAACCTGTCTTTCCTTCTGACTTCGAGTGCCGCGACATTGATGAAGGCTGGGCTATTGACTACAGCAGCAAGCGGGACCGCGCTGCCTTGCATGGGGGCATTGATATTCCCGCGCCGCGCGGCACACCAATACTCGCCGTGGCTGACGGGAAAGTTGTGGCGATGTTCGACAACCATGAGACAGCAGTTGGTGTGCGGGTTTTTCTGCAGCATGCGCCCATGCAGACCGGCAAGCCATTCTGGGCTTATTCAGAATACGCCCACCTGCAGGAACTCCCTGCGCTTCAGATTGGCAGCCAGGTAAAGCGCGGTGATGTGGTTGGCCTGACCAGCAATACTGGCATTTCTGGACAGGCCGCGCGGGCCAAGGCTGGAGGTTCGAGTGCTAGACCCGGCAAGACGCGCAGAGATGCGCTCCACTTCGCGATCATGTACAGCGAGAGCCCGGATTTTGCCGTCCTTCAAAAAAATGGAGGCTACCTTGTTCCAGTCCGTGCGCAATGGATGGATCCGGTCTCTTTTTACCGTAGCACCCCGCCTTATGATTCGGATGCCGTCGCTGGACTGAAAGAAAGCGAAAAGCAGATTCGCATTCCGTTCCAAACGCCCGGTGGAGCAGTACATCCCCCTGAAAGCAAGCTCATATGGCCTTATACCTGTCTGCCGCGGTGATGTTTTTCTGCCCGAGAATCGCTTTGAGAGGGACGCTACGCCAGCAAGCTAGACGGTGCTCGCTGGCTCCAAGGCCACCTGAGCGGACCCGTTACCGCGAATGCAAGCCTGAAGCAAAATGCGTCGTGGCGCATGGTAGAAAGCGGAGACCTGGCAAACAAATTGGAGAAACGGCATGTTCAGTCACATCATGGTCGGCTCGAATGACATCGAGCGTTCAAAGCGCTTCTATGACGCGGTGCTCGGCGCCCTGGGTGCGGGCGAGCCTATCCGTAACCAGGCGAAGACCGGGCATGTCCGGCTCTTTTATCGGCACGACGGCCAGACCTTCTGCGTCAGCGAGCCCATCAACGGCGAGCCGGCAACATTCGCCAACGGCGGCACGATAGGGTTCAAGTGCAATTCACCTGATGAGGTGCGCCGGTTCCATGACATGGCGGTGGCAAACGGAGGAACTTCGATCGAGGACGCCCCGGGTTTGCGCGAGGGAAGCCTGGGTGCGATGTATCTGGCCTATGTTCGCGATCCCGACGGCCACAAGCTTTGCGCGCTCCACCGGCCAAAAACTTGAGCGCTGAGTATCAGCGCCGGCGGCGCTAGGCACGGCCGGCGATGAGTCTGCGCGAACTGCCGCGGGTGCAGCAGGTGGCGGGCGAACCGCGCCGCCGCTGGTTCCACGACCACGAGATGGACCTGGTGGTGTGGGAGAGCGAGGACGGCGAGCCGCTCAGCTTTCAGCTCGCCTACGACAAGCACCGCAACGAGCACTCGATCGCCTGGCGCGCCGGACACGGCTTCACCCACTACCAGGTCGATGACGGCGAGGCGGCGGCGCTTTCCAAGGAGGCGCCCCTGCTTTACCTTGACGGCGCCTTCGAGCGCGACCGCGTGCTGGCGGCGTTCGTCGCCGCGGCGGATACACTGCCGCCCGGGATCGCCGGCTTTGTCGCCGGACGACTGCGCGAATTCGAAGAGGAGCAGCGATGAGCAAAGCCTGGCTGATCGGCCACATCACGGTAAAGAACGCGGCAAAGTGGGCGGAGTACCGCTCGCGGGTGCCGGCAACGCTGGCGCCCTTCGGCGCCGAACTGGTCTTTCGCGGCACGCTGGCGCAGGTGCTCTCGGGCAGGCACGGCCACACCGAGGTGGTCGTCGGCGGTTTCCCAGACCGCGCGGCGCTGGAAGCCTGGCACGCCTCGCCGGCCTATCAGGCACTGATACCGCTGCGCATGGAGGCGGCCGAGGTGGACCTGCTTTCCTATGACAGCTGAGAGCCTCCGGAATGCGGGATCCGCCGCGCGGGCAGCGCGGACGGGCTTCGCGCCCGGCTTCTTGTGGTTTGCGCCGGCGGTCTTGGGCCGCCTAGCGTCGCTTCAGATACCAGAGCCAGCTGAGCATCTGGGCGGCTAGCAGGCCGGCGAACGTCATCTGGTAAGCCGCCGCCGGGGCATGGCCGGCGGCGCGCAGCGCATCGACGCAGGCGCCGAAGCTCCACTGGATGAAAAAGGCACCGACGAAGACCATCAGGTTCAGCGCGGTATTCACCCGGCCCGCCAGCTCGGGCCCGAAATTCGACTGCAACAGTGCATAGGCGAGGTTGCCGACGGAAAACACCAGGCCCAGCGATAGCCAAAGCAGCCCGCTGGGGCCGACGCCGATCACGATCAGGAAGGTCGCCAGGAGGCCCAGCCCCATGCCCCATTTGAGCAGGGTTTCCGGCCCCAAACCGCGCGCTGCAAGTCGCGTCACGCCGAAGGCGATGCCGAGAAAGCCGGTGAGCATGCCGCCGGCCATCAGCAGCAGATGATGGGCGGCGGCGTCGCGGCTCAGGCCCGAGAAATTCATCAGCCAGGGCACGGCCCACAGCCCTTGCAGGGCCATGAAGCCGCCGATGATGAGCGTCGATTGCGGCGCATAACGCCAGAAGGCGGGGCTGGCGAGGACGCCGGCCAGCCCGGCTAGCTGCTGGCGAAACGGCGCGGTGCCGGTGCCGGCCGCCTTCTCCGGGGTGCTGAAGATCCCGGCCGCGACGGCCAGCCCGGCGACGGCCAGGGCGATGAACACGCCGCGCCAGCCGAAATGGGGGATCGCCCACGACAGCGGCGTCGAGGCCGTGAGCGCACCGAGGCCGCCCGCCGCCATGATCGCGGCATTGAGCGATGCTTGGCGCTCTACGCCGAACCACTGGCCGAAGGCCTTGAACGAGGCCATCAGGCAGGCCGACACGCCCAGCCCGATCAGTGCCCGCGCCACCGCCAGCTGGGTCAGCGAGGTGCCGACGGCAAACAGGGCGCAGCCGGCGGCGGCGATCAGCAACAGCACAGCTTCGACGCGGCGGGCGCCGTAGCGGTCGAGAGCAAGTCCCAGAGGCAATTGCACCGCACCGAAGGCCAGCAGGTAAGCGCTGGTGAGCAGGCCCAGGTCGGCGGCCGATACGCCCAGTTCACGCGTCAGTTCCGGCGCTATCACCGCGTTGACGTTGCGCAGGAAGTAGGAGAAGTAATAGCCTGCGGCGAAGGGCAGGAAAATGCGCAACCAAAGATTCAATTGCGGTCTCCATTCTTTTGCAGCCAATCCATGCGATCGCGGATCTTGCCTACCCATTCTGCCGCCAGGCCGGGCGCGTTCGCCAGACGATCAAGTATTTCCAACGCCGGGCGCCGGGCACGCAGGCTGCGGTGAAAGTACGCCAGGCTGATCGCGCCGGACGGCCTTTCAGTGTGAATCAGCGCGTCACCGGCGGCGCATCCGCCGGGCGTCAGTACGCGGAAGTACCAGCCGGCAATACCGTGTTCGGCCACATGCGCGGCAACACCTTCGACGCCGCAACGCGCATCGATCTTCCAGCAGGGTGTGCGTGGCTGGGCGATCTGCAGGCGTGCCGTGCCCAAGGCGAAGATGTCGCCGATGAAGGCGGTTTCCTCGGTGATCCCGAGCGTCGACAGGTTGTCGCCCAAGCCGCCGGGCACGAGATGGCGCGCTTCCGGAAAGGCGCCGGCCAACGCATCGTAATGTTCCCGCGGGAAAAGATGCACCGCCTTGTCCGCATCGCCATGCGCGCGCATATCGGCGTGCTCGTCGCCGGCGATCCCGCCGGGGCCGATGATGCAGTGGCCGGCGAGCGCCTCCTTGGCAATGGCGCTGCCGCGACTTTCGCCGGGAAGGAAACCGACGCGGCCGGCGAAGATGCCGCTGACGATGACGGGCGTGATCAGTGCCATAGCCAGGCCGCTCCCCTGACGCCCGACGAATCGCCGTGACGGTGTTTCAGCAGTCTGGTGGCGACATGATCAGAGAATACGTGTTCGCCCCACAGGCGTGGCACATTTTTGTAGAGCCGGTCGATGTTCGAGAGACCGCCACCGAGCACGATCACATCCGGGTCGAGGATGTTGATCACCCCGGCCAGTGCCTTCGCCAGGCGGGCCTCGTAGCGTTGCAGCGTGGCTTCGCAAGCCGCGTCGCCGGCCGCCGCGCGCTGCGCGATATCGGCGGCCTGAAAGTCGGCGCTGGTGGCACGGCGATGATCGGCGCTCAGGCCCGGTCCGGACAGATACAGTTCGATGCAGCCCGTGCGTCCGCAGTAACAGGCGTCCCGGTGGTCTTCGCCGTGCAGCGGGTTGTGTCCCCATTCGCCGGCAATCGAATTGGCGCCGGTCAGCAGCCTGCCGCCGACCACGATGCCGCCGCCGACCCCGGTGCCAAGGATCACGCCAAAGACTACCGCCGCACCTGCACCCGCGCCATCGACGGCTTCCGACAAGGCAAAGCAGTTGGCATCGTTGGCGATACGCACTTCGCGTTGCAGCCGGGCCTGCAAATCCTGTTTCAGCGGCTTGCCGATCAGGCAGGTCGAATTGGCATTCTTGATAAGTCCCGTGATACGCGACTCGGCGCCGGGGATGCCCACGCCCACCGGGGTAAGGGCGCGGTCCGGCTGGATACCGCGACCCCTGACTTTCCGCTCGGCCATGTCGACCAGGCCGGCGACCGCCATCACGGTACCCATGTAGTCGCCCTGCGGCGTCGCCACGCGCTCGCGCAGCAGGGAGCTGCCGTCGGCGGCGAAGACCGCGATTTCAATTTTGCTGCCGCCAAGGTCGATACCCGTCCTGATCATTGCGCCGAACGTCCACGAAGTCTGGGATGTTAGCGCGGCGCGGGCGGATTTGATCTCCTGCTAAGCGGGCTTTGCCCGACACACCCTGTTGCGGCCGCCTTCCTTGGCGACATACAGGGCATCGTCGGCAAGCTTGACCAGGGAATCACCGTCCTTCGCCTCGTGCCCCGGCAGCCCCGCGACACCGATGCTGGCGGTAACCTGAAGGCCGTCGATCACCAGCTGGGAGATGCGCAGGCGCACGGTTTCGGCCAGTTTCATGCCTTCGTCCTCGACCACGCCGGGCATCACGATGATCATTTCCTCGCCGCCATAGCGGCAGGGAATCTGGGCCGGGGCGGATATTTCCATGAGCACGCGGCCGATCGCCGCCAGCACATGATCGCCGCAATCGTGGCCGTGCGTGTCGTTGAATTTCTTGAAGTGGTCGACGTCGATCATCATCACCGAGAAGGGCTGGCCGTAGCGCTTCCAGCGCTTGAACTCGGTGGCGAGGACTTCATCGAATTGGCGCCGGTTGAAGATCCCGGTCAGGGTGTCGGTGATCGCTTGCTGTTCCAGCCGCGCTTCCAGCCGCTTTTCCTCGGTGATGTCGCGGATCAATGCCGCGGAACCGATGATCTGGTCAACGCTGTTGCGTATGGTCGAGGCGTGGACCGAGAGCGTCCGGCCTTTCCAGCCGCGCAGACCGGGGGTGGCTGGCTCGCCATCGCTGCCCAGCCGGGCCTGCATCCATTCCGGGTCATCCAGCAGATCGAGGAAGCCGCGCGCGGTGATCTCGTCGGCGCTGCGCTCGAGGATCGCTTCGGCGGCGCGATTGGCCAGAACGATCTGTTGCGCGCCATCCGTGACGACGATGCCGGTGCTGGCGTTGTAGATCACGGTGTTGAGCTTGTTGCGCTCTTCCCGCAGGCGCTGGTAGGTCTCCTCCAGGTTCTCGTTCATGTGGTTGAAGGCGCGCGCCATGTCGCCGATTTCGTCCCGCCGTGTCGCCTTCAGGCGCACGGAACTGTCGCCTTTGGCGACGGCTTCCATGGCGGTGAGGAATCCATTGAGCTGCGAAACTACGGTGCGGTGTGCGAACCAGTAGATCAGCGAGACGATGCCGAACAGGGCTGCGGCAATGACCAGGATGGAAAGCTGCCAGGTGCGGGCGACGTTGGCGTCGACTTCCTTCATCGAGACGGTGAAGGTGATTGCCCCGCGCAAGCGCTCGTCCTTGCCGTGGCATTTGTGGCAATGCTCGGCGTTGGGGATGGGGTTGAACACCGTCACCAGGCGCTCGCCGCCGGGTTTGAGGTGATAGTGAAAAATGCGCTCGCCGGTTTTGCGCATACGCTCCAGGCTCGGGTTGGTGGCGGCGACGACGGTGACCGGCTCTGCGCTGCGCGGAATGAACTCGAAGGCGTCGTTGCGTTGCTTGACCCTCTCGAAGGTCAGGTTGTCGACGAAGGCCTGGGTGCCGTCGGTGCGGATGATCCGGTAGTCGATGATGTTGGGGACCTTGTTGAGGCGCTCGGCGAAGTCCGGTGCGACCTTGGAATGGCCCCCTTGCATCAGGGCCGCCAGCCCTTCGGCAACGCTATCCGTGACCAGGCCCAGGGCGTTTTCGTTCTGCTGCAATGACACCTTCTCCTGGCGCATCGCGTAAGTGAGGGTGATGGCGACGATGCCGAGGATGACCACGCCGCCGACCGAGGCCAGCAAGCGATGACCGATGCGCCGGAAATGGATCATGCGTCGCTCCGGTGCTTCGCGGCGGCCACGCGGTTGCGCCCGCCGCGCTTGGCCTCGTAGAGTGCTGCATCGGCGCGCTCGATCAGTTCGGCGGGCTTCAGCACGCCGCTTTCACGGATGCCGGCGACACCGATGCTGGTGGTGACCTTCAGCCCATCCACTTCCATGGCTTCGACGGCACAGCGGATGCGGTCGGCAAGGATCAGTGCGCCTTCCTCGGAGGTCTCACGGGTGATCAGGGTGAACTCTTCTCCGCCGTAGCGACACAGGGTGTCGAGATCCTCGCGCACGCAGGACAAGGCGACGCTGGCGAATTTCTTCAGCACACGATCGCCCTGGTCGTGGCCGTAGTTGTCGTTGAATTTCTTGAAGTGGTCGATGTCGAACATCATCACCGAGAGGGCCCGGTCCTGATCCAGGGCCAGGCCGAACTCCTGCTTCAAGGTTTCGTCGAGGGCGCGGCGATTGAACAGCCCGGTCAGGGCATCGGTGTTCGAGAGGTCGCGCAGACGTTGTTCCAGGCGCTTTTCCTCGGTCATGTCGCGGATCAGCACCGCATGGCCGAGCATGCTTCCGTCACCGCGCCGCAAGGTCGAGGCATAGACCGCGAGATGGCGCCCGTGGTAGATGAAAATGTCGTTGCTGCTGACCACGCCCGCATTTTCCAGCGCGGACTCGACACGCTCCGGGTCGTCGAACAGGTGCAACAGCCCGTCGTCGATGATGCGTGCCGCGGGTTTGTCGAGCAGTTTCTCGGCCGCCGGATTGAACAGGACGATGTTCCCGGAGCTGTCCGTGACGACGATGCCCTCGTCGGCGCTCATGAGGATGGTTTCGAGCTTGTTGTGCTCGGCATTGAAGCCGGCGTGGCGCGAACGCAGTTCCTCGGTCAGGGAATTGAAGGAAAGCGCCAGCGAGGAGAGTTCGTCTCGGCCCATGACGGGGATCTGCTGAGCGAGGTCGCCGGCGGCAACCCGCGACATTGCCAGCGAGACCACTTCGATGGGGCGGACGATGTAACGCCGCAGTACGAAGGCTGCCACCAGCAGGACCGCCGCCAGGGAAATCGCCAGCACCGCGACGGACTGGATCCAGGTTTCCCGTACCTGTTCCCGAACGGCATCCAGTTGCGAGCGGACTTCCAGCAGCCCGAGGACTTCCTGCTCCCGGCCGTGGCAACGTTTGCAGCGCGCGAGATTCTTGATCGGCAGCAGGAAGGTCAGATGCTGGTTATCGTGCTGAATGTCATAGTAGTAGACCAGTTGCTGGGTGCGGATCGCACGCAGCATGTTTTCGTTGTCGGCCGGAAATATCTGATTGACTTCTTCGGTGGGTCGCGGCGCGAACTCGCTGGTATCGCGGTATTCGTTGACCTGGCGGATGGTGATGTTGTCGCGAAACGCTTCCACGCCATTGGGCCGCACGATGCGGATTTCGTCGATGTCCTTGACGCCTTTCAGCTTGTCGGCGTAGAGCCGGGCGACGTCGGCCGAGGCCGTGATCATCACCGTCTGCAAGCCCTGATTGACGCTGTCCAGCACTTGATTCAGGGCCCGCTCGTTCTGCAGCAGAATGTTCTTTTCCTGCTGCTGGGTATAGAAAACGACGATCGCGCCAAAGCCCAGCGCGATGACCAGCGAGATTGCCAGCGTCAGCCTGGTGCCGATGGAATGGATAGTGTCGAACTTGGGTGCTGCCGGGCCCGACGGCGGGACGTGGATATCCGTACCCATGCCTCAGGCCTGACCATCCGCGATGGAGATTCGGAAAAGCGATGGCGGCACAAACGACATGGTGCGTGGATATTTCCCTGACGATTTTTTCGGCTACCCGGTGCCGCGGCACGGCACCAAGGGCCCCTGTTGATGCTGGCCGCTAACTTTCGTAGTAGCGCACGACAGAGGATGCTCCGATGGTCTCAAACACCCGGAGCCTTGTTGATCCGTGATATACGCTGAAAACTGCGGGATATACGTAGTCGATCACCCAAGCCAAACAATGCGCTTCGAAACTACCTGCCGAACAAGCCCTTCAGCTTGTCCTTTACCTGATCCTGCGCTTTGGCCTTGATTTCCTCTTTCTTTTCCTCGACCCTGGCCTTGGCGGCATCCGCGACCAGACTGCCGAGTTCCAGCTTGTACGACAGGCTCTCGAAGGGGCCGCTGACGCGCACCGGCACGGTGAGGCCCTTGAGGTGTTCCAGATCCTTGCCGCCCTGGCCGGCGCTGGTCGATACCACGCTGGCCTTGGCCACATAGTTCATCTGCCCGCCGCCGATGTCGATGTCGCCGGCCCCGGAAAGCCGCAGGAAGGGAGACTTCATCGCCAGGTCGTCGTTGCGGGCGACGCCATTGGCGATCTTGAACGAGGCCGTGAGTTCGGAAAAGTCGGTCTTGTCGCCGGCCCTGGCCTGCTGCGTCGCATCCTCGCGTTTGCCGGATGCGGCGCCGAGTTTGCCCTTGATGTCGCGCAGGCTCTGCGCCAGGTTGATGCCCTTGATCGCGCCGTCCTTGAGGCTCAGCGAGGCAGTGCCGCCCAGCGCCTTCTTCATTGCCGCGACGCTGTCGCCACGGCTGGCAATGTCGAGCGCAACATTGCCGCGGCCTTCGAGCAGGTCCTTGTCGGCGAGATCCTTCATCAAGGGATTGATGCTGATGCCGGCGAGGTTTTGTTTCAGCGCCAGCTGGTTGCCGTTGGCATTGAGCGTAAGGCTGCCGTTGGCCGTGCCTTCGTAAAGGTTCAGGCTGAGCGGCGCGACGTCGAGCCGCCCGCCGGCGAGCTTGAGCGTCGCGTTGAGTTTGGCGAGCTTGAGTTTCGAGGCCTGAAGTGCGCCGATGCGGATAGTGCCGTGTACGTCTTGGCCCTTCAGCGAGGAGAAGTCGAGCCTGTCGTCCTTGGGCGCCTTCTCCGCGGGCTTGGCGGCCGCGGGCGGCAGGTACTTGTCGATATTTAGCTGATCGATGTCGAGGTCGAAGCCCAGGGCCAGCGGTGCGAACTTCGCCACGTTGAGCTTGAGTGCGATCTTCGAATCATCGAACTTCGTTGCCAGTTCCCCTGCGGCACTTTGCTTTGCCAGATCGGTACGTAGTTTTCCGGCGATGGGCAGCACAAGCTGCTTCATCGGCATCTGCGGGTTGGCAATTTCGATCTTGCCGGCGAGGTTCTCCAGCGCCAGGACTTGCGCGGCGAGGTCCGCCGTCACCGGCGATTCGAGGTGGCCCTTGGCGGCGGTCTCGCCCGCCCTGGCGTCGAGATCGAGTGCCAGCTTGCCGATTTTCAGTGCCTTGGCGTTGCCTTCGACGCCGGCAAGCGCCAACTTCGCGGTGATGTTGCGGCCATTACCGGCCAGGGTCGCAGAAAGGCTCAGCGTCTCGCCGCCGGACTTCTCCGGCGAAAGCAGCAGCTTCGGCGCATCCAGCTTCAGTTCGAAAGCATCGGTCCCGGTCTTGCCCCTGGCCGCGATCGAGAGACTGTCGACGGCCAGGGTCTGCCGGGCGCCGTCGGCCAGAATGCGGCCACTGCCGATGTCGAGGTCGGACAGCGAGGTCGTACTGCCGGACTTTTCATCGCGCCAGGTGAGCCGGGCATTGCTGATCTTGATGCCCGCGATGTCGAGCTGCGCTGGCGAATTCGCCGTGGCACCAGCGCCGACTCCTTCCGGGGCCTTGCCGGCGGCCTGCTTGTCGCCGCCGAGCAGATCGGCGATGTTGAGCGTGCCATCCTTTCGTTTCACCAGTGTCGCCTTGAGTCCGGCGAGTTCGATGCGCTGCACCTGCACCTGTTTCGACAACAGCGGCATCACCGCCACGGCCACGCGTGCCGAGTCCAAGGCCGCGAACTCCTCCTTGCCGCCCGGTTCGGACAGGGTGACGCGGCCAAGGCGGAGGCTCACCTCGGGCCAGACGGCGAGTTCGACCTTGCCGGCGATGTCGAGCTTGCGCTGCGTCTGTTCCAACACCACGCGGGCGATTTCGGCCTTGAGCTTTTCGCCATCGAACATCGCGTAAAGCACGCCGACGCCCGCCGCAACCAGCGCGACCGCGCTGCCGATGATGATGCCGATGGTGCGCAGTGCCTTCATGCCGTTTTCCCCGTGACAAATCATTTTGCGATAGATTGCGGAGGTTATCAGACTAGGGAATACGCACATGAAATGCCATTTGGGTTTTCTGCTCAGCCTCGCGTCTACGCTGGCCTTCGCCCAGCAGGGCGGCATCGGCGCCGTCAAGGTCGAGCCGAATCCGGCCAAGGCCGGCCAGGAAGTGAAAATCACGATCTCGGCCGAAGGCGAGGCCCCCAGCTTCTGCGGCATGGTCGTGCATTTCGATGACGGCAGCGAGTCGCGCCAGATCAAGATCGACGGCAAGGACGGCAAGTTCCCCGCCACCATCGCCAAGACCTACGCCAAGGCCGGCAGCTACAGCATCAAGGCTGAAGGCAAGAAGATCACCACCCACTTTCCCTGCGTTGGCAGCGCGACCGCCAAGCTGGTGGTCGAGGGCGCGCCGGCGGCAGCCAAGCCTGCGGCGCCGACCTGCCCCGAGGGTTACAAGATGAGCGGCAAGGTCGGCAAGGCCGGCGACTTCAGCTGCAAGGGCGGCAAGGGGGCGGCGGCGCCAGCCCAGGCGCTGACCTGCGGCGATGGCCTGGAGTATTTCAGCAACGACAAGTCGAAGCAGCTCGGCTGCCGCAAGGCGAAGGGCAAGAAGTAAGTGCAGCATGCCGGCGCCGCGCGGCGCCGGCATTCCCCGAGGATCACCCCCATGCGAAGTGCCTTCACACCGACGCCGGTGCGCTCGCCCTGCGTCAAGGTTTGCGAGCTGGATCCGGCCAACGGCCTGTGCCGCGGCTGCTTGCGCACCCAGGACGAGCGTGACTGGTGGGTGGCCTATAGCGCCGAGCAGCAGCGGGAAGTGTTATTGCGCTGCGAACAGCGCCGTGAGGTGTTGGCCACCGGAAATGGCGAACTCGCGCCCAGCATGGGCATCGTCGAATCGAGGCGGAAAAGGGCGCCTGAGGCCTGAGCGTGAGCGTGCCCGGCCCTCAGGCGGCCTGCAGGTTCAATCCCTTGCGCAATCCGCAGATTGCCGCGGCCGTGCGTGCGCAGCGAACCTCGTTGTAAATGCCCAGCGCCTCGTAGCGGCTGATGGCGGCGTCAAGCATATTGACGCCGTAGAGGCGGATCAGCGTGCTTTCGAATTCGCTGACGATTTCGCGCATCTCGAATTTGCCGATGGGGTTGATGTTCATGATGTCACCTGCTGCCTGGGTCTGTCGGTCCTGAGTTGTTAGATGCATGCTCCGTGCCTGCATTCAATAACGGCACGCAGCGCGACAAACTTCAGCACCGGTGCGGTCGATCAGGGCAAAAAAAGCCCCGGCCGACTCTCTTGAAGTCGGCCGGGGCTGCTGGTGGCGCGCTTAAACGCCGGCTTTACGCCATTGCTTCGCGGGTACCGCACACCGCCCCAGCTTCAGGCTGTGCAGCGCATCGCTGTAGAGGATCCGGATGCCCGAGCGGATCGCCTCGTCGAGACGCTTGCCGCTATGTTCGAGCACGTATTGCGTTGCTTGCGAGAGATCGCCGCTATAGACGAGGTCCGTGTGGTCGAGAACGTGGAACATGTTGCCCTCCTTCTGTCCGCCGGGGCTTTGTACGCCCCGCCAACTGGCCGTCTGACATGCATGGCGTGTGCCATGTGCCGGCAATAGCCGCCTTGCGCCCCGCAACCGGCAATCTGACGATGCATGCCGGCCAGGTTTGTCTGTATTTACGGCGCTGCCGGCAATAAATGCAGTGTGGCGGCAAAGAAAATGGCCACTATTGCTGGAGGCCGGAACAGATCCCTCCAGGGCGGACTACCCCGATAAAGACCGCACCCACCCCAAGGTAATGAGCTCGCGCGGCAGGGGCTAAAATCGGCCCATGATGCGCCGCACCCCACCCACCCTGGCCCTGCCCGGGCCGATCCCGGAATCCCGCCACGACTGGCACACGATCAAGACGCTGCTGCCCTACCTGTGGCAGTGGAAGTGGCGGGTGGTGTTCGCGCTGTCCTGCCTGCTGCTGGCGAAACTGACCAACGTCGCGGTGCCGATGGTGTTCAAGGACATCATCGATGCCTTTACGCTGCCGGGCGCGAACAAGCTCGAGCAGGCCGTGCTGCTGGTGCCGCTTGGCCTGCTTGCAACCTACGGCGCGCTGCGCTTCTCGACGGTGCTGTTCACCGAGCTGCGCGAGATCTTTTTCGCGCGCGTCACCCAGCGCGCGGTGCGGACCATCACGCTGCAGGTCTTCGAACACCTGCATTCGCTCAGCCTGCGCTTCCACCTCGACCGCCAGACCGGCGGCCTGACGCGCGACATCGAGCGCGGCACGCGCGCAATCGGTTCGCTGATCAGCTACACCCTGTATTCCATCCTGCCCACCCTGGTCGAGATCGCTTTGGTGATGGGGGTCCTGGCGGCGCGTTACGCCTGGGACTTCACGCTGATCACGGGGACGACGCTGATCATCTACGTGGCATTCACCATCGTCGTCACCAACTGGCGCACCGTGATCCGACGCGAGGTGAATGAGCTGGACTCGGCGGCCAACATCCGCGCGGTGGATAGCCTGATCAATTTCGAGACGGTGAAGTACTTCAACAACGAGCGCTGGGAACACGACCGCTACGACGAACAGATGCAGAAGTGGGAGGTGGCGCAGATCCGCAGCCAGGTCTCGTTGTCCTGGCTCAACCTGGGCCAGTCGCTGATCATCGCCGCCGGCGTGACGCTGATGATGTGGCGCGCCGCGGTGGGCGTGGTGGATGGCAGCATGACGGTGGGCGACATCGTGCTGGTGAATGCCTTCCTGATCCAGCTCTACATGCCGCTCAACCATCTTGGCGTGCTTTACCGCGAGATCCGCCAGTCACTGACCGACATCGAACGCATGTTCGGCCTGTTGAGCAAGAATCGCGAGATCGAGGATGCACCCGATGCGCGGCCGCTGTTCGACGCCGGCCCCGATGGCGGCGGTACGGGCCCCTGCGAGATCGAGTTCGCCGACGTCGGTTTCTCCTACGAGTCCAACCGGCAGATCCTGCACGGGGTGAGTTTCAAAGTCGGCGCTGGCAGGACGGTGGCCGTGGTCGGCCACAGCGGCTCGGGCAAGTCCACCCTGGCGCGGCTGCTGTTCCGCTTCTACGACACCACCACCGGTTCGGTCAAGGTCAATGGCTCCGACCTGCGCGCCCTGCGGCAGACCAGCCTGCGCGCCGCGATCGGCATCGTG
The DNA here is from genome assembly GCA_903959855.1 of uncultured beta proteobacterium. Taxonomy (GTDB): domain Bacteria; phylum Pseudomonadota; class Gammaproteobacteria; order Burkholderiales; family Rhodocyclaceae; genus Sulfuritalea. The sequence goes on from CAJBYR010000108.1 coordinate 19,601, forward strand.
CCGCAGGACACTGTGCTGTTCAACGACACCATCTTCTACAACATCCAGTACGGCCGGCCCACCGCACCGCGCGAGGAAGTCATCGCCGCGGCGCAGGCGGCGCACATCCACGATTTCATCGAGGCCCTGCCGGACGGCTACGACACCCGCGTCGGCGAGCGCGGCCTGAAGCTCTCCGGCGGCGAGAAGCAGCGCGTCGCCATCGCTCGCGCACTACTGAAGAACCCGCCGATCCTGATCTTCGACGAGGCCACCTCGGCGCTCGACTCCAAGACCGAAAAGGCGATCCAGGCGCAGCTGGAACAAGTAGCCGTCGGCCGCACCACCTTGATCATCGCCCACCGTCTGTCTACAGTGATGAACGCCGACGAGATCCTGGTGCTCGACGCCGGGCGCATCGTCGAGCGCGGCACGCATCGCGTATTGCTCGACCAGGGCGGCTTGTACGCGCAGATGTGGGCCCTGCAGCAGCAGAACCTGACCGAACCCCTCTGAAGGAGACCGCCATGAACCGCAATCTGAGCACCACGCTGATCCTCGCCCTGCTTGCCGTGCCGGCCTTCGCCCAGGAGGCAGGCACGCTGAAGAAGCTGAAGGACAACGGCAGCATCACGCTGGGTATCCGCGAATCGTCCTATCCGCTGTCCTACCTAGACGAGAAGCAACAGCCGATCGGCTACCACATCGACATCTGCAACCGCATCGTCGACGCCGTCAAGGCGAAGCTGAAACTGCCGGCGCTCAAGGTCCAGCACCAGGCGGTGACGTCGCAGAACCGCATCCCGCTGGTGGCCAACGGCACGGTGGATCTCGAGTGCGGCTCGACCACCAACAACGAGGCACGGCAGAAGCAGGTGGCCTTCGCCCCGACCACCTTCGTCACCAATGTGCGCATGGCGGTGAAGAAGTCCTCCGGCATCCAGTCGCTCGGCCAGCTCGGCGGCAAGCCGGTGGCCACCACCACCGGCACCACCAGCGTGCAGCTGATGCGCGCCCACGAGAAGGGCAAAGGCATCGACTTCAAGGAGGTCTATGGCAAGGACCACGCCGATTCCTTCCTGATGCTGGAGACCGACCGCGCCGTGGCCTTCGTCATGGATGACAACCTGCTTGCCGGCCTGATCGCGACCTCGAAGGCGCCGAACGCCTATGCCATCGTCGGCGAGGTGCTGAGCATCGAGCCCATCGCCATCATGTTGCGTCGGGGAGATCCCGAGTTCAAGAAGCTGGTCGATGACACGGTCAAGGGTCTGATGAAGAGCGGCGAGATCAACAAGCTCTACGCCCGCTGGTTCATGGCGCCGATCCCGCCCAAGCAGGTGAATCTGAACTTTCCGATAAGCGAGCTGCTGAAGTTCCTGATCGACGCGCCAAGCGACGCGCCGGCCGAGAGTTTTTAACGCGAGCGGCCCGAAAGTCGGCGCTGACATGCTCTGCATGCCGGGAATGCCGCTTCGCGGGCCGGCAACGGCGAAGGGAGGGCCAAGCGGCGCATGAATTACCACTGGAACTGGGGCATCTTCGGCGAGCAGGTCAAGGGCGGCGGCGAGACCTACCTTGACTGGCTGATCACCGGCCTGGGCTGGACCCTGGCGGTATCGCTCACGGCCTGGGTGCTGGCGCTGGTGATCGGCATTGCCGTCGGTGCCCTGCGCACGGCACCCTCGCGCCCGATCGCCCTGCTGGGCACGGCCTGGGTCGAGCTGTTCCGCAACGTCCCGCTGCTGGTGCAGATGTTCCTCTGGTTCTTCGTCGTACCCGAATTCCTGCCGCGCGAGTGGTCGTTGTGGGTCAAGCAGGACATGCCGGCCAAGGAGTTCGTCACCGCCGCCCTCTGCCTCGGCTTCTTTACCTCGGCGCGGGTCGCGGAGCAGGTCCGCGCCGGCGTCGGCAGCCTGCCGCGCGGCCAGCGCGACGCCGCCCTGGCGCTGGGCTTCACGCTGCCGCAGGCCTATCGCCATATCCTGCTGCCGCAGGCGCTGCGCATCGTGATCCCGCCGCTGACCTCGGAATTCATGAACGTGTTCAAGAACTCCTCGATCGCCTTCGCCATCGGCGTCATGGAACTCACCTTCCAGGCGCGGCAGATGCAGGAGGACTCGGAGCAGGGCATCGAGACCTATCTCGCGGTTACCCTGCTGTATTTCATCTGCGCCTTCACCGCCAACCGCGGCATGGCCTGGATCGAGGCCCGCACGCGCGTGCCCGGCCTGATCGCACGGACGAGCTAGGATGAAACCTGTCGTGGAATTGCGGTTGACGCGGAATTGGGAGGGTGGGGCATTCTTCTTCGCTCATGTCCTCCCAGTCAGGTGACGCCTTTGCAGTCCGACGGTCGCACAGCAAAAACGTATCCGGCCAAGAACGGCAGGTGTCCGGCTCCGGTAAGTAAAGGAGGAGGAACGGGCGCAGCCCGCGACGGGGGACATGGACGGAGACGGATACCTGCCGTCCTTGGCGCCCCCGCCCACTTCCAACAAACACGTTGTTCAGTTCGACGCGAAGCGAGGCAAAGGAAACGAGATGGGTGAGTTCGACTTCACTGTCTGGGGCCCGAGCCTGCCCTTCATCCGCGACGGCCTGCTGTTCACCCTGCGCCTGACCCTGATCGCCATGACCGGCGGCATTGTTCTCGGCACCCTGCTGGCGCTGGCGCGACTGTCACCGATCGCGCCGCTGTCGTGGTTGGCCGGCGCCTATGTGGACACCATGCGCTCGATCCCGCTGGTGATGGTGATCCTCTGGTTCTTCCTGGTGATCCCCTTCCTTACCGGCACGCCGGTGGGCGCCGAAACCTCGGCGATCATCACCTTCACCGCTTTCGAGGCCGCCTACTTTTGCGAGATCATGCGTTCGGGGATCCAGAGCGTGCCGCGCGGCCAGGTCTGGGCGGCGCAGGCGCTGGGCCTGACACAGGCGCAGGCAATGATCCACGTGGTGCTGCCGCAGGCTTTGCGCAACATGCTGCCGGTGCTGCTGACGCAAACCATCGTGCTGTTCCAGGACACTTCGCTGGTCTATGCCATCGGCGCCAAGGACCTGCTCAAGGCCGCCGACGTGGTCGGCAAGAACTACAATCGCCCGGTGGAGATGATCGTGCTCTCCGCCCTGATCTACTTCGCCATCTGTTTCAGCCTCTCGCTGGCTGTACGACAATTGCAAAAACGCGTTGCCATCGTCCGCTGACACAATGATCGAAATCCGCAATCTCGCCAAGGCTTACGGCGCCACCCCGGTGCTCAAGGGCTGCAGCACCTCGGTCGCCAAGGGCGAAGTGGTGGTGGTCTGCGGCCCGTCAGGCTCGGGCAAGTCGACCCTGATCAAGTGCGTCAATGGCCTGGAAGCTTTCCAGGGCGGAAGCGTCAGCGTCGACGGCATCTCCGTCGGCGATCCGAAGACCGACCTGCCGCGCCTGCGCGCCCGCGTCGGCATGGTGTTCCAGCACTTCGAGCTGTTCCCGCACATGAGCGTGCGGCAGAACCTGGCACTGGCCCAGCTCAAGGTACTCGGCCGCGACGCCGCCGAGGCGGATGCGCGGGCGACCAAGCTGCTGGAGCGCGTCGGCCTCGCCGCGCATGCCGACAAGTTTCCCGGCCAGCTTTCGGGTGGCCAGCAGCAGCGCGTGGCCATTGCCCGCGCCCTGGCGATGGACCCGATCTGCATGCTGTTCGACGAACCGACCTCGGCACTCGACCCCGAGATGATCGGCGAGGTGCTCGACGTCATGGTCGAACTGGCGCACGAAGGCATGACCATGATGGTGGTGACGCACGAGATGGGCTTTGCGCGCAAGGTGGCGCACCGCGTGATCTTCATGGACCAGGGCGAGATTGTTGAAGACGCACCGGCGGCACAATTCTTCGAAGCACCGGCCAGCGAGAGGGCGAAGACCTTCCTCGCCCGCATACTGCATCACTGAAAGGCAAAGATGACATCCGCCAGCCCCGACAAAGACCAACCCCTGCGCGAAGACATCCGCCTGCTCGGCCGCCTGCTCGGCGACACCGTACGCGAACAGGAGGGCGCCGAGGTTTTCGAACGCGTCGAACACATCCGCCAGCTATCGCTGCGCTTCCATCGCGATACCGACAGTGCGGCGCGCGAAGAAATGAACGCCGTGCTGAGCAGCCTGCCGCGCGAAGGCACCAACATGGTAGTGCGTGCCTTCAGCTACTTTTCGCACCTGGCCAACATCGCCGAGGACCAGCACCACATCCGCCGCTCGCGCACTTATGCGCGGGCCGGCGCCGCGCCGCGCGAAGGCAGCCTGGCGCATTCGCTGACGCGCGCGCATCAGGCCGGCATCGGTGCCGGGCAACTCGCCGGGTTTTTCGCCGCTGCCCAGGTACGGCCGGTGCTGACCGCGCACCCGACCGAAGTGCAACGCAAGAGCATCCTCGACTGCCAGTGGAAGATCGCGCGCCTGCTCGACGAGCGCGACCGCACCGAGCTCTCGCCGGAAGAACAGGGCGAGCACGACGAAGCGCTGCGCCGCGCCGTGCTGCGCATGTGGCAGACGCGCATGCTGCGCCGGGCCAAACTCTCGGTGATGGACGAGGTGAACAACGCACTCTCGTTCTATGACATGACCTTCCTGCGCGAACTGCCGCGGCTCTACAACGCCAGCGAGGACCATCTCGCCAGGGCCGTACCGGGCTGGGCCGGGCAGGGCCTGGCTGAACTGCCGCCCTTCCTGCGCCCCGGCTCCTGGATCGGCGGCGACCGCGACGGCAACCCCTTCGTCACCGCCGAGGTGCTGGAAGCCGCGATGCGCGCGCAAAGCCGCAAGGCCATCGGCTTCCTGCTGGAACAACTGCACCAGCTCGGCGCCGAGTTGTCCACCACCACCTCGCTGATCGACGTGCCCGACGTCGAGCTGATGCGCCTGGCCGAGCAATCGCCCGACCGCAGCCCGCATCGCCTCGACGAGCCTTATCGCCGCGCGATCGCCGGCTTTTATGCGCGCCTCGCCGCCACCGCGATGCAGCTGGACAAGCTCGAAGCGCCGCGCCATGCCGTAGGCGAAGCCGAGCCCTACGCCACGGCCGCCGAATTCGGCGCCGACCTCGACGTGCTGCACCGCTCGCTGATCAGCCACAAGTGCGGCCTGCTCGGACGCGGCCGGCTGCGCCGCCTGCGCCATGCCGTCGCCATCTTCGGCTTCCACCTCGCGCCGCTCGACCTGCGGCAGAACTCGGACGTGCATGCGCGCACGGTTGCCGAGCTGCTCGCCGTGGCAAACCCCGGCACGGACTATCTGGCGCTGGACGAGAACGCCCGCATCGCGCTGCTGCTCGACGAACTGGCCACGCCGCGACCGCTGACCGCGCCGGGCGTGAATTATTCGGACGAGACGCGTGGCGAGCTGGCGATCTTTCACACCGCGCGCAGCATCCACCAACGCTACGGCAAGGCGGCGATCGAGAACGTGATCATCTCCAAGACCGACGGCGTTTCCGACATGCTCGAAGTGGCGGTGCTGCTCAAGGAAGTGGGCCTGCTGCGGCCGCTGGAACACGCGCTGGACGTGAACATCGTGCCGCTGTTCGAGACCATCGGCGACCTGGCCAATGCCGGCCCGACCATGGACCGCCTGCTCGCCATCCCGCTCTACAACCGCCTGCTCGGCTCGCGCAAGGCGCTGCAGGAATGCATGCTCGGCTATTCCGACAGCAACAAGGACGGCGGTTTCCTCACCTCGGGCTGGGCGCTGTATCGCGCCGAAATCGCACTGACCGAAGTGTTCGCCCGCCATGGCATCACGCTGCGCCTGTTCCACGGCCGCGGCGGCTCGGTCGGGCGCGGCGGCGGGCCAAGCTATCAGGCGATTCTGGCTCAGCCGCAGGGCGCGGTGCAGGGCCAGATCCGCATCACCGAGCAGGGCGAGGTCATCGCCTCGAAATACGCCAACCCGGAACTGGGCCGCCGCAACCTGGAGATACTTGCCGCGGCGACACTGGAAGCCACCTTGCTGGCACACGAACACGATGCACCCAAGCCCGAGTACCTCGCCGCGATGGAGGAACTCTCGGCCACGGCCTTCGCCGCCTACCGCAAGATGGTCTACGAGACGCCGGGCTTCGAGCAGTACTTCTGGGAATCCACGGTGATCGCCGAAATCGCAGCGCTGAATATCGGCAGCCGCCCCGCCTCGCGCAAGAAAAGCACGGCGATCGACGACCTGCGGGCGATTCCGTGGGTGTTTTCCTGGGCGCAGTGCCGCTTGATGCTGCCCGGCTGGTTCGGTTTCGGCGCCGCCGTCACGGCCTGGCGCGACAAGCACGGTGCGCAGGGCATGGCACTGCTGGCCGAGATGCATCGCGAATGGGGCTTCTTCCGCGCCCTGCTGTCGAACATGGACATGGTACTGGGCAAGAGCGACATTGCCATCGCCGAGCGCTATTCGCTGCTGGTCAAGGACGCGGCCTTGCGCGAGGCGATCTTTCCGCAAATCAAGGCCGAGTGGCAGGCCTCGATCGCGGCGGCGCTGGCCATCACCGGCGAAACGGAGCTGCTCGACCTGAATCCGCTCCTGAAACGCTCGATCCGCAACCGTTTTCCCTATCTTGACCCGCTCAACCACATCCAGATCGAACTCCTGCGCCGCCACCGCGCCGGCGAGACTGACGACCGGGTGCAGCGCGGCATCCACCTCACCATCAACGGCATCGCCGCCGGCCTGCGCAACAGCGGCTGAAGGCGGCCGGCCACGCCCATGACAAAATTCATGGCCCCTTTCGGGCTATTTGGCCGCCACTGCCAAATACCGCACAGCCGGATGGAATGCGACTATGCTTCAATGCATTGTGGACACTGAATTTTTTCGGATACTGAAGGAGCACTCAATGAATTGGACTTTGAATCGCGCCAAGCTTGGCAAGCTGCTTGGCAGCCTCGGACTTTGCCTGATGTTCGCCGGCGTGACGCCCGGCCATGCGGCCTCCGCACCCGGTGCCGAAGCTTCGGCCGCTACCGCAGGCAAGTACGGCATGGTGTGGCGTATCCGCGGCGAGGTCACGGCAAGCAAGGCCGGAGGCCCGGCGCGCAAGTTGCGCGAGGGCGACCCGGTCTATGTCGGCGAGCGCGTGCGCGCGGCGCCGGAAGCCGAAGCCGTGCTGCGCACCGACGACGCCGGTGTCGTGGCCGTCCGCCCCAACACCGAATTCGTCGCCGAACGCTTCGCCGCCGAGGACAAGCCCACCGACGGCTTCACCGTGCGCCTGCTGACCGGTTCGCTGCGCATGATCAGCGGCTGGATCGGGCAAACCAACAAGAGCGGGCAAAACATCGTAACGGCATCGGCCACCATCGGCATCCGCGGCACCGACCACGAGCCCTATGTGCCCTCCACGGAACTGGCGAAGATGAGCTCGAACCCGGAAGGCACCTATGACAAGGTGAACCGTGGCGGCACCTCGCTGAAGGTCGGCGACAACAAGGTCGACATCGATCCAGGCCAGGTCGGTTTCGCCCGCGCGGCATCGAAAACCAAGGATCGTGCCCTGCTGACCATCCTGTTGCCGGTGCTGCTGGACAAGGTGCCGAGCTTCTACGTACCCGGCGAGTTCGACACCGAACTTGACCGCTACTCGGCAAACTCCGACCAGGAAGCCAAGCGCCTGCTTGAGCAGAAGCGCAAATCACCGGCGGCTGGCGTTGCCGAGTGCGCACCGGTCGACATCGCCAAGACCTGGCTGGGCCAGCTTGACGGCGCCATCGCCAAGGGTGATGCCCAGGCCGTGATCGCCATGTTCGCGCAGGATGCCAAGGTCAGGGCCAACGTCAAGGAAAAGGACGGCAAGATGGCCAGCGTCGACCTGACCCGCGATGAACTGGTCCAAAGCACCATCACCGCCATCAAGGGTCTCAAGGATTACCGCCAGCGCCGCATCTGGACCGATGCGCGCCTGACAGACCTGGCCGGTGGCACCGCCTGCGACAGCATCAACCTGCGCTCGGCGGTGGTCGAGCAGGGCAAGCAGTCCGGCAAGCCTTACCGCTTCGAGTCGCTTGAGCAATTCACGCTGGTGCAGCGCAACGGCAAGTGGCTGGCTACCAAGGCGGAGACGACGCAGCAATAACGCCCTTCCGCCCCAGTCCTCTGGATACCGTCCCCGGCTCCGCCGGGGACATAAAAAAAGCCGACCTGAGGTCGGCTTTTTTGCGTCATCTGGAGCGGGCGAAGGGAGTCGAACCCTCTTCATGAGCTTGGGAAGCTCAGGTAATGCCGTTATACGACGCCCGCGTGACGGCGGATTGTAACGCCAGCCGGATTTGCTGTCGAACCCCTCATTGCGGCCCTCATTGCGAGTATTGCTTGCCGCCGTAGCGCGTGACGCCGAGCATGAAGCGCACCAGCGAGTAAGCCAGAACGCTCGCCAGGCGAGCTCTCCATGAGCGCTGGCGCTGGTCTTCCACGCGCACCTCACGCGCTGCCGCAGAGATGGTTTCGACCAGGCTCGCGCGCAGCTCGGCGGCAAAACCCGGATCGCGCACCACGACATTGGCCTCGCGTGCCAGCAGCAGGCTGAAGGGGTCGATGTTCGACGAACCGACCGTCGCCCAGTCCTCGTCGATCACCGCCACCTTGGCGTGAAGCTCGGCCCGGTCGTACTCGAACACGCGCACGCCGGCGGCCAGCATGCGGTCATACAGCGCCTGGGTCGCGTAATGAAACAGCAGATGGTCGGAGCGGCCCTGCAACAGTAGGCTGACCTTGACGCCGCGCTGAGCCGCCAGCAACAGGGCCTTGCTGAAGCGCCGTCCGGGCAGGAAATAGGCGTTGGCAATCAGGATCTCGCCGCGCGCGCTGCGCACGGCATCGAGATAGGCATACTCGATGTCGTGGCGATGGGCGAGGTTGTCGCGCAGCAGCAGCGCCGCCTGCACGCTGCCGACCGCAGCAGGGCGCTGTGGCGGCACAAATGTCGGCGGTGGCGGGCGGCGGCCCAGTGCGGCCCAGCGCACCAGGCGCCAGACATGGCGCACGGCAAGGTGCAGTCGCGCCACCAGCGGACCTTCGATGCGTACCGCGTAATCAAAGCGCGGCGAAGTGCTGGTGTCGAAGTCATCGATGATGTTGATGCCGCCGGCGAAGCCGACTTCGCCGTCGATCACCGCCAGCTTGCGATGCATGCGCCGCAGGCGGTGGCGGCGAAAGGCATAGCGGCCGGCCTCGGGACGATAGACCATTACCTCGACACCGTCGGCGCCCAGGCCTGCACCCAGCCCGGTGTCGAAGTCCCTGGCGCCGAAACCGTCAACCAGCAGCCGCACCATGACGCCGCGCTGTGCCGCACGCGACAGGGCAGCGGCGACCTCGCGGCCGGTGGCATCGTCGGCAAAGATGTAGGTTTCGAGGTGCACCTCGTGTCGCGCCCGGTCGATGGCTTCGATCAGCGCCGGAAAATACGCCTCGCCATTGCGCAGCAGCTGCAGCCGGTTGCCTGCGGTGTAGCCGCGCGAAACCGGCTCATAGGCTGCGATGTTCACGTGGTTTGCCCTGCCGGATCCGGGGGTCGCACATCGGTTGGTGCAAAGCGGAAATCGGCGGATAGCGCCGCGTGATCGGAAATTCCCGACCAGGGCGGCCCCGCATGGACGCGGCTGTCCGCCAACAGCAAACCGCGCTGATAGATGCGGTCGAGGCGAAACAGGGGCAGCACCGCCGGATAGCTGCGCGAGGGACGTTGATCGTTGCCGGCAAAGACTTCGGTCAGGCCCAGGCGCTCGGCCAGCAGGTCGTCGGCATGGTTGCGCCAGTCGTTGAAGTCGCCGGCGATCAGGAGCGGCGCCGCCGCCGGCACCAGTTCCTCGATACGGCCGGCCAGCGCCGCCATCTGCCAGCGCCGCGAACGGGCGAACAAGGAAAGGTGGACACACACGCAATGCAGCGGCAGGGCCAGCCCGGGTACGGCCAGCGCGCAGTGAAGAAGTCCCCGCTTTTCGAAGCGCAGGTGGGTCACATCCTGGTTGTGCTCATGCAGGATGGGATAGCGCGAGAGGATGGCGTTGCCGTGGTGACCGTGGTCATACACCATGTTGCGGCCGTAGGCGTGGTTGTGCCATACGTCGGCGGCAAGGAACTCGTGCTGCGGCTGCGCCGGCCAGTCCGGATGTCGTTCGGCATGGCGCAGGTGCAGGCCCTGTACCTCTTGCAGGAAGACGATGTCGGCCGACAGCTCACGCAGGCGTTCGCGCAGATCGTGAACCATCATGCGACGGTTGAACTGCGAAAAGCCCTTGTGGATATTCCAGGTGGCGACGGAAAGTGCTTGGCTCATGCGGACGAATCCTTCGCCCCCAGTGTAGCGCGCCGCGCTGCTTCGTCACACGCGGATATGGAAGGGATTGAAATCGGTATTGCGGTCGTACCAGTCCTCATCCTCGGCGCGCTTCAGCGCCTCCACCACGCGATAGGTCACCGGCGTCATCACGATTTCCCACGATGTCTTCAACAGGTATTGCGCCAGGGCGATCTTGGCCACCTGCGCATCCGGCCAGATGCCGTAGAAAGCGATGAAATAGAACAGCCCGGAATCCACCGCCTCGCCAACCACCGTCGAACCGATGGTGCGCATCCACAGGCGGCGGCCTTCCATGCGCACCTTCATCCGGGCCATGACATAGCTGTTGGCGAAACTGCCGCACCAGAAGGCGATCATCGAGCCGGCGACGATGCGCCAGGTATTGCCGAAGACGCCTTCCATGTGCGCCTGGTAGGCCTGGTTGAAGTCGCCGGGTGCGGCCGGCAGCGACAGCGCCACCCAGGCCATGAAGCTGGCGAAGGCCAGCGCGGCAAAGCCGGCCCAGACCACGCGCCGGTCGCGGCCGTAGCCATAGACCTCGGTGAGGATGTCGCCGAAGATGTACGAGATGGGGAAAAAAAGCACACCGGCGGAGAAGGTCACCTCGCCCAGCAATGGCAGGGTAACCACTGCCGCCTTGGCCGCGCCGATCAGGTTGGAACACAGCAGCACGCAGACGAAGGCCGCCATGACGAAATCGTAGTAGCGGTAGCTGCGCGGCATGGTCATCGACGAAGTCCTCCTGCGTGCATGGGGACAGTGTACGCCGTACCGCCGGCGCCGACTTCTGACCCGCCGTGATGGCGCCGGGCCCGAGCGGCCACCAAGGCATCACCGAACAGCCACCGTCTGCGCTTTCCACAGCGGACTCTGCCAACGGTAGAAGGTACTCAGGTTGCCCGGCTTGTCGGCCTGCTTTTCCACTTCGAGGGTCGTCAGGCGCAGCACCTCGAAGCTGGATTTATGGCGGCCCTCGCCGCGGATTTCGCGCGCGGCCAGCAGTTGCTGATTGCCCGGCACCCATCCGGCAAATTCAATGTAGCCCAGGCCCGGGTTGTCAGTGGCCGGCGGCAGTACATCGACTCGCCAGCCTTGCGGCTCGTGGCGGAACACCCACATCTCGCGCCAGGTATCGAGCGGCTGCACCGCCAGGGCGAGCGCCGTGCCCTGAGGATTCGATGTCGCAGAGGCCGTCCACACGATGCCATAGGTACAGCGGGTGAACAACGGCTTCTTCGCATCGTGTTTGGCATCGACCAGATGCACGCAGGTTTCTCCGGGCTGGCCGGGGCTGAGCGCAATCGACAGTTTGCCGGGCGATTTCTCTGCCGGCGCCGCTGCTTCGGCCGCCCAGCGGGATGCGCCGACGCGGATCGCGGCATCGGCGTAGGCGGCGACATCCACTTCCATCAGCTCGCCCTTGTCGACCCCGGCGAGTTCGGCCAGGGCGCGGTCGGCCGCGTGCTGCGCGGCATGCGCACCCAGCTCCGGACGACGCGCACGCTGGTAGCCCAGGCTGGCCCAGACGCCGGCCTTGCGCATGCGCAGGCGGTTCTTCAGCACCGCCGGGAGCGAGTCCGTCTCCACCCGATCCAGCACCTCGGCACGCCAGTTGTCGCGGTTGAAGCGCGCCAACGGGGTCAGCTCCGGCGATACGCAGTCATGCCGGGTCAGCGCCAGCGCAGCCAGGGCCTTTTGCCGGTGGGTCGCCGGCAGGGCCAGCACCCGGCGATGCGCCTCGCCGTCGTAGCAAATCCGGATCTGCCCTTCGCTTTCGAAGCTGATCATATTGACGCCGTAAGCGGCGGCCACCTCCAGGTGGGCGGCGGTCAGTCCCGCGCGGGCCTCGGCACTCCGGTTCGGCTGCACGCCGGAACCGCGCCGCGCCAGACGCTCGGCCATGGCGCCCAGCGCATCGAACGCCTCGGCGTCGATAGCCTCGGTGGGCGCAGCCTTCAGGTAGGCGGCGGCATAACTGATGCCCAGCGCCTCGGAGCCGGGTGTGTCGCGCAGGAAGCGCAGCACCGCAAGCAGTTCCGGCGCGCTGGCCGGCTTCAGCGATTGGACGCGCACGCTGGGAGCCTTGATGTAGCCGGCGCGTTCGTGCCGATGGTTATAGACCTTCAGGTAGTCGCCTTTTTCGCCACGAATTTCGAGGCTGTCGCCGGCCCACAGCACGGCCTGCTGGGGCGCCGAGTCGCGCGGCGCGGCACGCAGCGGCACCTGGTCCTGGGTGACGATGGCCAAAGCGGACATCGCGGCAAGGGCGGTCAGAGTGGCCATGGTCACTCCTCCTCGCGCTTCGGTGCTTCACCACCGAGCAGGTTGGCACCAATAAAGCCACCGCTGGTCGAGGGCGGCGCGATGATCACCGAGATCTTGTCGGACAGCTTGTCGGCCATGGTCTTCTGGATCAACAGCGGGTGCCGGGTGATGAGTTCGCCGTCGCGCGCGAGTTGCTCGCTGGCGACCTTGCCCAGCCGCTCCTGGCGATAGCCCTCGGCATCGGCCAGCTTGCGCCGCGACTCGGCCTCGCCGGTGGCTTCGATCAGGCGCGACTGCGAACTGGCCTCGGCGGCCTTGATGCGCGTCACCGCTGCCGCCTCCGCCTCCAGCTTGTGCTGTTCGATTTGCTTCTGCTTGAAGGGCAGCACATGCTTCATCGCCTCGGCTTGCGCCTTGGCGGCGATGACCTGTTCCTGGCCGGCGGCTTCGGCCGCCTTTTCGCGACGGACCATTTCGGCCTGGGCTTCCAGTTCGGTCTGCTTTACCTGCTTGTCCTTGAGTTCCAGGGTGTAGCGCATCTTCTCGCTGGCCAGCTCTTCGGCGAGCAAGGTTTCCATCCCCCGCTTGTAGTCGGCGGGCAGGTCGATCTTGCCGATCATCACACCGTGCAGCGTGATGCCGTCCTTCGCCAGCATGGGCTTGAGTTCGCCTTCGATCGCCGCCTGAATCGCGGCGCGCTTGCTCGAATAGATTTCACGTACCCTATGGCCGGCCAGGATCTTGTAGAGCACGCTCTGTACCGCCGGCTCCACCACTTCGGCGCCGATGTCGGCGGGCAAGGAGCGCGCCATGCCGGCGATGCGACCGGGGTCGAGCACGTAGCGCACCGAGACATCGACACCGATCGAAAGCCCCTCGACGGTCTGGAAGGGCGCTGCACCGCTCGCGCTTTGCCCGGCGACAGGGCGATAGACCTGGTCGCGCAGCGAAAACCGGCGCAGTTCGTGCAGGCCGGGCAGGACCAGCACGGCGCCGTCGCTGACTTCGCTGACGGCGCCGCTGAAACGGTTGATGCGCAGCCCCAGCTCGCCGCGCTCGACATTCTGCAGGGGCGGGTGGCTGACCACGGCGTAGGTACCGATGCCGGCGATGGCCAGTGCGATCAGGCTGCGACGCGAATCCTGCGCGCCGCGACCGAGACCGGTCGTGAGCTTGCCACCGGCATTGCCAACGAATTTGCCGAACGAGTCACGAAGACTGCCGGCGATTTCCCTGATACGTTGCGACATGATTGCTTCCTTCACGAGAGTGATCTTCCGGATGTGCGGCGGAGGCGGGAAGATCGATGCGCGCTCCGTCATGGAAGCCATCGTGCCGTCGGGGCCATGGCGCATTCCATGCCGTCGCGGGGCGACTTCGGTATGCCGCGTGAACAAACACTCACGCCACGGCGCTGCCTTCGGCGGCAAAACCGGCGATACTTGCGGCGACACATCGCGCGGAGTTTCATGAAATGGGCATCAAGGTCGCCGTCATCGAGGACGACATCCCCACCAGCAAGCAGATCCGGGAATGGATACGGGCCGCCCGGCCCGGCATCGAGATCGACGCCTGGTTCAACCGCGACGACGCCGAGGCCGCCATCGCCCGCGAGAACTACGCCGTGGTGGTGCTGGACATCGAGCTGGGGCGCGAGCGCCATGCCGGCGTTGCCATCATCAATGCCATCAACAAATCGGCGCGCGGCACACCGGTGTTGGTGGTGTCGGCCATGCCGGCCGCCATCTACCGCAGCATCATGAAGGCGCTCGACGCCTGGGACTACCTGCAGAAGACCACCTTCGAGGAAGCCGACTTCATCGACACCTTCCTCGAGATCCTGCGCGCCTCGCGCGACCGCGAAGGTGCGCGCCCCGCCGAGCCTGCCGGCGACGAACTCTCACTCGACCCGCTGCGCCAGAACACGCCGTTGTGGCGTGGCAAACGCGTGAACCTGCCGCTCACCGCACAGCGCATCCTCGCCACGCTCTACCAGCGGCGCGGCCAAGTCGTGTCTTACGACGAATTGTTCCAGGTGGTAAAGAGCGGCCGCAATCGCGACAACATCCGCAAGCACATCAGCACCATCCGCGAAGCCTTCCGCGAGCTCGACGAGGGCTTCGACTGCATCGAAAACATCCCCATGCGCGGCTTCCGCTGGGCCGAGCCGGCGCAGTCGAAATGAAGGTCTTCCAGGCAGGGCTGGCCTCCTTTCGCCTGCGCATCCTGTTCCGCACGTCCTTTCTGTTGCTGGCGCTAGCCGTGCTGACGCTTGCCGTCACCGTGCTGCAAGAGGAGAAGCAGCGCAGCTACGACAACTACCAGTCCGGCCTGAAGAAGACCAAGGAACAGATCGTCGCCCGCCTGCACCACCCGGCCGGCCAACTCGCACTGCTCAATCCGGGTTGGGACGCGCGCGCGGCGGCGGCCGGGCGGCCGGTGCTGCTGCCCTACGCCGCGATCGATTTCGACGACCAGGACAAGGTCAGGAATGCCGTCGACATGGCCGGCTGCCTGGTGCAGTACAAGCAGGGCGCCAGCCTCTGCGTTGCCATCGGCAACAGCCCCTGGGCCGGCGGCTTCCTCTATGCCGCCGGGAACTTTCTCAGCGGCCCGCTGGCAGCGCATGCCATCGGCGACGAGCATCTCGACGGCGCGCACCGGCTGCGCGTCACCGTCAGCCTTCGCGGGCAGACGTATCGCTGGCTGGCGCCCTTCGAACAGCCGGCCGAGGACGCCCTGCGCGCCGATGGCCGGCGCGGGCGCTTTACCGGCTATGTCGAACGCGACCAGCGCAACTATCGCGGCGCCCGCCCGGTCCGGGAGTTTCGCGGCTGGGTGTGGCAAGGCGGCGACTGTGTCGGCAACGAAGCCGGCAGCGGTTCCGGCGGAGCAATCGACTGCAGCCACAAATCCTTCTTCTCGCTGCGCCTGCCGGTCGATGCGCTGCGCGATGCCTTGTTCCAGGGCGCTCGTCCGCCATGGCCCCCGCCCGATCTCGACCAGTTCAAGGTGCGCGTCGAAGTGCTGCCGCCCGGCGACGGCCTGGCCCTGTTCGACAGCGGCGCCCCGGGCGCGCTGCCACCGTTTGGCCTGGACGACCTGGCCGCCTTGCTCCAGCCCGGCGAAACGCTTTCCATCCGCAAGCGGGGCGCGGCAGCGGCCGACACATTGCGCCTGACCGGCCGCGACGAGGCGCCGGAACCCTCTTCATCGCTGCTGACGCGACTGATCGGGCGCCTGCCGGTCGAAAGCCTCGATGCCCCGGTGGTCGTACTCGATGATCAAATCGCCACGCCGCGCGGAAGCTATCAGCTGCGACTGGTGGGCGACGCGCGCAGCGTCAACCGCAATCTCGCCGCGGTCGCCACCCGGCTGTCATGGTTCGTCGGCGCCATGCTGGCCGCCATCGGCGTGGCCTGGCTGGTGATCGAAATAGGCATCGTGCGCCGCATCACGCGGCTGACCCGGCGCACACGCGGCCTGTCGAGCACCGTGCGCGGCGAAGGCGGGCTGGAGCGCTTCGAGCTCGCCGACCTGCGCGGCGGCGACGAGCTCGGCATCCTCGCCGCCGGCCTCGACGACCTGTTGCGGCGGGTGAAGGAGGATGCCGAACGCGAACGCATCCGCGCCGAGCAGGAAAAGGACATGTGGCACGCCGTCGGCCACGAAATCATGTCACCGCTGCAGTCCCTGCTGGCGCTGCATCGCGACGCCAACGACCCCAGCCACCGCTACATCAGCCGCATGCAGCAGGCGGTACGCATCCTCTACGGCAACGCCAGCCCGAGCGAGGCTATCCAGTCCTCATCCTTGCAGGTACAAGCGCTCAACATCGCCGCCTTTGTCCGCGACGTCGCCGCCAACGCCGCCGGCGCAGGTATCGCCAACGTCATGTGCGACGACGGCGAAGCGGCCGTGTTCGCCCGCGCCGATGCCTATTCGCTGGAAGACGTGTTCGCCCACATCCTGAAGAACGCCGACCGCTACCGCACCCCGGGCAGCCCGATCGTGCTGAGCCTGGCCAGCACCGACAACAGCGTCACCATCAACATCCGCAATACCGGGCCGTGCATCCCCGAGGAACTGATCGGCAGCATTTTCGAATACGGTGTCTCCGACCAGCCCGAAGCCGGCGCCCACGGCAACCGCGGCCAGGGCCTGTTCGTCGCCAAAACCTATATGGCCAAGATGGGCGGCACCATCGCCGCGCAGAACCTCGCCGACGGTGTCTGCTTCCGGCTTGAATTGCAGCGCGTCTTGCCCCGGGATTGAAGCAGGGGCGTCACCGTAGCGCCAGCGCCGACTCTTGAGCATCCGACGTTCCTGCGTCGAAAGTCGGCGCTGGAACTACGGCGGTTCAGAGCCGTTCTTCAGGCGGCCTGACCATGATTTAGGGGAAGTCCTCGGCTTGCTTGCCGTTTACGGCCCCACAATGATCAGGCGGCAAACTGTTGTCGCCGCAGCCTTTATCGTGGAGGTCATGCCTTGGTCCGTAAATCCTCGCCCGCCGGGCCGCCCCTGTCGCTTGCCGATGCGCACGCGTTGGGCCGGCTCGGTTTTGATTCCGTAACCGGCGTCACGTCGCTGGTGGAGGCCGTGCATCGCACCATCGCCGGCTTGACGCCGCCGCTCGGTGCCTCGCCGCAGGGCGGTGCCGGCGGGATTTCCGGCTTTGTGTACTCCACGGTGCGCGGCGTCACGCGGCTGGCTGGCGGGGGCTGGAAGGCCATCGGCGCAATGCTTCCGGACGCCAGCGGAAAGCTCGATCCGCGTCGCGAGGCCTGGGTCGCGGCGATCAACGGTGTTTTTGGCGAGCACCTGGCAAAGACTGCCAATCCGCTGGCGGTTGCCATGCAATTTCGCCACGAGGGCAGGGCTCTGTCGCTCGAAACGGATGCGCTGCGGAAAACCATTGGCAATGGCCGAGGCAAGCTCGTGGTGTTGCTGCACGGCCTGTGCATGAACGACCTGCAGTGGCAGCGCCAGGGCCATGACCACGGCCGCATGCTTGCCGACCGGTTGGGCTTTGTCCCGCTCTACCTTTACTACAACAGCGGACGGCACGTCTCGGAGAATGGCCGCGAATTCGCCGCCCTACTGGCGCGCCTGGTCGATGCCTGGCCGGAGCCCGTCGAGGAACTGGTGCTGGTCGGCCACAGCATGGGCGGCCTGCTCGCGCGCAGCGCCTGCCACTATGCCGAACTCGAAAAGCTGGCCTGGCGAGAAAAGCTGAAACGCATCGTCTTCCTCGGCACGCCTCATCAGGGCGCGCCGCTGGAACGTGCTGGCAGCCATGTCGACCTGGTGCTGGAACTCAGCCCCTACCTTGCCCCCTTTGCCCGCCTGGGGAAGTCGCGCAGTGCCGGCATCAAGGATCTGCGCCACGGCAACGTGCTCGACGAGGACTGGTCGCACCCGGGCAATACCGCGACGCGCGACCATCGTCATCCGCTACCGCTGCCCGCCGGCGTGCGCTGCCATGCCCTTGCCGCGTCGTTACAGGAAGCGCCGGTGAAATCCGGTAAACGCGCTCGTGGCGACGGGTTGGTGCCGGTGGCGAGTGCGCTGGGCGAACATGCGAATCCGGCATTTCACCTGACCTTCGCGGCGAAGGACAGCCATGTCGTCTATGGCTGCAGCCACTTCGATTTGCTGGCCCGCGACGAGGTCGCGGGCAAACTGCTGGCGTGGTGCGGAGAAGTGACGGGTCGCGCGCTGAAAGTCGGCGCCGGCGCTACGGCGACGTAAGGCTCAGGAAACCGCCAGCATCCGCTCCAGCGAAATCTTCGCCAGTTTCGCCTCGTGCTCGGGCACGCTGATCTGGTTCACCACCTTGCCCTCGACCAGGTTTTCCAGGGTCCAGGCCAGGTGCTGCGGGTCAATGCGCTGCATGGTCGAGCACATGCAGATGGTCGCGGCCATGAATTGCACGATCTTGCCTTCGTGTTTGGTTTCCTGCGCCAGGCGCTCGACCAGATTGAGTTCGGTGCCAACCAGCCAGCGCGTATTGGGCGCGGCGTCCTTCACGGTCTTGAGGATGTATTCGGTGCTGCCGATGTAGTCCGACTGCTTGCAGACTTCGAAGCTGCATTCCGGGTGCGAGATGACGATGCCATCCGGATACTGGTTCCTGAACTTGATGATGTCGCGCGGCTGGAACATCTGGTGCACCGAACAGAAGCCGTGCCAGAGAATGATCTTCGCCTTTTCGATCTGCTCGCGGGTGAGGCCGCCCTGTTCCAGATCGGGATTCCAGATCACCATTTCGTCCAACGGGATGCCCATCTTGTAGCCGGACCAGCGGCCGAGGTGCTGGTCGGGAAAGAACAGTACCTTCTCGCGCTGGGCGAAGGACCATTCGAGGATCTTCGGTGCGTTCGACGAGGTGCACACGATGCCGCCGTGCGCGCCGCAGAAGGCCTTGAGATCGGCGGCCGAGTTGATGTAGGTGACCGGGGTCACCTTCTGGTCCGGATCGAGTACAGCCGATAGCTCGCGCCAGGCGCGTTCGACCTTCGCCAGGCTGGCCATGTCGGCCATCGAACAGCCGGCGGCGAGGTCGGGCAGGATCGAAATCTGCTCGGGACGCGAGAGGATGTCGGCCACCTCGGCCATGAAATGCACGCCGCAGAAGACGATGTGCTTTGCTTCCGCCTGCGAGGCCAGGCGCGAGAGCTTGAGCGAATCGCCGGTGATGTCGGCGTGGGCGTATACGTCGGCACGCTGGTAGTGGTGGCAGAGCAGCACGACGTCCTTGCCCAGTTTGGCTTTTGCGGCGCGGATGCGCTCGGCGGCGTCGGTGTCGGCAAGGCTGTTAAAGCGGTCGAAGGAGATGGTGGCGGTTTGCATGGCGATGACCTCAGGACTGGTTCCAGGGCAAGCCGGCATGGCGCCAGCCACCGCTGCGGTTGCGCTGGCCGTTGGCGTCCTTGTTGCCCTCGAAGCCTTCCAGAATATTGTAGCAATCGGGATAGCCGGCCTCGGTGGCCGCCTTCGCGGCGAGCGCCGAGCGCAGGCCGGAGCGGCAGAAGAAGAGCAACAACGATTCGCTGACCACGCTGTGCTTCAGGGTCTGCAAAAAGTAGGGGTTCAGCTTTTTCGCCGGCCAGTCCTGCCATTCGATCTCGATCGCGCCGGGCACGCGGCCGACCCAGTCCAGCTCAGCCTTGGTGCGCACGTCGATCAGGCGCGCGTTGGACGTCAGCTGCTGCAGCTCGAAGGCCTCGCGCGGTGTCAGCGCGCCTTCGAAGGCCAGCTTCAGTTCGCGCCCTCGCGCTTGGGCAAGGGAAAGGATTTCGTTCAGGCGTCCCATGGCGGATGCTGCGCGAGGCAGGGAATAGAATCGGGGGATCGAGTATACCCGCCCACAATGACCCGCGATCCCCACAATCACGAGATGGCAAACCTGCGCCACGTCGAGGTCGACACCGGACCGGGGTCGCGCTTTGCCGAAGGCCAGCGCATCACCTGGATCAGCGTCGGCGTCAATATCGTGCTGACCACGATGCAGATCGTCGTCGGCCTCATCGCGCATTCGCAGAGCCTGATCGCCGACGCCATGCACACGCTGTCGGACATCGTCGCCGATGCCTTCGTGCTGGTCGCCAACCGCAAGGGCGCGGAAGCGGCCGACGCCGATCACCCCTATGGCCACGGCCGCTACGAAACCGCCGCCTCGCTGGTGCTGGGCCTGCTGCTGGCCGGCACCGGCGCCGGCATCCTGATTGCGGCGGCGAGCCGCTTGCAGGATCTTGGCAGCGCGCCGCCGGTGGGCGTCGCCGCGATGTGGGCGGCACTCATTACGCTGGCTGCCAAGGAAGGCCTGTTCCGCTACATGCTGGTCACCGCAGAACGGCTGCGCTCGCCGATGCTGGTGGCCAATGCGTGGCATGCGCGCGCCGATGCACTTTCCTCATTGGTGGTGGCGGCCGGCATCGGCGGCGCACTGCTGGGCTTCAATTTTGCCGACGCCGTGGCCGCCATCATTGTCGGCGCCATGATCATCAAGGCAGGGCTGAAGTTCACCTGGGATGCGATCCGCGAACTGATCGACACCGGCCTTTCCGTCGAGGAAGTGGCAGCCATCCGCCACACCATCGCCGCGACGCCCGGCGTGCTCAGCATGCACGAACTGCGCACGCGGCGCATGGCGCATCAGGTACTGGTCGACGCCCACGTCCAGGTCGATCCGCGGATCAGCGTCTCCGAAGGCCACCGGGTCGCCGAGTCGGCACGGCGCCGGGTGCTGGGCAGCCACCCGGAAGTGCTCGATGTCCTGGTCCATGTCGATGCCGAGAACGACCTGTTGGGCAACGCCGCCGTCGATCTGCCCGACCGTGAAATGCTGCTTGGCCGCCTGTGCGAACTCCTGGGCGCCAACCCGCCGGAGTTCAGTCGCACCACCTTGCATTACCTCGGCAACCGCGTCGAGGCCGAGATCCTCCTGCCTGCGGGATACGCTGACGAAGCGGCGCTGGCCCGGATGCAGCAGCGCCTGCAAGCCGGCCTTGCCGACGACCCCTGGTTCAGCCGTGTGCGCCTTCACCAAGAGGTTGCACCATAATGGTGCACTTCTTCGCTTTTGCGCTCCAACATGGTGCATGAAATCTCTGCCTGAACGGCAAAAAGACTTGTGGCACAATCGCTTCCCCGTGCTGTACGAGTGGCACGCTACCTGCTAACCCGCACTCGCACCGTTATGATTCCGGTATCGATTTTCCAGCGTTAGCCATTCATTTTCAGGAGAGCAGCTCATGACCCCCCAGGACGTACTCAAGTTGGTCGAAGAGAAGGAAGTCAAGTTCGTGGACTTCCGCTTCACCGATACGCGCGGCAAAGAACAGCACGTCGGCGTGCCGATCTCCGCCTTCAGCATGGACAAGTTCGAAGACGGCCACGCCTTCGACGGCTCCTCGATCGCCGGCTGGAAAGGCATCCAGGCCTCCGACATGCAACTGATGCCCGATGCGGCGACCGCCTACATCGACCCCTTCTTCGACGAGACCACGCTGGTCCTCACCTGCGACGTGGTCGAGCCGGCCGACGGCAAGGGCTATGACCGCGACCCGCGCTCGATCGCCAAGCGCGCCGAGGCCTACCTCAAGTCCTCCGGTATCGGCGACACCGCCTACTTCGGCCCCGAGCCCGAGTTCTTCATTTTCGACAGCATCGAGTGGGGCGTCGATATGTCCGGCGCCCACGTCAAGATCTACTCCGAAGAGGCCGCCTGGTCGTCGTCCGAGAAGTTCGAAGGCGGCAACTCCGGCCACCGTCCCACGGTCAAGGGCGGCTATTTCCCGGTGCCCCCGGTCGACAGCTTCAACGACATGCGCGCCCAGATGTGCCTGCTGCTCGAAGCCTGCGGCGTGCCGGTGGAAGTACATCACCACGAAGTCGCCACCGCCGGCCAGAACGAAATCGGCACCGTGTTCAACACCCTGGTGCGCCGCGCCGACCAGACCCAGCTGCTGAAGTACATCGTGCATAACGTCGCCCACAGCTACGGCAAGACCGCGACCTTCATGCCCAAGCCCATCGTCGGCGACAACGGCTCCGGCATGCACGTGCACCAGTCGATCTGGAAGGACGGCAAGAACCTGTTCGCCGGCAACGGCTACGCCGGCTTGTCCGAGTTCGCGCTGTACTACATCGGCGGCGTGATCAAGCATGCGCGCGCCCTGAACGCCATCACCAACCCGCTGACCAACTCCTACAAGCGCCTGGTCCCCGGCTTCGAAGCCCCGGTCAAGCTGGCCTA
Organism: uncultured beta proteobacterium; assembly: GCA_903959855.1. Classification (GTDB taxonomy): domain Bacteria; phylum Pseudomonadota; class Gammaproteobacteria; order Burkholderiales; family Rhodocyclaceae; genus Sulfuritalea. The sequence goes on from CAJBYR010000108.1 coordinate 41,933, forward strand.
CTCGGCCCGCAACCGTTCCGCCTCGATCCGCATCCCCTACGTGCATTCGGACAAGGCCCGCCGCATCGAAACCCGTTTCCCGGATCCGGGTGCCAACCCCTATCTGTGCTTCACCGCGCTGATGATGGCCGGCCTCGACGGCGTTCAGAACAAGATCCACCCCGGCGACCCCGCCGACAAGAACCTCTACGACCTGCCGCCGGAAGAGGATGCCAAGATCCCGACCGTCTGTTCGTCGCTGGAGCAGGCGCTGGAATACCTGAACAATGACCGCGAGTTCCTCACCCGCGGCGGCGTGTTCAGCAACGAGATGCTCGATGCCTACATCGACCTCAAGATGGAGGAAGTCACCAAGTTCCGCATGACGACCCACCCCGTCGAGTTCGACATGTACTACTCGATCTGATCAGGGCAAACAGTGACAGAAAAGGACGGGGCCTCCCCGTCCTTTTTTGTTTTCCGGCGCCGGTCTGGCGCCGCTCTCCTGATTGCAATAGACTGTTTGGCATGAGATTCCTGATCGTCGCCCTGTTTCCGCTGGTAGCGTTACCGGCATCTGCCAGCACACTTTACAAATGCACGGACGAATCCGGCGTGGTGCTGTACACCAATCAGAAGACAGCGAAAAAGACCTGCACCGTGTTGTCGCAGTCGCCTGGGCCGGCGCCGCCGGCAGGCAGCGCCGGCGCCCCCAGGCAACGTGCATCAGCCACGCCGACACCGGCCGATTTCCCGCGCGTTTCAGGCAACGAGCAGAAATCGCGCGACACCGACCGCAGGGCGATCCTCGACAAAGAACTGGCCACTGAATCGCAAAGTGCGGAGAAGGCCAGGAAAGCCCTGCAAGAGGCCGGCAACCAGCCCGCCGACAAGTTGCAGGCCCTGCGCGACACCCTGGCGCTGCATGAGCGCAATGTCGAGTCGCTAAAGAAAGAACTCGGCACCCTGCGCTGAGAGCACGATCTTGGCCGACTCCCGCTACTGGTGCGCTTCTTGCAGCACTTGCCAGCGATGAACGCAAGCGAACCCTTCAATGCTTTTAGCGGACTCGATCTGCTCTCATCGGCCGTGGTGCTGGTCGATGCGGGCCTGATCGTCCGCCATCTCAATCCCGCCGCCGAAAACCTGTTCGAAGTCAGCTCCCGGCAACTGCTCGGCCATCCGCTGAGCAAGCTGGTCGGCGAGCCGCCGGAACTTTCGGCGGCGCTGGACAACGCCTTGAAGAACAACTGGAGCTACACCGGCCACAATATCCGCATCCAGCGCAGCCCGGATGTGCAGCTCAACGTCGATTGCACGGTGACGCCGGTGGATGCCGGAAATGCCAAGCTGTTGCTGGAAGTGCGCCCCATCGACCAGCAGCTCAAGGCGGCGCGCGAAGAACAACTGGCGCAGCAGCAGCAGGCCAACCGCGAACTGGTGCGCAACCTGGCGCACGAAATCAAGAACCCGCTGGGCGGCATCCGCGGCTCGGCGCAGTTGCTGGAGCGCGAGCTCGCCAGCGAACCGCTCAAGGAATACACCCAGGTCATCATCGAAGAGGCCGACCGCCTGCAGGACCTGATGCAGCGCCTGCTCTCGTCGCACCGCGTGATGCAACCGGCATTGGTGAACATCCACGAGATCCTCGAACGCGTGCGCCGCCTGATCCACGCCGAATACCACGAGGTCAGCGTGCGCCGTGACTACGACACCTCGCTGCCCGACATCACCGGCGACCGCGAGCAGCTGATCCAGGCCATCCTCAACATCTCGCGCAACGCCGCGCAGGCGATGCACGGCAAGGGCGAGGTCATCTACCGCACCCGCGCCGCGCGCCATGTCACCCTGGCAAAGAAACACTACGAGCTGGCACTTGAATTGCAAGTGATCGACAATGGACCCGGCGTCCCGGATGACATCCGCGACAAGATCTTCTACCCGCTGGTCTCGGGCCGTGAAAAGGGCAGCGGACTCGGACTCACCATCGCCCAGAGTTTCGTACAGCAACATGGCGGCACCGTCGAAGTCAATTCGCGCCCCGGGCGCACCTGTTTTTCGCTGATGCTGCCGCTGGCAAGGAAGAAGAAGGAAGAATCGTGAATGCTGTCTGGATCATCGACGACGACCGCTCCATCCGCTGGGTGCTCGAAAAGGCACTCGGACGCGAGGACATCCCCGGCAAGTCCTTCGGCTCCGCCGACGATGCGCTGGCCGCACTGGATGCCGGTCAGCGCCCGCAGGTGCTGGTTTCCGACATCCGCATGCCGGGCAAAAGCGGCCTCGAACTGCTGCGCGTGGTCAAGGAGCGCTATCCCGAACTGCCGGTCATCATCATGACCGCCTATTCCGACCTGGATTCCGCCGTGGCGGCTTTTCAGGGCGGTGCCTTCGAATACCTGCCCAAGCCCTTCGACGTCGACCAGGCGGTGGCGCTGGTGCGCCGCGCCATGACCCAAGCAGCGCACCAGAATGGTGCAGCCGAAGAAACCAGCACGGTGCCGGAGATCCTGGGGCAGGGCGCCGCCCTGCAAGAGGTGTTTCGCGCCATCGGCCGGCTCAGCCAGTCCCACGCCACGGTGCTGATCAATGGCGAATCCGGTACCGGCAAGGAGCTCGTCGCCCGCGCCCTGCATCGCCACAGCCCGCGCAAAGATTCTCCCTTCATCGCCATCAACACCGCGGCGATCCCGCGCGACCTGCTCGAATCCGAGCTCTTCGGCCACGAGAAAGGCGCCTTTACCGGCGCCAGCGCCCAGCGTCGCGGCCGCTTCGAGCAGGCCGAGGGTGGCACCTTGTTCCTCGACGAGATCGGCGACATGCCAGCCGAGTTGCAGACCCGCCTGCTGCGCGTGCTGTCGGACAGCCACTTCTACCGCGTCGGCGGCCACCAGCCGGTCAGGGCCAATGTCCGCGTCATCGCCGCCACCCACCAGGACCTCGAAGGCCGGGTCAAGGACGGCCTGTTCCGCGAAGATTTGTTCCACCGCCTCAACGTCATCCGCCTGCGCCTGCCGCCGCTACGGGAACGGCGCGACGACATTCCCCTGCTGGCCAAGCACTTCCTGCAAAAAAGCGCCCAGGAACTCGGCGGCGAACCCAAGCGGCTCACCGATACCGCGCTGAAATATCTGCAGGGACTCGAATTCCCCGGCAACGTGCGCCAGCTGGAAAACCTCTGCCACTGGCTGACCGTGATGGCGCCGGGGCAAAGCGTGGATGTCGCCGACCTGCCCAGCGAACTGCGCGAAGGCACCGACAGCGCGCGACGCGACCTTCCCGCCGACTGGAACTCGGCGCTGGCTGCCGAAGCCGACCGCCTGCTGGCGGCGACACCCGGCGCGGTGTTCGACACCCTGACGCGCGAATTCGAATCCACGCTGATCCGCCGCGCGCTCAACGCCACCGGCGGCCGCCGCGTCGACGCCGCGCAACTGCTGGGCATCGGCCGCAACACCATCACGCGCAAGATCCAGGAGCTCGGCCTCGACGACGCTCGCCTGGAACAGGCCGACTGAAGCGCGCAGAACGCTGGCATCGTTTATAGTTCTTCGCGAATCGGCCAGGTCGGCCGAGTGTCCCCGGGGAACACCATGCCAGCCACGATTGCCGCGATAGCGTCCTGCCTCGGGCCCGCCGCCCGCCGCTTCGATATCGATGTCCTCGAAAGCTGCGACTCGACCAACGCGGTGTTGCTGGCACGTGCCGAAGCCGGCGCTCCCTCGGGCACTGTCGTCATCACCCGCGAACAAACCGCCGGGCGTGGCCGCCGCGGCCGCCACTGGATCGCCAGCCCGGGCGACAGCCTGGCCTTTTCGCTGCTCTGGCGCTTTGCTCCCGGAACCGCGCCGGCGGGGCTTTCGCTGGCCGTCGGGCTGGCGGTGGCGAGGGCGGTGGCAACAGTCGGCGCTGATAACACGGCGCTGAAGTGGCCGAATGACATCCTTGGAAATGGGCGCAAGCTCGGCGGCATCCTGATCGAGTTGGTACCCGGCGCGCCGCACGCGGCAGTGATCGGCATCGGCCTCAACCTGCAGCTTCCCGCCGCCATGCCTGACGATTTGCGCGCGGTTTCCGCTGCGCTCTGCAAGCCGGATGCGGCGATCGATGAAAACGCACTGTATGCCGTTCTGCTGGGCGAACTGCTCACGGTGCTGGAGGCTTTCGCCGCATCCGGCTTTGCGCCCATGCGCGACGAGTGGATGGCACGCAACGCCTACGCCGATGCAAGCGTGAATCTGCTGACGGATTTCGGCGCGCCGCGTGGCGGCATCTGCCGCGGCGTCGATGTCGATGGTGCGTTGCTGTTCGAAGTTGACGGTCGCGTCGAACGCATCCTGTCCGGCGAAGTAAGCCTGCGGCCGGCATGATCCTCTGCCTCGATGCCGGCAATACGCGCCTCAAGTTCGGCCTGCGTGCGGGCAGCGAATGGCGCGCCCAGGGCGCCCTTGACTACACCGCCTTCGACAGCCTGGTGCAGCAGCTGCCGGCAAACCCGACCCGCATCGTCGCCTGCAATGTTGCCGGCGAACACGCCCGGCAGCGTATTGAAGGGCTCGCCGCGCGGATGCGCGTTCCGCTGGACTGGCTGCTCAGTTCAGCGGTCGCCTGCGGCGTCAGCAACGGTTATGACAAACCACAACAACTCGGCGCCGACCGCTGGGCCGCGCTTATCGGCGCGCACACATTGCACGAAGGGCCCTGCGTCGTAGTCATGGCCGGCACCGCCACCACCATAGATGCGCTCGACGCCCAGGGCCGCTTTCGCGGCGGCCTGATCCTGCCGGGGCTGGCCCTGATGCGCAGCGCCCTGGCGCAGAACACTGCCGGCCTGCCCCACGCCAAGGGCCGCTACCGCGCCCTGGCCAGCAACACCGACGATGCCATCGTCAGCGGCGCGCTGCATGCCACGCTGGGCGCCATTGAGCGCGTCAGAGCCGCGCAGGAAGCCGGTGTGACCTGCCTGCTTTCCGGCGGTGCGGCGGTGGAACTGGTGCCGCACATGAACCGGCCCTACCGCGTGGTGGACAACCTGGTGCTGGAAGGCCTGGCGCGGTTCAGCCAAACCAGTTGAACTATTTTGGGGAGATGGTTGTGTCGGGTTTGAAATCAATCAAGACGTGGGCAGGAACGCTGCTTTCCATCCTCGTTTTGCTGTCTGTTCCCACCGTAGCAACACCGGCCGAAGACGGGGTTCCGCTGGTCATCGGCAGCCGCAACATCCATGTCTTCCGCGCGCCGATCGGCACCTTTACCCCCGTCGAGCGCGCCGAGGGCGCGCGCAAACGCATCGAACGCGCCTTTGCCAAACCGGGTGAGGGCTGGACCTCGGTAAGAACCTCGTCCCTGGGCATCGAGGTGCGCCTCGACGACGAGGTCTTGTTCCTCGTGGTCGCCGGCGATGCCCGCGCTACCGCCGGCGAGACCCCCGAGGACCTCGCCAATCAGGCTTCACGCGTGTTGCAGAAAGCATGGAGCGAAGCGCGCGAGCGCAGCGACCCGCGCGCCCAACTCGAAGGCGCGCTCAAGCTGGTGCTGGCTTCACTGCTGCTGCTTGCCGCACTGGTAGCGCTGCTGAAGCTTTCCACCCGCCTGCGTGCCGCGCTGGTGACCGATCTTGGCCGCCGCCTCACGGCGCTCCCCGATGCCCATTGGGGCCGCCGCATGTCGGAATCGCTGCCGGGCATCGCCTCGCGCCTTGCACTGCTGCTGACCTGGCTGCTGGTGATGGCCATGGCCTACTCCTACCTGACCTACGCCCTGGCCCAGTTCGCGCTGACGCGCCCGGCCAGCGAGACCATGGCGAATTCCATCGCCGGCCTGACAGCACAAGCGCTGGGCGCGGTGGTCGAATCGCTGCCGGGAATCTTCGTCTCGGTAGCGATCTTCCTCCTGGCCTGGGTGGCGACGCGGATTTCCTCCGAGTTCTTCGCCGGCGTCGAGGCGCGGCCTTCCGACACCGCCATGCTCAACACGCATACGGCACCGGCGACACGCCGCATCGTCAATGCATCGCTGTGGCTCTTCGCCATCGCCATGGCCTATCCTTACCTGCCCGGGTCGCATACCGAAGCCTTCAAGGGCCTCTCGGTGATCGTCGGCCTGATGGTCTCGATCGGCGCCTCCGGGGTGGTCGGCCAGATCGCCAGCGGCGTGATGATCGTCTACACCTATGCGCTGAAGAAGGGCGAGTACGTGCGTATCCAGGACTACGAAGGCACGGTGACCGAGCTGGGCCTGTTCGTCACGCGCCTGCGCACCGGCCTCGGCGAAGAGATCGCGCTGCCCAATGCCTTCGTGCTGGGCAACGTCACGCGCAATTTTTCGCGTATCGATGGCGAAAGCGGCTACGTGCTCGACTGCAAACTGACCATCGGCTACGACACGCCATGGCGCCAGGTGCACGCGCTGCTGCTGGAAGCGGCGGCGACGATCCCCGAGATTCGCAAGATGCCGGCGGCCTACGTGGTGCAGACGGCGCTGTCGGATTTCTATGTCGAGTACAAGCTGGTGGTGCATGTCGATACCGATGTGCCGGCCACGCGGGCGCGTGTCGCCAGCGACCTGCACGCGGCGATACAGGATGCCTTCAACCGCCACGGCGTGCAGATCATGTCGCCGCATTACTACCGCGATCCGCCCGAACCCAAACTCGTACCGGAAGTCCGGTGGTACGCATCCCCTGCTGAAAGAAAGGACCCGCAATGACGCTTCGCCTTCGCTCCGCCGCCCTGCTTTTCGCCTGCGCCGCCCAGGCACCGCTGGCTCAGGCGGGCAGCTTCCTGACCGATGTGCCGGCGCTCGGTTATTCGGCCTCGAACATGGACCGCAGCGTCGATCCACGACAGGATTTCCATCGCTATGCCGCCGGCAACTGGCTGAAGAAGACGGAAATTCCGGCCACCGATCCGGATGTCGGCGGCTTTTCCCTGCTGGCGCACAATCTCAATGACCGGTTGCTGAAGATCATTCGCGAGGCGGCAGACGCTCCAGCCGACAAGCGCGACCGGTTGCAACAGCAAGTAGGCGACTTCTATCGGGCGGCGATGGATACCCCAAGGCTCGACGCGCTGGGCCTCAAGCCGCTGGAAGCCGACCTCAAGGCAATCGACCAGCTCGACGGTGCTGCGGCATTCGGCAAGCTTGCCGCACAGCTCCAGTTCAGTTTCGGGGCTACCCCGCTGATCAACGCCGCAGTCGGAGCCGATCCAAAGCAGAGCACCATGAACGTGCTCAAGCTGTATCCCGGCATCCGGGCATTGAACCAGGACGAGTATGCCAAACCGGCGGGACAGCCCGTTCGCGATCTGTATCTGGATTACATCGCCAGGATGTTTCAGACCCAGGGCGACACGCCCGAGCAGGCGCGCGCCAATGCCCGCACGGTGCTCGCCATCGAGACCGAGCTTGCGGCGGCGGAACTGACGCTGGTGCAGCAGGCCAATCCCTCGGCCAACTACCACAAACTGACACTTGCCGACGCGCAGGCGCTGATTCCCGCCATCGACCTCAAGGGCTTTCTCGGCGGCCTTGGCGTGACACTGCCCGATGCCGTGATTGTCAGCGACCCGGGCGCGCTGCGGGCAACGCAGAAAGTGCTGGGCCAGCGGCCGGCTGCCGAGGTGCGCAGCTTGCTGCGCTGGCATGTGTTGTCCGCCCGGGCGGCGAACCTTGGCCAGCCCTGGTACGGACTGGACCAGGAATTCGGCCTCAAGCACCAGGGCCTCAAGGCCGCCAAGCCCCGCGAGCAGGAAGTGACCGAGGCCATCGGCAAGAATTTGTTTCACCCTTTATCGCAGCTCTATGTGAAAGCCTACTTTCCTGAGTCCACCCGTCGCGATATCACCCAGATGGTGGGGCATATCAAGGACGAGTTCGCCTTGCGCCTGCGCAACAATCGCTGGCTTGACGGGCCGACACGCAAGGCCGCGCTGGAAAAGCTGGGCAAGCTGGACGTGGCGGTGGGTTATCCCGCCCAGTGGATCGATTTCAGCGCCGTGGACATCAAGCCCGACGATTACTTCGGCAACGTCCGGCGTGTCGACCGCTTCCTGCAGACGCGCGCGCTGGCCAAGCTCGGCAAGCCGGTGGTGATAGAACGTTTCGACGATCCATCAGGCACGTCACCAATAGCAGTGAATGCCGGCTACCAGCCGCAACGCAACAACGTCGATATTACGGCGGCCATCGTCCAGCCGCCGTTTTATGTGCCCGGCGCCGACGCGGCGGTGAACTACTGCACCATCGGCGCGGTGATTGGGCACGAACTGACGCATGGCTTCGACAACCAGGGGCGCCAGTACGGCCCCGCCGGCAATTTGCGCAACTGGTGGACACCGCAGGCCACGGCGAAATTCACCCAGCGCACCGATGTACTGGTCGATCAATACAACCAGTACCAGATACTGCCGGGCCTGATGCACAACGGCCAGCAGACCTTGGGGGAGAACACCGCCGACCTCGGCGGCATTACCCTGGCGCACGCTGCGCTGCAGCGCCAACTAAAACAGAACCCGCTGCCAAAGATCGACGGACTGAGCAGCGACCAGCGCTGTTTCGTTGCCTGGTCGCAGATGTGGGCCTACAAGGCGCGCTCGGAGCGCTTGCGCCTGCTCGTGTCGCTCGATGTCCATGCCATCAGTTCAGTGCGTGCCGTCGCGCCGTTGATGCATCTCGACGCCTTCCACAAAGCCTTCGGCACCCGCAAGGGCGATGCGATGTGGCGCAGCCCGTCGAGCCGGGTGAAAATCTGGTAAAGCCAGCTGCCCGATCAGCGCCCCACCCCGGCATTTCGCCGCACGACGTTCTTGAATTGGCGGCGCCTACGATCGTCGCCGAAAAGGACTGGCAATCACCGCCGGCTCAATCCTAGCCAAACACGGTCGCAGACCGGCGGGCTTGCAAACGGCTTGTCCGGAACGCCTGCTATGATCAATGCGACAAATTTTCCTGGAGAAACGCACCGTGCGCCTGCGCGTTCATCGCACCGATGGCAAGACCGGCCAGTATTCGCAGAAAGACCCGCCGCGCGCCGCCATGCTTGCCAAGCGTTTCAATCCGGCAACGCTGTTCAATTCCGGGCCGATCGTAATTGGCATGCACAATCCTTTCAGCATCCTCAATGCCGACGAGATCTGCTGGATCGAGGTCGAAACCGACCTGATGCTGCCGAAGGCCCTGCCGAATAATGTCGACCGCCTGCACCGCCTTTCCGGGCGCAAGGAGTATGAAACCCTGCTGGCCCAGCAATGGCCGGGCTGGATGAAGTTTCGCAAAGGCAAGAAGGGCGATCCGCTGGAGGCCTTGCTGGAGCTTTCATTGCGCAGCGGAGAGTCGCTCTTCCTCCATGTCGTCGGCACGGTCGGCGAAACCAATCTGGTGCAGGAAATCTTCGGCGTACCGGCAATCAGCGCCGGCATCGACACGGCCGGAATCGTCTATATCAATCCCAAGTCCATTGTTCGCGCCCGGGTTTATCACAGCCGTGACCAGATCGCTTTTCGCAATGGATTCTGGATGGCGGAGGCAGACGACATCTGAGCGCGCTACAGCCCGGCGGCCAAACTCGCCGTGCCGCCGGCGCCGACTTTCAGCCTCCGCTAATCAGCACGTCAGGAATATCGTAGTGTTCGTCGGAGCCGAAACCGACGCGGTTGACCTCACCCGTGCGCTGAGTGTTCATCGGGTCGGGCGAATCCGACGCCACCGGCGCACCCTTGTCGAACAATATGCGCCGCGGTGTTCCATTGCGACTGCGCACTTCGACGGTCGCCGCGCGATCGCCCACATAGCGTGTGACAAAAGCTTCGCAGGTTTCCGGCACGGTTTTCAGGAAGGGCACGCAGGCGATACTTGCCGAGGCGTGGAAAGGCGTGCCGCGGATCAGCGCATCCTGTGCCGCCGGTATCGGTGTCAACGCCATGCCGGTCAGTGCAAGCTTCAAGCTGAAATCGCTGCGCTCGTTGCGGCGGGCCGCCGCACGCATCAGGTAAATGCGAACTACGTAATCACCGTCAGCGGGCAGTATGGTCTGGTAGCTGGCGTTTTCGCCGGCACGCATGGCCAGTTCGGAGCGGGGCGGCAGCAGGTTGAAGGCGGCCTGCGGATGACGCGCCGACAGCGCCAGCGATAGCGTCTGCCCGGCACGGCCATGCACCACGTGGTCGACACCATCGCGGCCCTTGAGTTGCCCCTTCAGCGTGGTCTCGCCGCACGCCGCCTCGGCCAGGTGCTTGCCGACCACCCAGCCGCTGCGGCCCCCGTAGTCGACCTTGCACCAGCGCGGATTGGCACGCAGGCGTTGCTCCCGCTCGGTCACCGACAGGGTGGAGAACTCCTCGAAACTCAGCCCTCCCTGGCAACCCTGACTGCGCAGGCATCCGGCATCGGCCGGAATCCGGGCAAGCCTCGCGGCATCCGCGCGCGGTTCGGTCCGCAGGGTCAGAGTACTACCGGCCGCAACGCCCGTAACGCGAAAATGATCCGGGCCGGCGGCCTCGGCGCTTGCCGCTGAGCTTGCCGTCAGCAGGATCGCCAGCAAAGCCGGCCGCACGACATGGCCCACATCAAGCATCCTGCATGACACTCAATAGTCGCGGTTCGACAAGCGCGGCGGCGGCTTGTAGCCGAGGCTGATGGCGCGGGTTTCAAAGTGCGCGGCATCGGCAACGCGTCCGTCGATGTTGTAAAGCTGGGCCATCTCCCAACTGGCGCCGGGATGCCCCAGCTCGGCGGCAAAATGCAACAGCTGCCTATGCCGTTGCTTGTTGGCGGGCACGCCGGACTTGCCATCGGTAAAGGCGCGCGCGGCCAGATAGGCGCCATCCGCATCGCCACGCGCCGCGGCGAGAAGATTGGCGTTGAAGGCGTCATTGCCCCTGGTGGTTTCGAAGAAATCTCCGGTCAGGCCGACGTCGCGCTTGAGCATCGCCGCCCTGAAGGCGCCAGCCTCGAGCGCCTTTGCCTCGTCGCGCCGGGCGCTATCCGGGAAATCGTGCTGGAAGGTCTTGCATAACGCAACGATGCGGGTCGGCCTTCGCGTCGACTGGATCTCCTGCCAGCGCGCCGCTTCGCCCTGCTTGCTGCTTTTTGCGGCCGACGGCTGCCGCGCGCGTGATTGCGACGCTGTCGCCACGGGCCCGTTTGCCGAGGCACGCTCCGTCGGTGCCGCCAGCGCTACCGGATCCATCAACACCACGCCGCAAAAGACTGCGGATCCGGCCAGCATTCCTTGCATGTTCATTTTCTGTCTCCTCGGCGGATATGCGCCGCTCACCCGTTTTATTGGATGTTAAAGCAAACCGGCATCAGGCTTTCAACAACTCCTGGGCAATGATGATCTGCCGCACCTGCGTGGTGCCGGCGCCGATCTCGATCAGCTTGCCGGCGCGGTAGAGGCAGTTCACTTCGGTTTCCCACATGAAGCCGTTGCCGCCGTGGATCTGCACGGCGTGGTCGAGCACCAGCTTCAGCATGTTGCCGGCATGCAGTACGCAGGCCGCCGAACGCTTGTGGATCTCGCCGCGGCCGGCTTCGGGTGCGGCGGCTACTTCCTTGAGCAGCTGGTAGGAAAAGGCGCGCACCGATTCCAGCGCGGCGTACATGTCGGCCAGCATGCCCTGCACCAATTGGAAACCGGCGATGGGCTGGCCGAACTGCACGCGAGTGCGGGCGTAATCCAGCGAAAGGTCGAGCGCGCGCTGGGCCAGGGCGATGACATGGCCACTGAAGAACACGCGCTCGATATCCAGCCCGCTCATGACCACCTTGACGCCCTTGTCTTCGCTGCCGACCAGATTGGCGGCCGGCACGCGGCAATCGTCGAACAGCAGCTCGCCGGTGGGGCTGCCGCGCCAGCCCATCTTTTTCAGGCTTTGCGCCACCGAAAACCCGGGCGTGCCTTTTTCCACGATGAAGGCCGAGATGCCATGCTGGCCGCGCTCCGGGCTGGTCTTGGCATACACCAGCAATACGTCGGCCACCGGCCCGTTGGTGATGAACATCTTGCGGCCGTTGAGCACGTAGTGCTCGCCCTCGCGTCGCGCCGTGGTCTTCATCGAACCCAGCGCGTCCGAGCCGGCACCAGGCTCGGTGAGGCCGAGCGCGCCGATGCCGGTGAGCAGCTTCGGCAGGATTCGCGCCTGCTGCTCGGCGTTGGCATTGCGCACGAGGTTGTTCACGCAGAGGTTTTCGCTGGCGCCCCAGCTCGCGCCCAGCATGTTGTTCCAGTAAGAGAGCGCCTCGCCGATGAAAAACTGCGACACCAGGTCGAGCCCCGGACCGCCCAGCGCCTCGGGCACCGTGGTGCCGAGCAGGCCGACTTCGGCCATGCGGCGGTATTCGTCAGCGGGAAACCAGTCATCGTCGTCCATCTTCCGCAGCAGCGGATGATGGCGTTCGCGCGCATAACGCCAGGCCATGTCGTAGATCTGCTGGTGCTGTTCGCTGAACCCAAAATTGCGCAGTTCGGTCATGTCTCCTCCATCGTGGTGCGAGTGTAGCGGAGGCTAGGACCGCGTCTGGCCCGGAGATTGCGGCGCAGTGTGCGCTTCTTCACGCTATTCGCGGCCTATCCGGCGGGCCAGCGTGCGCTAGTTCACGGTCCCTGCACGCAAAACACCGGATCATGCAGGCGCGGCGCCACTTGCAC
>CAJBYR010000109.1 GCA_903959855.1 uncultured beta proteobacterium
GCCTCAAGGAAGCGCTGACCCAGGGCGCCGCCAAGGCCGTCGACCTGCTCGGCAAGCAGGACGGCTTCCTCGGCAACCCCAAGGTGAAGATTCCGCTGCCCGAGAGCGTGCAAAAGATCGAGGGCGTGATGCGCGGCTTTGGCATGGGCAAGCAGGCCGACGAACTGGTCAATGCCATGAATCGCGCGGCCGAGGCCGCCGTGCCGCAGGCCAAGACCCTGCTGGTGAATTCGATCAAGCAGATGTCGGTGCAGGATGCGAAAGGCATCCTCTCCGGCGGCGAGGATGCGGCGACGCAGTACTTCCGTCGCACCACCTCCGGCCCGCTGACCGAGAAGTTCAAGCCGGTGGTGAAGCAGGCCATGGCCAAGGTCAAGCTGGCCGAGAAGTATGACCAGCTCGCCGGCAAGGCCTCCAAGTTCGGGTTGGTGCGCGAGCAGGACGCACAACTGGAAAACTACGTCACGCAAAAGACGCTGGACGGCCTCTACCTGATGATCGCCGAGGAAGAGAAGGCGATCCGGCAGGATCCGGCCGGTGCCGCCGGCAAACTGGCGCAGAAGGTGTTCGGCGCCCTGAAGTAATTTCGCCTCCGCCGCCGCCGGATTCAAAAGTCGGCGCCGGCGGTACGGCGACAAAGGCCATGGTCAAACTCAATCCGGCGCAACTCGAAGCCGTGCGCCACCTCGACAGCCCGCTGCTGGTGCTGGCCGGCGCCGGCTCGGGGAAGACACGGGTAATCACGCAGAAGATCGCCTGGCTGGTCGAGGACTACGGCGTCAAGCCCAGCCAGATCGCCGCCATCACCTTCACCAACAAGGCGGCGAAGGAGATGAAGGAACGTGTCGGCAAACTGATCGGCGGCCGTGCCGACGGCCTCATCGTCAGCACCTTCCATGCGCTGGGCGTGCGCATCCTGCGCCAGGAGGCGGGCAAGCTGGGCCTCAAGCCCGGCTTCTCCATCCTCGATGCGGCCGACACCACGGCGCTCTATCAGGAACTCGCCGGCAACGTCGACAAGCTGCGCCTGCGCGCGCTGCAATCGAGAGTCTCGCTTTGGAAGAACCAATTGGTCGAGCCGGAGGTCGCGCTGGCCGAGGCCGCCGATGACATCGAGTCGGCCGCGGCGACGCTGTATGCGGCGTACGAACGCACCCTGCGCGCCTATCAGGCCGTCGATTTCGACGACCTGATCCGTCTGCCGGTGAAGCTCTTCAGCGAGCACGACGATGTCGCCGAGCGCTGGCGCAGCCGGCTTTGGCACGTGCTGGTGGACGAGTACCAGGACACCAACCGCGGCCAGTACCGCCTGCTGCGCCTGCTGACCAAGGGGCGCGATTCCTTCACCGCGGTGGGCGACGACGACCAGTCGATCTACGCCTGGCGTGGCGCCGACAGCGAGAACCTGCGCCTGCTGCGCGACGACTATCCGAGCCTCAAGGTGGTCAAGCTGGAACAGAACTACCGCTCCACGGCGCGCATCCTGACCGCGGCCAATGCGCTGATCGCCAACAACCCCAAGCTCTTCGACAAGCAGCTCTGGTCAGAGCATGGGCAGGGGGATGCGATCCACGTGCAGAACTGCCGCGACGGCGACCACGAGGCCGAGTGGGTGGTCTCGCGCCTCTCGGCGCACCGCTTCGAGCGGCGAACCAAGTTTTCCGACTACGCCATCCTGTATCGTGGCAACCACCAGGCGCGGGTCATCGAGCAGCAGTTGCGGGCGCAAAAGATTCCCTATGTCATCTCCGGCGGGCAGTCCTTCTTCGATCGCGCCGAGGTCAAGGACATCACCTCCTACCTGCGCCTGCTCTCCAACCAGGAC
>CAJBYR010000110.1 GCA_903959855.1 uncultured beta proteobacterium
ATCCGCCGGAAGCCCTGCGGGCAGCACATCGTAAAACCGGCATATTCATGCCTGACATTCAAAAACCAAATTCACTACCGGATCACCGCGCTCCCAACTCGCCGCCGCCAAATCTGTACGGAAATCCGACGCCGTTAACATGGCATCGTGATTGCACTCCAATACGATCGCATCACATCCATTCAGCATGGATACCATGTGTGGGGTGACATGTCCGGCGTCGGTCAGTACGCCGAGGCGAACGGATCCATCACCGATCACAAACTGGACCGGCTCGCGCGCATCATGCGGCACCGGGAAAGGCTGGACACAAATATCGCCGAAGTCGAAGGGCTGGTGGCTATCGAATAGTCGGACACTTCCCTCGGCCGCAACATGCCGTGATGCGGCGCAGGTCCCCGCCGTCATCATGACTTCCCAATCGAAGCGGTTGCTACAGGCATGAGCGCCACCGATGTGATCGGAATGCTCATGGGTTACCAGGATGGCATCGATATCAGCAACCGCGATGCCGAGCCGTTCAAGGCGTCGCGTCATTTCGCGGGGCCCGAATCCCGCGTCGATCAGGATACGGGTAGTCCCGGATTCGACCAGCAGGCAGTTTCCCCGGCTGCCGCTGCCGAGTGATGCAAAGCGCACCGGCTTATTTCAATTGCTCGTGCAGCAGGCCAAGAATCCGTCGTGATGTCTCGGAGCGGTCGACCCCTCCTTCACGTGTCAGCACCTCGACCCGGGTACTCTCACCCTCGGCTTTCAGGTGGATACGGTATTGCGCCTGGGCCGGCTTGCCGCTCGATCCACCACGCCAGAAGGCAAGTTTGGAAAGGAAACCCTTGTCTTCATCCTTCTTTTTGCCATCGATTTCCGGATCGACGTAGCGGACGAAGTACAGGCCTTGGGTGCGGTCACGATCTTCGACGGTAAAGCCGACGCGGTCGAGCGCCAAACCGACGCGACGCCATGCCCGGTCGAATGCCTCCTCCAGCAGAACGGCCCCTGCACCATCGGCGGCGCGCGACAGTTTGGCCTTTTCCTGACGCTGATCAGCTGAGACCATGGACTTGGCGCGAACCTCCTCGACCCCGAGCCGGACCATCAGGCGTCGCAACATTTCAGCTTCCAGTTCCGGATCGGCGGGACGCGGCTGCCAGCGAGTTTCGCTTCTACCCTCGTTGGTATAGATTTCATACATGCCGCGATGGCTGATGTAGATCTCAACTGTCCCTGGCTCAACGCCCTTCTCAAGACGGGTACGAAACTTGTCCCGCTCAGCCGTGGAATAGACGCTATCGAGAACCTTGCCGAGCGTGCTGCGAACAAAGTCCTGGGGCAACTTGGCGCGGTTTTCGGCCCAATCGGTCTCCAGGATGCCGGCTTCGGGAAGTTCCACGTTGACCAGGAAACCCAGCTCCTGCCAGAACTCCTTGACCCCCGGCCAGAAGTTCTCCGGCTTGCCGCCAACGACCAGCCAGCGCTGCGTGCCGGAGCGCTCGATGCGCATCTTGTCTACCTGCGGCAGCAGATCCTGTGCGGTTGTCGTACGCGCCTGACCACCCCGCTCGGTGGAATAGGCCGAGTACGTTGCCGAGCCCTTGCTGGACGATACATCGGGCACGGAATACCGCTCATCACGGCTTTGCTGTGTCAGGTCCGGGGGAATCTCGAGCGGCGGCAATTTGCCCGCCGACTTGTATTCGATTTTCTTCGACTCGGGAAGGATGTTGCCGCTACAACCGGCAAGCAGGCCCAGCAGCAGGAAGGATACTGACAGGTAACAAACAGGCTTTCTCATCAATGTCTCTTTCCGGGTCAGACCGAGATGCCGGCCTCATTCATGGCGAGACGGACACGTTCATGACACTCCGGGGACAGCGTCGTCATCGGCAAACGAATTCCCGCTTCGGTCAGCCCCATTTGCTGCACGGCCCACTTCACCGGAATGGGATTCGCCTCGAGGAACAGGTTGCGGTGCAGACCAATCAGGCGCTGGTTGAGTTCCCTTGCCAACCCGGGATTCCCGGCAATGGCAGCGGCGCACATCTGATGCATCAGGCGCGGCGCGACATTGGCGGTCACGGAAATGGACCCTTTGCCGCCCATCAGCATCAGCGCCACCGCCGTGGCATCGTCTCCGCTGAAGATGCTGAAATCCGCCGGTGCGCGCTTGAGCAGATCGAAACCACGCTCAATGTTTCCGGTTGCATCCTTGATGCCGACAATGCCAGGCACCTGCGCAAGGCGCAGGATGGCTTCATTGCCCAGATCCGCCACGGTTCGTCCCGGCACGTTGTACAGAATCAACGGCAGTTCGACGGCCTCGGCGATGGCCTTGAAATGTTGATAAAGGCCTTCCTGGGTGGGCTTGTTGTAATAGGGAACCACTGACAAGTGCGCATCGGCGCCGGCCTGGCGGGCAAATCGCGCCAGCTCGATGGCTTCCCTGGTCGAATTGGCACCGGTACCCGCGATCACCGGAATACGCCCGGAAACACGCCGCACGGCCGTCTCGATCAGCGCGCAGTGCTCCTCGACATCGACAGTAGGAGACTCGCCGGTGGTACCGACCACCACCACCGCATCGGTGCCTTCGGCGATATGCCAGTCGAGAAGACGCTCGAAGCCGGGCAGGTCAAGCGAACCGTCCTCGTGCATCGGCGTGATGATTGCAGGAATGGAACCCTGTATGGTCTTCATGAAAAAATCCAGGAATTTGGTTTCGGCCAACAACGATATTGGCCGGGAAGCTGCAAGTTTAACCGATCGCCGGACGCTGCCCCAGCCTGCAACGCCCGCTTACAAATCCGCCAGCACCTTGATGTGCGTGACGACGCTGCGCGCCAGCGCCGAAAGCACGTAGCCCCCCTCCAGCAGAGACACGATGCGCCCGCCCGAGTGTTCGTTGGCGAGCTGTTTGAGCTGCTGGGTGACCCAGGCATAGTCGGATTCGACCAGGCCCAGCGAACCCATGTCATCCTCATAGTGGGCATCGAAGCCGGCCGAGATGAAGATCATCTCCGGCTTGAATGCACGCAGGCGGGGCATCCAGATATCGGCAACCACAGCGCGGAAATCCTCGCCGCGAGTTCCCGCCGGCAACGGCACATTGCACATGTTGGCCGCGGGATTTTCGGTACCGCAGTAGGGATAGAAGGGATGCTGGAATATCCCCGCCATCAGCACGCGCTCATCGCCGGCGAAGATTTCCTCCGTGCCATTGCCGTGATGCACATCGAAATCGATGATGGCCACGCGCGACAAACCCCACGCCTCAATGGCGTGCCGGACGGCCACGGCGACGTTGTTGAAAAAGCAGAAGCCCATGGACTTTGCCCGCTCGGCGTGATGTCCCGGGGGGCGGATCGCACAAAATGCCGTCTGCGCCTCGCCGCGCATCACCAGGTCGGTGGCGTGACAACCGGCCCCCGCCGAACGCAGCGCCGCTTGCAGCGTTCCCGGCGACATCGCGGTGTCCGGATCGAGGTGGACGATGCCGTGCGCGGGGCTGCTGTTCTTTACGTGTTCAACATAATCGCGCGGATGCACGCGCAGCAACTGCGCCTCGTCGGCCAGCGGTGCATCGTGGAATTGCAGATAGACGTCAAGGCCGGAAGCAATCAGGCGATCGCTGATCGCGCCGAGCCGGTCGGGACATTCGGGATGGTGTGCGCCCATGTCGTGCTGCCAGCAGTCGCGATGGGTGATAAAGGCGGTAATGGTCATGACGGAGGCCTTGCCTGATGTCTTACAATGTGGCGAAAAGCCTATTATCCAACAAAGTCCGCGCAAATCCCCGACCCCATGCGACTCCCTGAACTCGACGCCGTACTTGCCGACATCAACCGCATCATCCTCGGCAAGGAAAGACCGATCCGCCTCTCCATGGCCTGCCTGTTGGCACGCGGGCACCTCCTGATCGAAGATCTCCCGGGGGTCGGCAAAACCACCCTGGCTCATGTGCTGGCGCGGGTGCTGGGCCTCGAATTCCAGCGCATCCAGTTCACCAGCGACATGCTGCCCGCGGACATCCTCGGCGTTTCGATCTTCGACCGCGACAGCGGCAGCTTTCATTTCCATCCGGGTCCGATCTTCACCCAGGTCGTCCTCGCCGACGAGATCAACCGCGCCACGCCCAAGGCCCAGAGCGCGCTGCTTGAGGCCATGGAGGAACGCCAGGTCACGGCCGAAGGCAAGACCCGGCCGCTGCCGGAGCCCTTTTTCGTCATCGCCACGCAAAACCCGGCACACCAGATCGGCACTTTCCCGCTGCCAGAGTCCCAACTCGATCGCTTCCTGCTGAAGATCGAACTCGGCTATCCCGACCCGGCGGCGGAACGGGAGCTACTCGCCGGGGCCGACCGGCAGAAGATGGTGGCGGAACTCGCGGCCCGCGTGACCCCGCAGCGCCTGGTCGAACTGCAGCAGGCGGTGCGCGAAATCCACGCCTCGCCGGCCCTGATCGATTACGTGCAGGCGCTGGCGGCACACACGCGTACCGCACCGCGCTGGCAGGCCGGCCTGTCGCCGCGCGCCTGCCTCGCCCTGCTTGCCGTAGCGCGCGGCTGGGCAATGCTGGACGGACGCAACCATGTCCTGCCCGAGGATGTTCAGGCGGTCCTGCCCGGGGTCATCGCCCACCGCCTGCGACCGGTCGATGAGGTTGCCCGCAGCGACCCGGAGGCCGTTGCCGCCGCCCTGATCGAGGCCGTGCCGCTGCCCTGAAAATGTTCGCGACGCTGCGCCACCGCCTCCATGAATCCTTCGTGCGCTGGGCGGTGCCGGTGCGGGCACCCGAGGCCTCACCCATCATCCTGACGCAGCGCCGGGTCTATGTGCTGCCGACGCTCGCCGGACTGAGCTACGGCACCGCGCTGATCGTGATCCTGCTCGGCGCGATGAACTACAACCTGAGCCTGGGGCACGCCCTGGTGTTCCTGCTCGCCGGTCTTGGCGTCGTCACCATCCTGCACACTTTCCGTAACATGGCGCTGATCGCGATCAGCCCCGGCCGCTGCGATCCGGTGTTTGCCGGCGGCGTCGCTCAATTTGCGCTGGTGCTGGAAAACCAGCGGGCCGATGCGCGTACCAGCCTGCGCGTCTTTATCGGCGACGGCGATCCGGTCGAAATCGACATCGGCGCGCAGGCCAGCACAATTGCACTGCTACCGCTTCACGCCCCCCGCCGTGGCTGGATGCGCGTGCCGCGCATCACCATCGAGACCACCTGGCCTCTTGGCCTGGTGCGTGCCTGGAGCTATGTCGTTCCCGACCTGAATTGCCTGGTCTATCCGGCTCCCGCCGCCAAGGCGCCGCCCATGCCCTGGAGCGGCGATACCTCGCGCGGCAGCTCGCGCGAGGGCCGCGGCGCCGACGATTTCTCGGGCATGCGCGATCATCAGCCGGCGGATTCGCCACGCCACGTCGCCTGGAAAGCCGTGGCCCGCCAGCATGACGGTCCGCTGCTGACCAAACTCTTCTCGGGCGCCGCCGCACAGCAGGTCTGGCTGGAGTGGAACGAGTTGCCGGAAGCGATGGACACCGAGCAGCGCCTGTCGCTACTCGCACGCTGGATGCTTGACGCCGATGCCGCCGGCCATGCCTGGGGACTGCGTATCCCCGGCCTGCGCCTGGCGCCCGACAATGGCGCCACGCAACTGACGACAGGCCTGCGCGCCCTGGCCCTGTACCAGCATGGCACGCACTAACCGCCCCGTCAGCCGGCGCCAGGCCTGGTGGTTGCTGGCCGGCGCATTGGCCGCATTCCTGCCTCTGACCCAGCAGATCCCGCTCTGGCTCGCCCTAGCCGCAGGCGCTGCCTTCGCCTGGCGTGCCGCGCTGACCTGGCGCCAGTGGCACCTGCCGCCAAAATGGCTGCTGGTCCTGCTGGTCATCGCCGGCACTGCCGGAGTGTTCATGCAGTACCGGAGCATCATCGGCCGCACGCCGGGAATCGCCCTGCTGGTGGTTTTTCTTGCGCTCAAACTGCTCGAACTGCGTGCCGCGCGCGACGCCATCGTCACCGCGCTGCTGTGCTATTTCCTGGTACTGGGACAATTCCTGTTCACCCAGACCATACCGACGGCCTTGCTCTCCTGCATCACCGTCCTGATCACCACCGCGACCATGCTGGCGGCGAGTGATGACCGCCCTGCACCGCTGCTGCAGTTGCGTCGCGCGGCCCTGATGCTGGCCCAGGCCATGCCTTTCATGCTGTTGCTGTTCGTGCTTTTCCCCCGCGTCCAGGGGCCGCTCTGGGGCCTGCCGCAGGACCGCTACACGGCCACGTCCGGAATCTCCGAAACCATGTCACCGGGTTCGATTGCCCAGCTATCCCAATCCGATGCGATCGCCTTTCGCGTCGAGTTCAAGGGCAAGGTGCCACCGCAATCGCAACTCTACTGGCGCGGCCCGGTGATGCCGGCCTTCGACGGACGCACCTGGTCAATACGGCAAACGTTGGCGGCCTATCCGGAAGTGCCCTACCCCGTCAGCGGGCCGGCGATCGAGTACGAACTGACCCTGGAGCCCAATGGCAAGTTCTGGCTGTTCGCGCTGGAGATGCCCGGCAACCTGCCGCCCGACAGCGCACTCACCAGCGACTATCAGCCCCTTTCCCGCCAGATAGTGCGCAACCGCATGCGCTACACGCAGCGGGCCTTCCCCGAGACCAACGCCGGGATCAATGAGTCGCGCGCCATGCTGCGTGACGCGCTGATCCTGCCCAGCGGCGGCAATCCGCGCGCCCGCGCCCTCGGCGCAGAATGGCGCAACCGGCATGGCGAGGACGGCGCCGCCATCCTCGCCACGGCGCAGGACTTTTTTAACCGCCAGTTGCTGATCTACACGCTGAATCCGCCGCTGCTCGGTCCCGACCTGATCGACGAATTCCTCTTCGATACCAAGCGCGGTTTCTGCGAACACTTTGCCGCCGCCTTTGTCTATGCGCTGCGCGCGGCGGGCGTTCCGGCGCGGGTCGTGGCCGGCTACCAGGGCGGCGAGGTGAATCCCGTGGATGGCTACCTGGAGGTACGGCAATACGACGCCCACGCCTGGACCGAAGCCTGGATCGCGGGGCGCGGCTGGGTGCGCATCGATCCGACGGCAATCTCCGCCCCCAGCCGCATCACCACCAATCTGGCCGCCGCAGTACCCTCCGGCGAAGCGTTGCCGTTTCTTGCGCGTACCGACCTGACCTGGATCCGTGACCTGCGCTACCGCCTCGATGCGGTCACCAACGGCTGGAACCAATGGGTGCTCGGCTACAACCCGCAGAAGCAGCGCGATTTTCTTGCCGGCCTGGGCCTTGGCGAACCCGATTGGCGCAGCATGACCGCCGCGCTTGCGGTGCTCTGCGGCGTGGTGCTGCTGGGCCTGACCGCCTGGGTATTGCGCAACCGCCGGCGGGTGGATCCGGCCTACGCCGCATGGCGGCGCTTCACCGGCCGCGTCGCCGCACGCGGCGTCGTCTGGCAGCATTGGGAAGGTCCGCAAGCCTTCGCCGAACGCGCCGCCGCCGGCATCCCGGCGCACGCTGCGGCCATACGCGAAATCGCCGGCCTGTATGCGCGGCTGCGCTATGCCCCCCTGCCGGACGAAGCCGACCTCGAGCGGCTGCGCGGGCGGATTGCGGGATTCCGGCCATGAAACAGTTGCTGTTGGTGATCGCGCTGGCCTGCGCGCTACCCGCGCAGGCCGCCAACTACGCCAGCCGCGATGACGTCCGGCAGTTCATCGACGAAATGGCCGAGCGCCATGGCATGGACAAGCCGTCGCTGACCGGTCTGTTCCGCGAAACACCGCACCTGCCCCGCGTGATCAAGGCCATCATGCCGCCGAAAGATCCTGGAGTTCGTTCCTGGCGAGCCTATCGCGCACGCTTTGTCGAACCGAAGCGGATCGCCGCCGGGCATCGCTTCATGCAGTTGCACGCGGCAAAACTTGGCGAAGCCGAGGCACGCTTCGGCGTTCCGAAAGAAATCGTCGCCGCCATCATCGGTATCGAAACCATCTACGGCAAGCACACCGGACGCTTCGGCACCTTTGCCGCACTGACTACCCTGGCCTTCGACTATCCGCCGCGTGCCGTGCTGTTCCGCCGCGAACTCGAGGAACTGCTGCTGCTGGCACGCGAGGAAAACCGCAGCCCGCTGGACTATCGCGGCTCCTATGCCGGCGCGCTGGGCCTGCCGCAATTCCTGCCTTCGTCGCTGCGTCGCTTCGGCACCGACTTCGACGGCGATGGCCATGTCGATCTCGCCGCCAGCGTCGGCGACGCGATCGGCAGCGTGGCCAACTTTCTGGCCGTCCACGGCTGGGAGAAAGACGGTCCGATCGCGATCAGCGTCACGGTCGGCGGCGACAACATCCAGGCACTGGTCGATGACGGCATCCTGCCGAAGCGCTCGCCGCGCGAATGGATCGCCGCCGGCACGAGTCTCGCAAGAGTCGGCGCTGGCGACACGGCGATTTCAGGCGCTGGCGACGACTTGCCCGATCGTCCAGCGGCACTGATCGATCTGGTGACCCCGAACTCCGCAACGGAGTTCCGCGTCGGCTACGGCAACTTCTTCGTCATCACCCGTTACAACCGCAGCAGCTTCTACGCGTCGGCGGTCATGGACCTCGCCGCCGAACTGCGCCAGTCACAGTAGCGATTCCGGCGACAAACCCTCCTGCGCAATGCGCTTGCGCAGCTTGGAGAGCGCTTCCATCTGGATCTGTCGCACGCGCTCGCGGGTAAGTTCCATGTCCCTGGCAATCACTTCCAGCGTCGTTATCTCTTGCCCGCCGAGACCGTAGCGACGCTCGATGACCAGGCGTTGACGCTCGGTAAGCTGTGCAACCCATTCGGCGACCATGACCTCGGATTCGTGTTGCGCGATCTGGGCTGACGGATCGGAGATTGATTCGTCGGCGAGCGCATCGGACATCGAGAGTTCCGGATCGATGTCCAGCGGCGAATCCAGCGAGGCCGAGCGCTCGTTAAGCATCAGCAGGCGGCGGACTTCCTCTACCGGACGATCGAGCAGGCGCGCCACATCTTCCAGCATGGAGCCCGGCGACTCGGTTTCCGATCCGCGCTGGCGGTCCAGCTCGCGCATCGCGCGCAGGACAACGTTGAGTTCCTTGATCACGTACACCGGCAGGCGCACGGTGCGCGACTGGTTCATGATCGCGCGTTCGATGTTTTGGCGGATCCACCAGGTGGCGTAAGTGGAAAAGCGGAAACCGCGCTCCGGATCAAATTTTTCCAGCGCGTGGATCAGGCCGAGATTGCCCTCCTCGATCAGGTCGTCGAGCGGCAGCCCGCGATGCAGGTAGTGCCGGGCAATGCTGACCACCAATCGCAGGTTGGCCTCGATCATGTGCTGGCGGGCGGCAAAGTCGCCGGCATGGGCCGCCCGTGAAAGCCTGACCTCCTCGACCGCCGTCAGCAGCGGCGTAGCGCCGATCTCATGCAGGTAAACCTGGGTAATGTCTTCAATGAAACCGGTATCCCCGGTCTCATGGTCGCCATCGGCTTCCTCGCCTTTTCCGGTCAAGGCGTTGTCACTCATGGCGTCAGCGCGGCGGCAGGAACTTCTGCGGATCGCCCGGCTTGCCCTGGCGACGGATCTCGAAATGCAGTCGCGGGGTATCGGCATCGCTGCTGCCGATCTCGGCGATCTTCTGCCCCTTGGCCACCGTGTCCTTTTCCTTGACCAGCAGCTTGCTGTTGTGGGCATACACCGAGAGCAGGTTGGCGTTGTGACGCAGTACGACCAGATTGCCGTAGCCGCGCAGACCCGCACCGGAATAGGAGACAACGCCGCCCGCGGCCGCAACCACCGGATCGCCCACCTTGCCGGCGATATCGATGCCCTTGTTGCTACCCTCTGCATACGTTGCCAACACTTTGCCGTTTGCCGGCCACATCCAATCGACGTCGTCGCCAGTCGCCCCGGGCTTATCCGCCGGCTTCTCGACGACTGCGGCCGGCTTGCCCTCGGCAGGCTTGGCCGCTGGCTCTCCCTGGCGCGCCTTCGCCAGAGCCTCGTCGGACCAGGGCTGCTTGCCCCCCTTGGGCTCGCGCTTGTAGGTCTCGGTGTTGGTGCCGGACGCCGCGGGCGCACTTTTGAGTTCGACCGGCCCGATGGAACTCACCGGCTTCGCCACCGCGACAGGGGCGGCGCCTTCCGGAGGAATCACCCGCAACTGCTGGCCGATCTTGATCAGGTTGGGATTTTCAAGGTAGTTCCAGGCTGCGACATCCTTGTAATCCTGACCGTGGTCAAGCGAAATGCTGTAAAGCGTATCGCCCTTCTTCACCGTGTAGAAACCGACCCTATCGCCTGCGGCCACCGCGGCGGCCGGCGCCTTGGCCTCGGGTGCAGCACTGCCGCCGCGATCTTCCACCGGCGCCGGACCATGGCTGGCGCAGCCACCAAAAATAGCGGTCACAACGGAAAGCGCGATCAGGCGACTGACGATCATTCCACCCCCGGCAGCAATGGCACGAAACGCACGGCGTCGAATCGTGTCTCGGTAAATCCTTTTTCGCCGCGCTCGATCAGGCTGATCACCTGCTCCGAACTGCCCAGCGGCATCACCAGACGCCCGCCCGGCGCCAGTTGGGTCAACAGCGACTGCGGCACCGCCGAGGCGGCAGCGGCAAGGATGATGGTATCAAAGGGTGCGGCTTCCGGCAGGCCAAGATTGCCGTCGGCATGCTTCAGGCGCACATGCGAGAGCTTGATCTGGCGCAGATTGTCGCGCGCGCGCGCCAGCAGCGGAGCGATGCGCTCGACGGCAAACACCTGCTTGGACAGTACGCCCAGGATCGCCGCCTGGTAGCCGCAGCCGGCGCCGATTTCCAGCGTCTTGCCCAGTTCGCGGCCGGCAATCAGAATTTCGATCATGCGCGCAACCACATAGGGCTGCGAGATGGTCTGGCCGAAGCCCAGCGGCAGCGCCGTGTCTTCATAAGCACGTTGCGCCAGCGCCGGCTCAAGGAAGATGTGGCGCGGCACCACGCCGATGGCATGGAGTACGCGGGAGTCGCTGATGCCCTGGGTACGCAGGCGCTCGACCATGCGCGCACGGGTGCGTGCCGACGTCATGCCGATCCCGGCCAGGGTCGCCGAATTCATGCGACTTTGCCCAGCCAGTTGCGCACCTGGCCCATTTGCGCGGCATGCGTCAGGTCGATCTGCAACGGTGTCACCGACACCCAGCCATGCTCGACGGCATGGAAGTCGGTGCCTTCGCCGGCATCCGCAGCCGGTCCCGCCGGACCGATCCAATAGAGCGTTTCGCCGCGCGGGCTGAGCGACTTCACCGCCGGCTCGGCCTTGTGCCGACGCCCCAGGCGCGTGACCTGGATGCCGCGCAGTTGGTCATAGGGCACATCGGGCACATTGACGTTCAACAGCACCGGCTCGGCGAAAGGTGTGCTGGTGAAGCGCTGCACCAGTTCGCGCGCTACGCGGCCTGCGGTTTCGAAATGTTTTCCGGCGAAGCTCGCCAACGACACCGCTATTGCCGGCACACCCAGCAGGTAGCCCTCGGTGGCTGCTGCGACGGTGCCCGAATAGATCGTGTCGTCGCCCATGTTGGCACCGAGATTGATGCCCGATACCACCATGTCCGGCTGCTGTTCCAGCAGCCCGGTTACCGCCAGATGCACACAATCGGTCGGTGTGCCACTGACATACATGAAGCCGTTGGCAGCCTTGCTCAGATGCAAGGGCAAATCCAGGGTCAGGGAATTGCTGGCGCCGCTGCGATTGCGTTCCGGGGCAACGACAATGATCTCGGCGAGGTCGTCGAGGCTGGCGGCAAGCTGGGCGAGCCCCGGCGCGAGATAACCGTCGTCATTGCTGAGCAGGATGCGCATGGGGTCTGGGGCGAAAGCGGGGAAATTCAGTGGCTCATTTTAGCCGATCCCCCTTCGCCTGAAGATCGGAATAGAGCAATCCCGTAGCGCCAACAGCCGAGTTTGCTGCAGCCTGTCGCGCCTTGCGCCACCCGCTGCGGTTAGCATTGCACCTCATGGAAATTGTCCTCTACCCCGACGCCGACGCGATCCCGGCAGCCGACTGGGCTGCACTCGACTCTGCCGCCGACCCCTTCGCCAGCCAGGCCTTTCTGGGTACCGCCGAAAGAGTCGGCGCCAGCGGCACGGCGATGGCCTGGCAGGCCCGGCATCTTGCGCTTCAGTCGGATGGCGTGATGATCGGCCTGCTGCCCATGTATCTGCGCGGCCATTCCTTCGGCGACTTTTCCCGCGACTGGAACTGGCCATCGGCCTGGCAACGCGCCGGCCTGGCCTATTACCCCAAGCTCGTCAGCGGCATCCCCTACACCCCGTCGCCGGGGCCGCGCCTGCTGGTGCGCACGGGCCTCGACCGGCAAACCGTGGCGCCGGCGCTGATCGAAGCAGCCCTTGAGGTCACCCGGCGCGCCAACGCCTCGTCCTGGCAATGCCTGTTCGTGGAGGACAACGACCGCGCCGCACTCGCCGATGCCGGCCTGCTGATGCGGCGCGGCGTGCAGTTCCATTGGTTCAATCACGGCTATGGCGATTTCGACGACTTCCTTGTCGGCTTCACCTCCGCCAAGCGCAAGAAGCTCAAGCGCGAACGCCGTGCGGTCGCCGAATCCGGCCTGCGGCTGGAGGTGCGCCATGGCGACGAGATCGACGCCGAGCTGTGGGAATCAATTCACCGTCAATATCGCGACACCTTTTTCCGCTACGGCAACCATCCGGCCTTTCCGGCGGAGTTCTTTCCGCAAGTGGCCAAGCGCCTGGGCAGGCAACTCGTGGTCTTTCTCGCCTGGCGCGGCGACACCCCGATGGCCTCGGCCATCTGCTACCGCGATGCGGCAACGCTGTACGGCCGCCACTGGGGCACGGAAATCGACGTCCCCGGCCTGCACTTCGAGCTTTGTTACTACCAGGGCATCGACTACTGCATCCGCCACCAACTCGCCCGCTTCGAGCCCGGGGCGCAGGGCGAACACAAGCTGGCGCGAGGCTTCGAGCCGGTGCCGACCTGGTCTGCGTTCTGGATTGCCGATCCGGGCATGCGCGGCGCGGTGGCCGATTTCATCAGCCGCGAAGACGCCGCGATGCAGGACTACGAAGCGGAAACCGCGGCCCGTCTGCCCTTCCGGCAGGGCAACACGGCGGCTTAGGAAGTTCGCCTAGTGATTGCCCGAGGCAATCGCAAACATGCGTTCGTTGCGCTTGATGCGGGCTTCCTCCACCGTCAAGCCAATCAGGGTTTCAGGCGGGAGCGGCACGTCCCAGTGTTGCTGGAACAGATCCATGTCCTCGCCGTTCTCGAGATGGGCACGATAGATCTTCTCTTGCCAGGTCGGAGCATTGGGCAGGGAAACCAGTTCAACGGATTGGATGCGCATGGATGAGGTCCTCTCGATGGTGCGTGCGTTTTGCGTATCCTGCGCCCGTGCCATCGCCCCTGCAATCCGGAAATCGACATGTAATACCCTGCTATTCCCGGCTCCAAAACCTGCGTTCGCGCGTTTGTGCCGAAAGTCGGCGTCGGTGAGACGGCGATTTTCCGTGCGCTGAAGCGATCACTCAACGTTCATCCGGCAGGAGGCCCCACCGACCCCGCGACAGCCAGGCAAGCAGGAAATCAAAGCTGTTGCCGACGCGATTTCCAACATGGATCAGCAGGCTGGCAGTATCGATCTGTCGTGCCACACGCCCGCCATAGGTCGCTTCCAACGTGGCCCTGGCATCAGCCGTCGGCTGGCCTTCCGTTTCAGTCCAGTGGATCGCGTAGCGCAGTCCAGGCAGTTCGCTTTCCGGGCAAGTGCCCAGATTAAGACTGAGCAAGCCGGCGATTTCGTCCTTGGAAAGCCCGACACGGCCGGCAAGGATCCCGTGCCCGTAGGCACAATGCCGGCAGCGGTTGACACCCGTGACCACCAGCATCAGGCGCTCGCGAAAGCCGGCGGAGATGCCGCCCTTCAAGGACAAGCCGATTGCCGGACCGAAGGCGGCGATGACGCGCCCGAGGTCGCGGACCAACTGCACCGGGCTCTGATAGTAACGGCGGCGGAATCGCGAGCCGGACGCAGTCCGGATCATGACCAGGCCCGCCCTCGCCTGGCGTAAAGACCTGGCAGAGCAGCGAAAGCCCGCTTTCTCACGGCCTGGACCAGGGCATGACGGGTACCGTCGAAATACTGTTGGCCGGCGCACCCTCGATCAACTTGCGGCTGATGGCCAGATATACCAGCGTCCGGTTGGCGGCATCCCACATGCGAACCACACGGGTTTCCTTGAACAGAATCGAGGTGTCTTCGGAAAACACCGTTTCCTCCTCGGGAAACTTCGCCGGCAGGGTTATGGGTCCGGTCTGCCGGCAGGCCAGGGAAAACTGCGACGGATCCTGCGCCACACCGAATGTACCGGCCAGACCTCCCGTCCTGGCCTGGCTCACGTGACAGGTGACGCCGGGCACTTTGGAATCATGAAAGGCCTCCACACACACCTTGTGGTTGGCGCCGATCAGCTTCCAGGCCGTGGTGGCACAACCGATAGTCTCCGCGCGCGCCAGTTCAGGAACGGCCAGCATCAAGCACAGCGTAAGCGGGGATAGCAGTTTGCGTGTCATCAGGCGTGTCCTTCCATGGCGAATCAGAATCAAATCCGACAAGAGTCGAGTTCGTCGGGTTCCAGCGGCGTCCAGTCAAGCAGTTCGGCGAGTCGTCGAACAATCCAGCCAGCTTCCTGGCAAGTGTAGTTCGACGAATCGGCGTTCAAACCTCGATAGCAACGCGCCAGCACTTCCCTCTCGGAAAAATTCTCCTTGAACGACATGGTCTGGGCAGACTCGACCAGCAGGCAGGCGATATCTTCGCAGCGCTCATAGCGATCCAGCACGGCCTGATGTGCCGCATTCGGGCGGCTATGGCCGGGGGTGACGTACATCGCCATGAATGACGCGGGAATTTCGATCTGGTTATCGAAGGGCATGTCGTCTCACCGTTTGACGCCTTGCCGCAGCGGAGCCAGCAACTCTGACAGGCCGTTGTGATCGATTTCATGCATCAGCGCCAGCAACCGACCGATCTCGCCTTGCGGGAAGCCCTCGCGGGCGAACCAGTTCAAGTAATTTCCCGGAAGGTCGGCAAGCACGACTCCCTTGTGCTTTCCAAAAGGCATTACACGGGTCACCAGCAACTCCAGGTCATCAGGCGCCACGGCTGGACAGCTCCACTTCGAGTTGGAAAAGTGCTTGGCAAAATGAAAAGGCCGTTAGCATCATTTGCTAACGGCCTTGGTATTACTGGTCGGGGCGGCGGGATTCGAACTCGCGACCCCTTGCACCCCATGCAAGTGCGCTACCAGGCTGCGCCACGCCCCGACGAACAGCAATTATAGCAAAGGAAACCGCTTGAAACCTAAGCGGCGCGCAGGAATTCGATGATGGACGCGAGTTCCGCGCGCAGCGATGACGATGTCACACCAGCGGAAGATTCAACCGGCTCGGCAGGACGTCCGGGGGCATCGTCGAGGCGATTGCGCGCACCGCTGATGGTGAAGCCGTCCTGGTAGAGCAGTTCGCGGATACGCCGCACCAGCAGGACTTCGTGATGCTGATAGTAGCGGCGATTGCCGCGCCGCTTGACCGGTCGCAACTGGGTGAATTCCTGCTCCCAGTAGCGCAATACGTGCGGCTTGACGCCGCAAAGATCGCTGACTTCACCGATGGTGAAGTAACGCTTCGCCGGAATCGGCGGCAGTTCGTCGCGGCTATTGCTGGCTGTTGCCACGCGGGTAGGCCTCGACCGCCGCCTTGAGTTTCTGGCTGGCGTGGAAGGTGACGACACGGCGCGCGGTGATCGGGATTTCCTCGCCGGTCTTGGGGTTGCGTCCCGGACGCTGCGGCTTGTCGCGCAGCTGGAAATTGCCGAAACCGGACAGCTTGACGCTGTCGCCTTTCTCCAGCGCAAGACGCACCTCGTCGAAAAAGGCCTCGACCATGTCCTTCGCTTCGCGCTTGTTGAGGCCGACCTTGTCGAACAGCAGGTCGGCGAGTTCCGCCTTGGTCAATGTCATTATTTGCTCCGCCCCCTTTTCATCCCCGCAAGGACGCACCGAAGTCGCGATCGGCAACCGCCAGCAGATCGGCGATCACCGCATCCACTTCCGCATCCTCGAGAGTCCGTTGAGTATCTTGCATAACTATACGGAAGGCAAGGCTTTTTTCGCTATCAGCGAGGCCCTTGCCTTGATACACATCGAATAAAGCCACATCACGTACGACGGCAGGCGCGGCGGCCTTGAGGCCGGCGAGCAGGGGCGCCAAGGCCTGGTTCTGCTGCACCACCAAGGCCAGATCACGCACCACGGCCGGGAACCGCGACACCTCGGCATACGCCGGAAATGGCGTTGCCAGAAGAGCCGGCAATTCGAGTTCGAATACCACGGGCGCTGTGCCCAGCTCGTATTTCTGCACCCAGCGCGGGTGAAGTTCGCCGATGACACCGACGGCCACACCCTCAAGCCTCAGTTCGGCGCAGCGGCCGGGATGCAAAGCGGGATGCGCGGCTTTGACGAACTCCAACTGGCGCGGGGCGAACAAGGCCTCGATGTCGGACTTCACGTCGTAGAAATCC
>CAJBYR010000111.1 GCA_903959855.1 uncultured beta proteobacterium
TCCGCCAGGCTCAGGCGCCGGTCCTGTTCCTGCGACATGAGTTCGGTGGCTTGCTTGCAGCTGAGCACGTTTTATCTTCCTATGCCGATGCGCCGGCAAACCAGCGCTGTTCGAGGCAGGCGCGCAAGACCAGGCGAGCGCGATGCAGGACGACCCAGCAATTGGACGTGCTGATGCCGGTTTCCTTACAGATTTCGTCGGTTTCAAGCCCGAGAATTTCGCGCATCATGAATACGCGCGCCGTTTTCGCCGGCAGGTGGTCGAGGCAGGCTTCGAACACGTGCCAGAACTGCTGCTGCTCGAAGGACGCCTCGGGGTCGGCCCAGCGGGCCGGGCGCACATCCGCGCGCCAATGTCCGTCCGGCTCGAACAAGGTCTCGGCCAGCGCATCGTCGCCCTCCGCATCCTGCGCCAGCGCGCTGGCCGGTATTTCGCGACCCTGCAGGCGGATGATGTCGACGATCTTGTTGCGCAGGATGGAAATCAGCCAGGTCTTGTAGGAGGAGCGGCTCTCGAAGTTCTTGCTGCCGGTCAGCGCGGCAAGCAGGGTTTCCTGCACTGCATCCTCGGCCGCGCCGGCATCCCGCAACTGCAGGCGCGCAAAGCGCAGCAGGTCGGGACGCAGGGCATCAAGCTCGGCTTGGCGATCCGGATTCATCGGTACTGTTGCCAACGGGAAGGGAACGCATTTTGAACCAAGATGACTAAGATGGGCAAACCGCGCCGATTCCATGTAAGGATCGCCGCCCCGCCCCGACAGATAGCTGCGGAACACCCGTCACTCCCCGAGGCCGGTGCTCCCACCCATGACAGGAGACAACAATGAACCGCCGCAACTGGCTTTTTGGAATCACCGGCCTGATCGTCGCCCCCCTGCTGGCGCAACGCCAGGCAGGCGCCGCCGAAACCTTTCCGCTCAACAAGCCGAAGCAGGAATGGAAAAAGCTCCTCGCCGCCGACGCCTATCAGGTGCTGTTTGAGGACGGCACGGAGCGCTCCGGCAGCAGTGCGCTGAACAACGAAAAGCGCGCCGGTACCTATGCCTGCGCCGCCTGCAACCTGCCGCTGTTCGACGCCGCCCACAAGTACGAAAGCGGCACCGGCTGGCCCAGCTTCTGGCAGGGCTTGCCCGGCGCACTGGGCACATCGACAGATTTCAAGCTGATCTATCCGCGGACCGAGTACCACTGCTCGCGTTGCGGCGGACACCAGGGCCACGTTTTCAACGACGGCCCGCAACCTACAGGCAAGCGCTACTGCAATAACGGCGTGGCCCTGCGCTTCGTCGCCCGCGGCGAGCCGCTGCCCGCCCTGAGGACCTGACCATGCGCCAATCGATCCTGATCGCTGCCGCCGGCCTGGTCCTGGCCTGGGCGGGCTTGACCCGCCCGCCGGAAGCCGCCGCCGCCCCGGCGGCCACTCCCCCCGGCAGCGCCACGGCGATCTTCGCCGGTGGCTGTTTCTGGTGCACCGAGTCCGACTTCGAAAAGCTGCCCGGCGTCATCGCGGCCGAATCCGGTTACACGGCAGGGAAAACCGTCAACCCTGCGTACAAGGAAGTCAGTGCCGGCGGCACCGGGCATACCGAGGCCGTGCGCGTGACCTATGACCCGAAGCTCGTCAGCTATCCGAAGCTGGTTGAGCATTTCTGGCGCACCATCGATCCGACGGTCAAGGACAGGCAGTTCTGCGATGTCGGCAGCCAGTACCGCAGCGGCATCTACTGGCAAAACGAGTCCGAACGCGCGACCGCCGAAGCCAGTCGCGACGCACTGCTGAAAAGCGGGCGCTTCAAGTCCATCCACACGGAAATCATCGCCGCCACGCAATTCTGGCCTGCCGAGGACTACCACCAGGACTACTACAAGAAAAATCCGATCCGCTACCAGTACTACCGCACCGGCTGCGGTCGGGATGCTCGCCTGCGGGAGGTCTGGGGCGAGAAATGACGGGATGCGGGACTTATGCAGGGCGCTGAGCTGTCCATCGTCATCCCGGTGCTCGACGAAGCGCCGCGGATAGGCGCCCAATTGCAGCAGTTGCAGCTACTGCGGCAAAACAATGTCGAACTCACGGTGGTCGACGGAGGCAGCTCCGACGGCAGCGCGCAAGCCGCCGCGCCTCTGGCTGACCAGGTCCTGCTCGCACCCCGCGGCCGGGCCCGGCAGATGAACGCCGGCGCCGCGGCAAGCCACGGTCGGGTTCTGCTCTTCCTCCATGCGGACACAACGCTGCCGCGAAATGCCGCAGGTGCCGTGCTGGAGGCGATCGATGCCGGGGCCCGCTGGGGTCGCTTCGACGTGCGCATCGACGGCCGACATCCCATGCTGCGCATCGTCGAACGAATGATGAACTGGCGTTCGCGCCTGACAGGCATCGCCACCGGCGACCAGGCCATTTTTGTCCGTCGCGACTTGTTCGAGCACGTCGGCGGCTTTCCCGAACTGCCCCTGATGGAGGACATCCGCTTCAGTGCCCTGCTCAAGCGGCAGGCCGCCCCGGCATGCCTGACCGAAACCGTGACCACATCGGGCCGGCGCTGGCAGAAGCACGGCGTG
Organism: uncultured beta proteobacterium; assembly: GCA_903959855.1. Lineage (GTDB taxonomy): Bacteria > Pseudomonadota > Gammaproteobacteria > Burkholderiales > Rhodocyclaceae > Sulfuritalea. Next base: position 2,559 of record CAJBYR010000111.1, read on the forward strand.
CTGCGTACCGTCCTGCTGATGTGGTGGCTGCGCGCCGCCTTCTTCTGTGGTGCCGATCCGGCACGGCTGGCGCGGCAATACGGCTATCGCGAGGCCGGCTGATGCGATGGCAACAGCCAAATCACAGGTGTCGCAATTTTTCACCTTGCATCGCAACAATCCCGCGCAAGCCCTTGTCAGAAAAAGCGAAACACGGCATATTCGGCATCATGAACCCGAATTCATCGAATTCCGACCACATCACCGAGGCTCTGCCTTTCGTGATACGCAGCGTGCGCGACGAGGCGGAACTCGCCAAGGCCGTGGCCATCCGCCGCAGCGCCTATGGCCGCCACGTACCGGAACTGGCCGCCCGTTTTACCGCGCCGGAGCCCAGCGATCTTGACGGCAGCAGCCGCGTTCTGGTCGCCCTCGCCAAGCTCGACGGCATGCCCCTGGGCAGCATGCGCTACCGCACCAACCAGTACCAGCCGCTGGATCTTGAACAGTCGGTAACCCTGCCCGCCGCCTTGCGCAACCGGGTGCTGACCGAGGCCACGCGCCTGGCCGTGAGCCAGGCCGCCGTCGGGCGCGTGGTCAAGGCCATGCTGATGAAAGCCATGTACTTGCAGTGCGAGGCGGGCGGGATTCAAACCATGGTGGTGACGGCACGCCACCCGATGGATCGCTTTTATCACTGGCTGCTGTTCGAAGATGTCTATCCCGATGGCGATTTCATCCCCATGAAACATGTCGGCATGATTCCGCACCGGGTCATGGCCTGCGATGTGGTCGAAACCAAGCGGCGCTGGCAGTCAGTAGACCATCCCTGGTATTCGCTGTTTTTCGAAATGCACCACCCCGACATCGATCTGACGCCGTTTCCTGTCGTCACGGCGCGCGAAGAGCGCGAGCCGGACGGCACGCGAACCACCGCAAGGACTCGACACCGCGACATGCGCTAAGATTCGCGCATGACCCGTAAACGCCGCCACCGCCCGCCCCCGGACGCGGCCAAATGACCCCTCGTACGCGGCGTCTCCTGCTGCTGACTTCGCGCCAACTGCTGCGCGGCTTCCTGCAGCGCAATACGCAGTGGCTGACCCGGATTTCCGTAGTTGCGATTCCGTTCGCACTGGGCGCCATCATGCTGCTGGCGCTGTTCGCATGGGAATCCGATACCGCGGTCAGGCAGCCGCCCAACCTGCCCTTCACTGCGTTGTCATTCGTCCCCGACGACGGGCAGATCGAGCCGGCCGCGGCCCGCGACGCCCTGCGCGGGGCAAGGCCGGTCACGTCCTTCGACACCCAGCTCTCCGAAGCCCCGGTCTGGTTCGCTTTCACGCCGCCCAAGCTGGAAAGCGACAGCGCGAGAGCGCCGCTGGTGTACTTCCCGTCGCGCCACATGCGCACCCTCTCCTGCTGGCGCGGCGCCACACTCAAGCCGCTGGGCAGCGCCACCCGCACCGGTACCGAAGGTGCGCTGGTAGCCGCCAATTCCGGCTTCGCCACCACTGGCGTGGGCCTCTCCGGCATCCCCTTGTTGTGTCGCGCAACGTTTATCGGGCCGGCGCGACTTTCGGTGACGACCTGGAAGGCCGCGGATTTCGACCTCTCGACACGCGCCTTTGCCAACGACATGGGTCTGCTCGAAGGCGGCCTCACGGTTCTGGCGATCTTCATGCTGCTGGCGGCCCTGGTCAATCGCGAACCGCTGTACATCGTGTTTGCCGCCTGGCTGATCGTGAATGCCCGGCTTGGCGCCAACTCCGCCGGCTGGGACACGCTCTGGCTCGGCCACCAGGTGCCCGCCGGCTGGCTCGACGGCATGCGGAAGATAGTTTTCGCCAGCAACTTCCCGCTGACGGTGTACCTGTTCACGCGCCTGTTCCAGAACGACCTGGCCAAAGTCGGCAAGGACACGTTGCTGCGCGTGCTGGAACTGCTCTACCTGCCGATGTTCGCCGCAGCACTGTTGCTGCCCTATCGCCATTTCATTCCCATGCTCTGGCTGGGCTCCTTCATCGGCTACGGCATCATCGTCTATTACCTGGGCAGCATCCTGCTGGTGTCGCGCTCGCGCATCGCGATGTGGTTTGCCGCCTCGCTGGTGGTGACGGCCGTGGCGGGCTTTGCCGAGGTGATCAAGGCCATGTTCGGCCTGCCCGGCCCCCTGCCCTACGTCAATAGCGTCACCGCCGCGCTGAGCTCCGGCCTGCTGGTGGCAATGGCGCTGGCCGAACAGATGCGCATCGAGCGCTCGGGACGCAAGGGCGCGGAGAAAGCGCTGCAGAAGACCTACGACCAGGTGCCGGTGGCCTTCTTCACCGCCGACGCGACCGGGCGCCTGCTGCGCGGCAATCCGGCACTGGGCCGCCTGCTCGGCCTGCAGGTACTGGGCGGCGGCACCCGCTGGCAGGATTATTTCGAACCCGGCACCTGGGAATCGCTATGCAGCCTGCTGGCAGACGGCCCGCGCGCCCAGCTGCGTTTCCAGTCGTCCGACCACGGCGCCTGGTATGAGGCGCGCGCGTCGATCGGCGAAAGCCTGATCGAAGGTTCGATCGAGGACATCACCGAAGCGGTGACGGCGAACCGCAAGCTGATGTACCTCGCCGACCACGACCAGCTCACCGGCACGCTCTCGCGGCGCGCCATCGAGCAGGCGCTGCGCGGCGCGATCCGCTCCGCCGGAGAGCACGCCCCGGTCACGCTGGCCTACATGGATCTCGACCGCTTCAAAACCGTGAATGACCTCTTCGGCCATACCGCCGGCGACGAGGTGCTGCGCCAGTTGTGCAACCGCATGGCCACTTCGCTGGGCACCGAGCACCTGCTGGGACGCATCGGCGGTGATGAGTTCCTCATCCTGCTGCGCGGCACCACCCTGGCCGAAGCCACCGCGAAGTGCCGCGACCTGGTGGATCTGATCGACGGCAGCCCTTTCCGGGTTCAGGAACTGGCCTTCCGCATCGGCGTTTCCTTCGGCGCCGTCGAGGTGACCCCGGGCATCGAGATCGCCGACCTGATCTCCGCCGCCGACCGCGCCTGCCGCGACGCCAAACGCCAGTCAAGATCCGGCCACGTCGTGGCCTATGGTGCGGATGCCCCGGCCTTCCAGGAGCATGAAGAGGAACGCTTGCTGGTGGCACGCCTGACGCCGGAACGCGCGCCGGAATTCCTCGCCATCGCCATGCAGCCGATCATGTCGCTGCACGATCCGCAGGGTAGCCTGGATTTCGAGGTGCTGCTGCGCGCCCGGGCGCCGGATGGCAGCGTCATGCCCGCCGGACGGGTGATCTCGGTGGCCGAAGCCCATGGCCGCGTCGGCGTGATCGACCGCTGGGTGCTGGCCACGGTGCTGGAATGGCTGGACACGCATCTGGCCCAGCTTGCCGGAACACGTTTCGTCACGGTCAATTTTTCCGGCGCCTCGATCAACGACGAACAGTTCATGGCCGATGCCTATGCCATGCTGCGCGCCCACCCGCGTGCTGCGGCGCGGCTTTGCGCCGAAATCACGGAGGGCGTCGCGCTGCGCGATTTCGACCAGACCCGGCGCGTGCTCGAACGCCTGCGCGAATTCGACGTCAAGCTGGCGCTGGACGATTTCGGTGCCGGCTACACCTCCTTCATGTACCTCTCCGACCTCCAGGCCGATGTCATCAAGATCGACGGCGCCATCGTCGAATCCGCCGCGCGCCACCCGTCGCGACTTTCGATCGTGCAGGCGATCGCCGATCTGTCGCGCAACCTGGGCATGCGCTCGATCGCCGAATGGGTGGAAGATGCCGCCACCTTGCGCGCCATGGCCGAAGTCGGCATCGACTATATCCAGGGCTTCGCCGTCGCCCGCCCCATGGCGCCGCGCGAGATCCTGCTCGGGCCCCACGCCGCACACTGGATTGCCGACGGCACGATACACGCCGCGCTGGCCGACATCCAGGCCAACCGCCTGATGGTCGATGACGGCGCGGTGTATTCCGCCGGCAAGAACCTGCACTAGGGCCCGCTTCGATCATGACCCTGCGCGGAAAGATCTGGCTTGCACTTGCCCTTCTGGCGGCAACCATTTCGCTGCTCGACCTCGGCTTCGAATACCGCCGCGCCGCCGCGGATCAGCATCGCGAGCAGCTGAATGATGCGCGCGGCATGGGCAACCTGCTGCTGGCGACGCGCCGCGTTTACCACGGGCAGGTCATCGACGGAAAGGCCGGCGACGGCTTCGTCGCCGAACTCGCCCTGGCGCGGATCTCGCGGGAATTCTCGCGGATATACTCGGGCGGGGTGAGCTTCCGCAATGTCGCGGACCGGCCGCGCAATCCGGAGAACCAGGCCGACCGCTCCGAACTCGATGCCATCAAGTGGTTCCGCGACAACCCCGGGGCAGGCGAGCATTTGCAGCCCGTCGTCGACATGAGCGGCACCGCCCTGCTGCAGTACAGCCTGCCGCTGCGCATCGAGTCGTCCTGCCTGCAATGCCACGGCCCGTCCGGGCGCAATGCGGGAACCTCGCGGGGCGACGAATTCAAGGCCGGCGAAGTGCGCGGACTGATCAGCATCAAGCTGCCGATCACCCAGTACAAAGCTTTCGCCCTCGACCATTGGCTGAGCCGCCTGGGCTGGAGCCTGCCGGCCTATGCGCTGGTCTTCCTCGCCCTCGGCCTGTTGATGGATCGCCTGATACTGCGCCGCCTGGACCGCATTCGCGCCGGTACGCGACAATTCGCTGCCGGTGACGGCACGCTGCGCCTGGCGGATGCCGGCAACGACGAACTGGGCGAACTGGCGCAGGAACTGAACCAGATGGCCGACCAGGTCGCCGAGCGCACCGAAGCACTCGCCGCCAGCCGCGAGGAGCTCAGCCAGCATCGCGACCAGCTCGAGGAACAGGTCATCACACGCACCATCGAGCTGGCCTCGGCCAAGGAGGTTGCGGAAAAGGCCAATCTCGCCAAGAGCCGCTTCCTCGCCAACATCAGCCATGAAATCCGCACGCCGATGAACGCCATCATCGGCCTTACCCATCTCCTGCGGCGCAATGATCCGACGCCGGAACAGGCCGAACGCCTGGCCAAGGTCGACACCGCGGCCAACCATCTGCTGGCGGTAATCAACGACATCCTCGACATCTCCAAGATCGAGTCGGACACGATCGAGCTGGAACAGCAGGACTTCGCCCTGGGCGCGGTATTCGACCATGTGCGATCGCAAACCTTTGATGAAGCCAGGGCGCGCGACCTGGTGCTGGAAGTCGATGCCGGGTCGGTGCCGATGTGGCTGCGCGGCGACCCTCTGCGCCTGCGCCAGGCGCTGTACAACTATGTCTGCAACGCGATCAAGTTTTCCGAGCATGGCCGCATCCGGCTGCACGCGATCCTGCTCGCGGAACAGGGCGACGAACTGCTGCTGCGCTTCGATGTCGAGGACAACGGCATCGGCGTCGAGGAAGCACAGCTATCCAGTCTGTTCCGCGCCTTCGAACAAGTCGATACCTCGGATACCCGCAGCTACGGCGGCACCGGGCTGGGCCTGGCCATCACGCGCCGCCTGGCCGAACTCATGGGTGGCGAAGTCGGCGTCGAGAGCCGGCCCGGTCAAGGCAGCCGCTTCTGGTTCACCGCCCGCCTGCACCGTGGCCATGGCGTCATGCCGCCAGCGGCAGAGATCAGCACGGAAACCGCGGAAAGCGGACTGCGCCGCAACCACGGTGGTGCCAGGGTGCTGTTGGTCGAAGACAACGCGATCAACCGCGAAGTCGCGCTGGAACTGCTGTACGGCGCCGGCATGGACGCCGACATTGCCGTCGATGGCCGCGATGCGCTGGACAAGGCCGCCGCCAGGCGCTACCGGCTGATCCTGATGGACGTGCAGATGCCGCGCATGGATGGCCTTGAAGCCACGCGCGCGATCCGCATGCTGCCGGGCAATCGTGAGATTCCCATCCTGGCGCTGACGGCCAATGTTTACGAGGAGAACCGGCGTGCCTGCCATGACGCGGGGATGGACGATTTCGTCGCCAAACCCGTCAACCCCGAGGACCTGTATGCCGCCTTGCTGAAGTGGCTGCAGCGCAGCCCGCCGCCACCAGCCGGGCCGGAGCCTACGGCGCAGCGGTCAGCGCCAGCCAGGGCCGCCACCGGCCATGGCATCGCACCCGCGGTGCCGATGCGGGATGCCGAGGAATGGCGCCGACGCCTGCAGGCGGTTTCCGGCCTGGATTTCGAGCGCGGTCTTGACGTGGTGCGCGGCGATGTCCGTACCTATTCGCGCATCCTCGCCCTGTTCGCCGAGACGCATTTCAAGGACATCGCACGGCTTGAGGAGTACCGTGTCGGCGGGAATATCGCGGCGCTCAAGGAAGTCTCCCATACGCTGAAGGGATCGGCCGGCAGCGTCGGCGCGCTGAAGCTCGCCGACGCATCCAAACACCTGCATGCCCTGATCCTCAAGGAAGGCCCGGCCGGGGAGATCGACGCCAGTTGCCGGGTCCTGGTCGCCAAGCTGGAAGCGACGATTGCGGAGTTGCGCGAGGCGCTGGGCGAATAAGCGTCGCCCCAACATCGCCGTAGCGCCGGCGCCGACTCTCAACCCGATCCGTTGCGCCGTCGCTCTGCGCCGGTGTGGTCCAGCCATTCGGCGACCATGGGCCAGAGATTCATTTCGCATTGCGGCTTGAAAAAGCCGAAATGGCCGATGCGCCTGAGCCCCTGTTGCGCGGGTTCGACCAGGCGGTAATCGACCTTGCGCTGGCGATAGGCCTCGTGCAGCAGGCGCGATCCGGCCTCGGCGAGCAACTCGTCGTCGGCGAAGCTCAGTGCCAGAACCGGGTAGTCTGCCGTGGCGTAGGCCTCGCGAGCACCGGGTTCGCCGCTCAGCAGGTACTCCGGGGTCAGGCACCAACGCCGCCACTGGTACATCGCAGCGGTAGGCAGGTCGCCGACAACGCCGATGCGTGAGCCGGGAAAATAGCCGAACACCGGGCACAGCGCGGGCGCGAGAACATGCCATAACAATGGTGCCGAACGCTTCGTGCGCGGCGACAGGTGGCGTGTCGAACCACTGCCGACCGCGATGTTCACCACGCCGGCGAGGTGCTCGCGTGAAGGCAGCAAGGGCGCCACCTGGCCGCCGAAACTGTGGCCGACGACGAACAGCGGATCATGGGGCGATGCCATCGTGATCATGCGCAGCAGCGCGTCGTAATCCTTGTGCAGCCAGTCGCCGAGGTCGGCCTTGATATGTCGGCGCGGCCCCTCGAACGACTCGCCGATGCCGCGATAGTCAAAGGTCCAGGTGGTGTAGCCGCGCTTCGCCAGAAAGCATGCAAAGGGCGCGTAGAAGGCCTGCGGCACGGCCATCGCCGCGGCGATGACGACCTGGCCGCGCACCGGGCCGTGCGGGTCGAAACGATGAACGGCGAGTTTGTGGCCGTCGGTGGCGGTGAAGGGGATGCGCTGCATGCGCCAAGTCTAGTGAAAATCCCGCCACCTAGACAGCGAAGTCTTTGCGGACCGATTCCGCGCGCAGGCATAATGAGACTCAGCATTTTGGAAGTGAGTACGGCGTTATTGACGGCCCGCATGGCAATGGCTTTGTGTTGCAGTATTGCCCGCATTTTTCCAGGGATCATGAATTGACATCCAGACAGCTCTACCTTGATTTGGATGGCGGAATGGCTAGACCCCATTCCGCCAAGGTCGCAGCTGCGATCGAAAAGTTGTCCACCGCATCAGGATCCGAGTCTCGTGGTGCAATCTTCACCCGCGTTGAAGTTGTCGAATTCATTCTTGACCTGCTTGGCTACACGGAAGACAAGCCACTAGCCCATCAGCGAATGCTGGAGCCATCATTCGGGGGCGGAGATTTTCTGCTACCTGCCGTAAGCCGCTTGCTGAGTGCCTGGCGAGCTGGATCGGGCAAAAAGTCGCCCTTGGAGGATCTCGGCGAGTCTATCCGTGCGGTGGAACTACACCGCGAGACTTTCGATGCAACTCGTGCTGCCGTAATCGCATTGTTAACGCAGGAAAACCTACCGCAATCAACCGCGCAAGACGTCGCCGATCGCTGGCTAACGCATGACGATTTCCTGCTTACGGAACTTGACGGCCAGTTCGATTTTATTGTCGGCAATCCACCATATGTGCGTCAGGAAATGATTCCCGCAACCCTGCTGGAGGTTTACCGGAGCCGTTATCCAACCATGTACGACCGCGCTGACCTCTATATTCCGTTCATTGAGCGCTCCCTATCGCTCCTCTCGCAAGGCGGTAGCCTGGGCTTTATCTGCGCTGATCGCTGGATGAAGAATCGCTATGGTGGGCCACTGCGCAACCTGGTCGCCGAGCAGTTCCACATGAAGATTTATATCGACATGGTCGACACCCCTGCCTTTCATTCCAATGTGATCGCCTATCCCGCGATCACCGTCATTAGCCGGGAGAAGCCCGGTGCGACGCGCATTGCGCATCGACCGGCCATTGACCGGGCGACCCTAACCAAGCTGTCTGAAATGCTTCGCGCCACTGACCTGCCGAAGAATTGCAGTACGGTCCGCGAGCTCTCAAGTGTCACCAATGCCGCTGAACCGTGGCTCCTGGAATCGGCGGACCAGATGGTCCTCATCAGGCGGATTGAGCAGCAGTTCCCGACCTTGCAGGAAGCTGGTTGCATCGTAGGCATAGGAGTCGCGACCGGCGCGGACAAAGCCTTCATCGGTGACTTTGAAGACCTCGATGTCGAAGCGGATCGCAAGCTGCCATTGGTGACGACTCGCGACATCGCGTCGGGCGAGGTCAATTGGCAGGGACAGGGGGTCATCAATCCATTTGCCGAAAATGGCGGTCTGGTTGATCTGAAGGATTACCCTCGTCTGCGCCGCTACCTGGAAGCCCGGCAGGAGGTCATCTCCGGTCGCCATTGCGCGCAGAAATCGCCGGGCAACTGGTATCGCACCATCGACCGGATCACACCGGCGCTCGCAAAAAAGCCCAAGCTCCTGATCCCCGACATCAAGGGCGAAGCCCATATCGTTTTCGAGGCTGGCAAGCTGTATCCGCATCACAATCTTTATTACCTGACGTCCGAAGAATGGAACTTGAGGGCCTTGCAGGCCGTGATGCTTTCTGCCGTCACCCGCCTCTTTGTGGCAACCTATTCAACAAAGATGCGAGGCGGCTTTCTTAGGTTCCAGGCGCAATACCTCAGACGTCTGCGCCTTCCGCACTGGCGCAGCGTTTCCGAATCGCTGCGGATCGAACTGATCGAGGCAGCGACAAAACGGGATATACAGGCCTGCAACCGCGCAGCATTCAAGCTGTATGGCCTCAGTCACGAAGAAAAATCTGGCCTTGGAGGCAATGGAAGCTAAATGGCGCTTGACCTTGTCGATTACGAACAAATGGCCCGCAAGGCGGTAAAGGCATTCTGGAAGAAACGGAAAGTCGCCACGCAAAAGCAGATTGAATCCGGCAAGGCCGACCAAGGCGAACGTGCAGGCGTCACCAGCGGCAAGAACATGGATGGCTTCATTGCCCTGATACTTGCCATTGTCCGAGCGAACGGATTGGCACATGCCGAAATTCACCTGAAGCGTGCTGTATTGACCCTGCCGGGTTACTTCAGACCAACCAAGCTCTGGGACATCCTGGTCATCCACAAGGGTGAACTGATCGCTGCAATTGAGCTGAAGAGCCAGGTGGGCCCTTCATTCGGAAACAACTTCAACAATCGTACCGAAGAAGCCATCGGTACCGCGCACGATCTCTGGACAGCCTACCGTGAAGAAGCTTTCGGCAAACAGCCACGCCCCTTTATAGGCTGGCTGATGATGGTTGAGGATGCTCCCAAGTCCAGATCACCGGTCAAGGATACGTCGCCGCATTTCCCGGTTTTTCCGGAGTTCAAAAATGCGTCCTATCTCGAGCGATATGACCTGCTTTGCCAAAAACTGGTGCAGGAACAGCTTTACACCACGGCCAACCTTATTACGTCGAAGCGCAGTGCTGCCGCCCACGGCGAGTTTTCTGAGCTGTCGGCAATGACCGGACTCAAAACTTTTGTCACGGCGCTGGCTGGGCACGTTGCTGCGGAGGCGGCGCGGCTTGGGTGAAATACCGCAGTAAAGTTGGTGTAGCGGATGCACTTAGTGAAAATCCCGGCTGCCGGTCAGAAGCCCGCCGAGCAATTCGCTGTGGTCGAACAGTCGCTTGGCGACGAGGTGCACCACGGCGTGCTCGCCTTCGCCTTGCACCTGCAACTGGCCAGCCACTCCGAGCAGGCGGCTGCCGAGCAAGAGTCGGCGCTGACGGCACGCCAAATCATTGAATACCACGATGTTGGCGCTACCGGTTTCGTCTTCCAGGGTGACGAAGATCACGCCGCTGGCGGTACCCGGGCGCTGGCGGCAGGTGACGATGCCGGCGCAGCGCACCACGGCGCGGTCGCCGCAGTTGCGCAGTTCCATGGCCGGGAGGTAGCGCTTCGCCGCCAGCCGCGTGCGCAACAGCGCCAGCGGGTGGCGGCCGAGCGTGAGGCCGAGGCTGCCGTAGTCGGCGACGATCTCTTCGCCTTCGCGCGGCGCGGCGAAAACCACGTCCGCGTCATTCAGTGCCATGCCGGCGAAGAGGTCGCGCTGCAGCGGCACGGCGGCAGCGGCCCAGGCGGCCTGGCGACGATGGCCGGCCAGCTGCCGCAGCGCCCCGCCGGCCGCGAGCAGGTCAAGGTCGCCCTGGCCAAGCTCGGCACGGCGCGCGAGATCGGCGAGGTCGGTAAAGGGCGCTTCATCACGCGCACCGACGATGCGCTCGCCGGCCGCAGTGGAGAAGCCGCGCAACTGCTGCAGGCCGAGGCGCACCGCCGCCAGGCCCTCGCCTTCCAGCGTGCATTCGCATGCGCTGGCCGTGACATCGACGGGCCGTACCTCGATGCCGTGGCGGCGCGCGTCCTGCACCAGTTGCGAAGGCGAGTAGAAGCCCATCGGCTGCGAGTTGAGCAGGCCGAGCAGGAAGGCTGCCGGCTCGTGGTGCTTGAGCCAGGCCGAGACATAGACCAGCAGGGCGAAGCTGGCGGCATGCGACTCGGGGAAGCCGTATTCGCCGAAGCCCTGGATCTGGCGATAAAGCGCCTCGGCGAATTCGTCGGCGTAGCCTCGATCACGCATCCCGGAAAGCAGGCGCTCGCGGAAGGGCTCCAGCCCGCCCTTGCGCTTCCAGGCCGCCATGGCGCGACGCAACTGGTCGGCCTCGCCCGGCGTGAAGCCGGCGGCGACGATGGCCAGCTGCATCGCCTGCTCCTGGAAGATGGGCACGCCCAGGGTGCGCGACAGCACCTCGCGCACCGCCACGCTGGGATACGCCACCGGCTCCAATCCTTGCCGCCGGCGCAGGTAGGGATGGACCATGTTGCCCTGGATCGGGCCGGGGCGCACCAGCGCCACCTCGATCACCAGGTCGTAGAAGCAGGCCGGCCGCAAGCGCGGCAGCATCGCCATCTGCGCGCGCGACTCGACCTGGAACACGCCGACGGTATCGGCGCGCGACACCATCGCGTAAGTCGCCGCATCCTCGGCCGGCACCTCGGCCAGCCCGAACGGCGTGCCATGCCGCCGCGCCACGGCCGCCAGCATGCGGCGGATCGCCGAGAGCATGCCCAGGGCCAGCACGTCGACCTTCATCAGGCCCAGCGCGTCGATGTCGTCCTTGTCCCACTGGATCACGGTGCGTTCCGGCATGGCGGCGTTTTCCACCGGCACCAGGCGGTCGAGGCGGCCGCGTGCAATGACGAAGCCGCCGACATGCTGTGTCAGGTGGCGCGGGAAGCCGATCAGCATTTTGGCGATGCCCAACCAGCGCCGCACCGCGGGATCGTCCGGATCGAGGCCGACTTCGGCAAAGCGCTGCGCCAGTTCCTCGCGCTTCTCCCACCAGGCCAGGTTGCCGGCCAGGCGCTCGATCGCGGCCAGCGGAAAGCCCAGCGCGCGCCCGGCATCGCGCAAGGCGCCGCGGGTGCGCCAGGTGATCACCGCGGCGGCCAGCGCGGCACGCTCGCGGCCGTATTTGGCATAGATGTACTGGATCACCTCCTCGCGCCGCTGGTGCTCGAAATCGACATCGATGTCGGGCGGCTCGTTGCGCTCCTTCGAGACGAAGCGCTCGAACAGCATGCTGGCGCGCGCCGGATCGACCTCGGTGACGAAGAGCGCGTAGCAGACCGCCGAGTTGGCCGCCGAGCCGCGCCCCTGGCAAAGTATCCCCTGCGCTCGCGCCCAGGCCACGATGTCGTGTACGGTGAGGAAATAGGGCGCATAGGCCATCGCGGCGATCAGCGCCAGTTCGTGCTCGACCTGCGCCAATACCTTGTCCGGCACGCCGCCGGGATAGCGCCGCGCCAGTCCCTCCTCGCTCAGCCGCCGCAGCCAGGAATCCGGCGTCTGGCCCGGAGGTACGACTTCCTCGGGGTATTCGTAGCGCAGCTCGGCCAGCGAAAAGTTGCACAACGCCGCGACCTTCACGGTTTCGGCCAGCAGTTCAGGCGGATACAGGCGCGCCAGCGCCAGGCGCGAGCGCAGGTGGCGCTCGCCGTTGGGGAACAATGCATGGCCGGCTGCCGCCACCGTGGTATTAAGGCGCAATGCGGTCAGTGCATCCTGCACGGGCCGGCGCGAGCGCGCATGCATGTGCGCGTCGCCGGCCGCCACCAGCGGCAGCGATACGGCAGCAGCAATTTCGCGCAGCGCGGCGAGACGCTCGTGGTCGTCGGGCCGCAAGTGGCGCTCGAAGGCAATCCAGGCGCGGCTTGCGAAATGATCCGCCATCCACTGCGCCTGGTCGCGCCAGTCGGCCCTGTTCTCGCCACAGGGCAGCCACAGCGCCAGGCAGTCCGGCACGCCGCCGCCGTCCCAGCCGGCGAGGTCATGGCGCGTCAACTGGTAGCTGCCTTTTCCCGCGCGCCGCCGGCCCAGCGTGGCCAGCGCCGCGAGATTGCCGTAACCGGCGCGATTGCGCGCCAGCAACACCAGTTTCATGCCGCAAACGAGCCGCAGCTCGGTGCCGTGGATCAGTGTGAGCCCGAGGCCGCGCGCCGCGAGATGGGCGCGCACGCTGCCGGCAAAGCTGCATTCGTCGGTGACCGCCAGCGCCGCGTAGCCGAGTTCCACCGCCCGCGCCACCAGCTCCCCGGCGTGCGAAGCGCCGCGCAGGAAGCTGAAGTTGGACAGGCAGTGGAGTTCGGCGTAGGGCGGGAGGGAGGTCGTGGCAGGCTCGATAACTGTGTTTTTTTACAGCTTACCGCAAAGCCCCGCCGACTGCATCGTTTGACCTGAATCAGCGCGCGCGTACCGAATTGCCGATACTGTCTTACCATGTGCCCGAATCGCACACTTCAATCTACATCGAAAGGAATCATCGTGAAAAAAGCTGCCCTGTTCCTGGCCGTAGCCGTCGGCAGCCTTGGCCATGCCCTCGCCGCCGACCCGGCGAAAATCGACTGGGGCAGGATCCCGGTGGTGAACGTACCCTTGTTCTACCCCGGCCAGTCCTCTTACGAATGGCTGCTGAGCGATGCCCACAAGGGCGCGGCCAAGGAAACCCGGCGTGGCGACGCCTGCACCTTCTGCCACGACGAACCCGACGGCGAGAAGGACATCGGCAACAACATCGTCACCGGCAAGCGCCTCGAACCGACGCCCCCCAAGGGCAAGAACGGCCACATCGACCTCAAGGTGCAAGCCGCCTATGACGAAAAAAACGCCTACCTTCGCTTCCAGTGGAAAACCAACGGCAAACCGACCGGCGACTACCCGGCTTACCGCTTCGACGGCAAGGAGTGGAAGGCCTACGGCGGCCCGCGCCTCCACGCCGACGTCCGCTCCGGCAAGCAACCGGCCGTGTACGAGGACCGGATCTCGATCATGCTCGATGACGGCAAGGTGCCGAACTTCGCCAAGCAGGGCTGCTGGCTGACCTGCCATGACGGCCAACGCGACATGCCGAAGCAGGCAACAAAGGAGGAAGTCGCCGCCAACCCCCTGCTCGCCGCAATCAAGAAGGCCGATGTGCGCAAGTACCTCCCCGCCACCCGCAACGACCCGTCCGACTGGAAGAGCGGCAAGAGCGTCGAGGAGATCAACAAGATCAAGGCCGAGGGCGGCTTCCTCGACCTGATCCAGTGGCGTTCGCATCGCACCAACCCGGTCGGTGGCGTGGATGACGGCTACGTGCTGGAATGGCGCAATTTCGATGCCGGCAAGAACCACTTCGCCTCCAACATGGACGGCGAAAAGAAGCAGCCGAAGTTCATGTTCGACGCGACAAAGTTCGGCACCAAGGCGATGACCGCCGACGATTTCGGCAAGAAGGACAATTTCCTGATCAAGGGTACCAATGTGGTGCCCTTCGACCCGAACGCAGGGTGGAAGGAAGGCGATATCCTGCCGCAGTACGTCCTCTCCGCCACTGACGCGGCCGGTTCCGCCGCCGACAACAAGGGCAATGGGGTCTGGAAGGATGGCATGTGGACTGTGGTCGTAATGCGCCCGCTAGGCCTCGCCAACCCCGACGACAAGGCGCTGAAGGCCGGCGGCGTGTACAACGTCGGCTTTGCCGTCCATGACGAAAACATCACCTCGCGCGGCCATCACGTCAGTTGGGTACGCAGCCTGGGACTGGGCGCCAAAGCCGACATCGAAGCCGTCAAGCTGCCCTGAGCTCAAACCGGCTTCTGGCACACCGCCGACGCCCCCGGATCAATCCGGGCGCGTCGGCGGTTCCATAAGCATCGCCACGGATTCGGCCATGACCACCAGCGCCAGCATTGCCTTCTTCGACCGCCAGTTCCGCCAGCAACTCGCGGGGCAGGATTTCCAGCTCAACCCCTTTGAATTGGCCGCCCTGCCCCACCTGCGCGGGCACGTGCTCGACTACGGGTGCGGCCTCGGCAATCTCGCGCTGGCGGCCGCCGCGCAGGGCTGCACGGTCACCGCAATGGACGCCAGTCCGGCAGCCATTGCGGCACTGCGCGATCGCGCCGGCAGCGCCGCGCTGCCAGTGGAAGCAATCGAGGCCGATCTGCGCGATTACCCGATCGCCGGCGAATTCGATGCCGTGGTTGCCATCGGGCTGCTGATGTTTTTCGATTGCGCAACGGCGGATCGTGTCCTGGCCCGCTTGCAGGAACGGGTCCGCCCCGGCGGCATCGCCGCCATCAACACCCTGATCGAAGGCACAACCTGGCTCGAGGTTTTCCGGAACGACGCCCATTGCCTGTTCGCCGGCGACGAACTGGGACGTCGCTTTGCCGGCTGGGACCTGCTGCACTCGGAGTTTCGCGACTTTCCCGCACCCGGCAACACACTCAAGTCGTTTGTCACCCTCGTCGCACGCAAGCCCCTGGCCACCGAAAATCAGCCGCCGGATTGATCCCCGCGACGCTGCCGGCCGAGGTAGCGCAAGTGGCTGCCGCAGCCCTTGCGACAATCGGACGCGCCAAAGCCGGGAACGATGACTTCGCCGCCGGTACTGCGGTTCAAGCCGCATTCGGTGCGGGACGAGCGCCCGACGCAGAACAGTTCGACGCCCGGCGCGGCAAGCAGGTAATCGATGTGCCAGCGCAGCGGCTTGTCCTTGCGGCAATGCCGCGCAATCCTCGCCTCCAGGCCACGCTTCGCGCTGCCGGTATAGACATAGACCCCGGCGGGGAAATGGAATTCGCCAAGGCGACCGACCGCGATGGTGAGCGGTCGCCGCAGCGCGATCCACAGTTGGTAGCTGGTCGCCCGCGCCGTCATGTCTGCGGCCTCAGCCAGCGCTCGATACAGGCCACCAGGCCGGCGCGATCGAAGGGCTTGGCGAGAAAGTCGTTCATGCCGGCTTCGCGGCAGGCGTCCTGGTCGGACTGCATGGCGTTGGCGGTCAGGGCCACGATCGGCACGGTGCCATTGACCCCGCCCCCGTCGCGAATCCGTCGCGTGGCCTCAAGGCCACCCATCACCGGCATCTGCATGTCCATCAGGATCAAGGAATACGCTTGTCGTGCGGCGGCCTCGACGCCCTGCTGACCGTTTTCCGCGAGGTCGACGACGTAGCCGAGGCGGCCGAGCAGCGTCAGCGCCACCTTCTGGTTCACCTTGTTGTCTTCGACCAGCAGCAGTCGCACCGGCGCGGCGTCGGCATTGGTCGCAGGTGCGGAGACTGCGGAAGCCTGCACGACCGCGGGAACCGCTTCGACGACGTCCGTTTCTGCTGCCGGCGTCAGCGGCAAATCGAACCAGAAGCGACTGCCCTTGCCCGGCGTGCTGTCCACGCCGATGCTGCCGCCCATGCCCAGCACCAGGCGCTTGCTGATCGCCAGCCCGAGGCCGGTGCCGCCGAAGCGACGGGCGGTGGCCACGTCAGCCTGGGTGAAATCCGAGAACAGCTTTTCGCGCACCTCTTCCGCAAAGCCGATCCCGGTGTCGGAAACCTCGAAGACAAGCCCGTCGGATGAGCGCCCGACCCGGACGCACACCTCGCCAACCTCGGTGAACTTGACGGCATTGCCCGCCAGATTGAGCAATATCTGGCGCACACGCAGGCTGTCCCCAATAAAATTCCGGGCGACATCGGGTGCGACCTCAACCCGCAGCGAGATCCCCTTGGCTGCGGCACGGTGCTTGAGTACCGATGCAATCGCATTCACCAGCGCGGCGACCGCGAAGGGATGCCGGTCGAATTCCATGCGACCGGCCTCGATCTTGGACAAGTCAAGGATGTCATTGATGATCGCGAGCAGCGATTCGCCGGAGGTCGCGATGTCGTTGGCAAACTCCCGCTGTTGCGGATCGAGCGGGGTATCCAGCAGCAGTTGCGCCATGCCGATCACACCATTCATCGGGGTGCGGATTTCATGGCTCATGTTGGCCAGAAAATCACTCTTCGCCCGGTTGGCGCTTTCTGCCGCGAGCGCCGCCTCACGATTTGCCCGCACATAAAGCACCACCGCAATCACCGCCACGATGAGCGTGGTGCCGGCCACGGCGATCAGAAAGAATATCCAGGGGCGCTCCGATTCGATACGCGCCAGTTCCGGCAGCGGGCGCGGCAGATGGATGCTGATGTTGCCGTCGGCCACGGTGCGCCCGACAAGTATCACCGGCACCCGGGATGCGCCGATGCGGACCAGTTCGTAGTCACGATCACTGTCCAGCGGGCGCATATCCACCGGATCGATCTGCCGCATGCGGTAGCGGCCAAGCAAGGCTTCCGGGGACAGGGCATTCACCGCTGCCCCGGGCATGCTGCGCAGTTCCAGCTCGCGGTCCTCGGTCAGCACGACCACACCAAGCGAGTCGGTGACAAAGGCGTTGTGCGGGCGGGTCCAGCGTCGCAGCTCGGCGATCTCGCGCTTGACCACCACGGCGCCGAGGAACCGGCCGCCCGAATCCATGACGGGATGGGAATAGTAGAGCCCGGCGGTACCGGTAACCATCCCCATCGCATACTGCTGGCCGGACTGGCCGCGGCGCGCCTGCTGGAAATACTCGCGTTTGGCGTAGTTGGTGCCGACAAAGCTGGTCTTGCGCCCGGCATTGCTGGCGGCGATGCAGTCACCCGTCGCATTGACCACCCAGATCACTTCGGCACCCAGGCCCGAGGCGGCGGCACCGAGAAACGCATGCAGGCCTGACTGGTTTCCGGCCTCGGTCCAGCGCCGCTTGCGCTCTTCATAAGGCATGGTGGCAGGCAGCTCGCGCGGGCCGAAGAGCGCCAACTCCCGCCTTACTGGTGCCTCGCCGGCCAGCACGCGTGGCACATTGCGCAGGTTGCGCAAGGCGCTTTCGATTTCATCCGTGATCACCTCGACCTGGCGACTGGCCTGGGCATGACCCTCCTGGTAAGCCAGGTCTGACATGTGCGTGCTGTAGTAGTTCGCGCTCTTCCAGGACAAAACGGCCCAGGACGCGATGAGGATGGCCATCGCCTTGTACGCCAGGTTCTTGGAGCGCCCCAGCGGACTGCCGAAAAAGCTCACCACCAGCATGCCCGCGATCAGCATGCTGGTGACAATCAGCATGATCGAGGCCAGGAAGTTCGTCGGCAGCTGGTACCAGAACGTATTCAATTTGCACGCTCCACCCTGTTGTGCCCCGTCTGCTCCGCCCGATGGAGCGCATTGCCGCAAACCGTCCCGGCACATTCCCGGGCCAGCCGGTCCGGCAGCCTGCCAATGGCCTTGAGTTCAACGAAAACGGCGAGATCCGGCATGGCTTCGTACCGTCCGCTTCAGGCCGCCTGCCCGAGCTCGGCAGCCGCCGGAGCATCGCTGTAGCAGCCGCGGATTTCGACCACTTCGTCCCAGTTCGCGAGAAAGGCCTCGACACAGGCCGGATCGAAATGGCTGCCGGCCCCTTCCTTGAGAAAGGCGACCGCGGCATCGAGTGTCCACGCCTTCTTGTAGGGACGTTCGGAGGTCAGCGCGTCGAACACGTCGGCGACGGCGACGATACGGCCGTACAACGGTATCGCCTCGCCGGCCAGGCCGCGCGGATAGCCGCTGCCATCGAATTTCTCGTGGTGCGTCAGAGCCACCACAGCCGCGTTCTGCAACAGTGTCGACACCGAGTCGCGCAGGATCTCGTAGCCGATCGTGGCGTGCTGCTTCATGATCTCGAACTCCTCGGGAGTCAGGCGCCCCGGTTTGAGCAGGATATGGTCCGGTGTTCCGACCTTTCCGACATCATGCATCGGTGCGGCTGCCATCAACTGCTTCTGTTCCGCGACAGGCAATCCCAGTCCGGCAGCAACGATCCGGGTGTAGTTCGACATGCGCAGAAGATGCATGCCGGTTTCCGGATCCCGATATTCCGCCGCGCGCGACAGGCGCAGTATCGCCTCCTTCTCGCGCGCGGCAATGATCGCCGTCGCGCTTGCCACCTCTTCGGCCAGCCAGGCGGCGCGGTCGGCCAGCTGGCGGCGGCTCTCGCGCAATGCCAGCAGGTTGCGCACCCGGGCGATCAGTTCCACCTTGTCCACCGGCTTGGTCAGAAAATCCTGTGCACCCAGGGCAAGCGCCTGGTGTCGCACATCGCTTTCGGTATCCGCGGTCACCATCACGATCGCGACATCCCGGCGTTCGGGCATGGCCTGCAGGCGCCGGATGAACTCGAGGCCGTCCATCACCGGCATCATGTAATCGAGGAGGATCAGGTCGGGTTCATTCTCCACGCACCATTCCAAAGCCGTGGCCGCCTCGGCGAAACACTGGACCTCGGCATTCTCGATCTTCTGCAGCAGATGTCGAAACAGGGTCAGGTTGGTGGAATTGTCATCGACAACGAGCAACTTCGACATGGCTCAAGCTTTCTGGCGCAAGGGGCGCCCGTCAATGAACTGGATAAGGCGCTGGCATTCGCTGTCGACCCTGGGTACCAGGGCACAGAATGCTGCAAGGTCGTCGCGCACGGCGTGCATTTCGAGCTGGGTGGCCAGCGTCACCAATTGTGCGGCGCCGACGTTCTGAGCCAGTCCGCGCAATTCGTGGGCAAGATCGCGTGGATCGGCCGCGCCACCGTCGAGCGTGGCCTGCAATTGGGCGCGCAGCACGCGCAAGCTGTCACCCATTGCGTCAAACAGTTCGGCTATTCCGTCTTCATCATCCCCAAAGATTTCGTGAAGCCGGGCGGTATCAATCATCTCGCCGTTCGCCAAGGCCTCGACACTCGATGCAGCAGGCGCCAAGCCCCACCCCGGAGGACGTTGCGCCAGGTGCCGGACAAGCACGTCCGCCAGTTGCGTGGCATCGATCGGCTTGGCCAGGTAGTCGTCCATGCCGGCGGCGATGCAACGCTCGCGGTCACCTTGCAGCACATTGGCGGTAAGGGCGACGATCGGCAGATGTCGCCTCTGCCCGACCTCGGCACGGCGGATCGCGATGGCGGCGGCAAAGTCGTCCATTTCCGGCATCTGGCAATCCATCAGCAGCAGTTGGTAACAGCCACGGGCGGCCGCGGCAACCGCCTGGGCGCCGTCGGCCACGACATCCACCGTATAGCCCAGGCGCTCGACCATGTGCGCGGCGACGCGCTGGTTGACCGGGTTGTCCTCCGCCAGCAGCAGGCGCTGCCCGCTACCCCGCGCCGGCTCGGCCACCTCGATGACATCTACATCCCCGGCGCGGCGCGCCGGCCTCTCCGGGCTGCCTTCCAGGGCTCCGGCAATGGCGTGCAACAGGCCCGACTGGCGCAGCGGACCCTGCACGACCTGCACGCCCAAGTCGGAAAGCGCGAGCCTGATCTCGCGATCCGGCTGCGGCAGACAGGAGATAAGCGCCGGTTGCCCGGCACCCGTTCGCAGAACCTGCGCCGCCTCGACCAGCCCGGAATCCGGCAAGGGATGCGCCAGCAGCACCAGATCCCAAGAGTCCCCGGCGCCAATATGCCGAAGCAACTCGGCAAGGCTGCCGGCAGTCCGGAAATCGATGTGCCAGGCTTCCAGGTAACGCCGCCAGACAGTTGCCGTACCCGCCGCGGAGCCGCCCAGAATGACCCGACGGCCGTGCAACAGAGCCCCGGGGGCCGGTATCGCACGCTTTTCCTCGCCGACCGCGAGCGGCAACTCAACCCAGAAGGTCGAACCGGCACCGGGCTGGCTATCGACGCCGATACTGCCGCCCATCGCCTCGGCAAGGCGCTTGCTGATCGAAAGGCCGAGACCGGTACCGCCATACTTGCGCGTGGTCGAACTGTCGGACTGCACGAAGGGCAGGAACAATCCGGACTGCTCGCTTTCGCCAAGCCCGATGCCGGTGTCGCTGACCGAAAAGCGGAGCCTGGCGCGATCGGCCCCGACCTCAGCGGTGGCCACCGCCTGCACGCTGACCATGACGTCGCCGCTGGCGGTGAACTTGACTGCGTTCGACAGGAAGTTGAGCAGGATCTGGCGAATCCTTGTCGGATCGCCGAGCAGGTGGTCCGGCAGTTCCGGCGCGATCAGGCTGGCCAGCAGCAGGTCCTTCTCGAAGGCCTTGCCGGCCAGTACATCCAGCGTGCTCTCGACGATCTGGCGCAAGGAGAAATCGGTGGTTTCGAGTTCCAGCCGGCCGGCCTCGATCTTCGAGAAATCGAGGATGTCGCTGATGATCGCCATCAGCGCATCGGCGGAAGTCTTTATCAGGCGCGCGAACTCGGTCTGCTCGCCATCGAGCGTCGTATCCAGCAGCAGGTCGGTCATGCCGATGACGCCATTGAGCGGGGTGCGGATTTCGTGGCTCATGGTCGACAGGAAATCGGACTTGATGCGGGCAGCTTCCTCGGCGGCATTCTTGGCATCCCGCAGGTGCTGCTGCAGTAACCGCTCTTCGCTGGCATCCGCAAACACCGCCACCGAGCCGAGCCGGATGCCCTCGACGACAATCGGTGCGCCGGTAATCTTCACCGGCAACAAACTGCCGTCCTTGCAAAAAAACATCTCCTCGCCGGATCGGTAGATACGGTTCTCGTCCATCGCCTGGCGGATCGGGCACTGGTCGGCCGGCAGCCGCCTGCCATCGGGAGAATGATGGTGAATCGACTCGTGCAGCGACTTGCCGCGCAGATCCGCCAGCGACCATCCCAGCAGGCGTTCGCCCTCCCGGTTGAGATAAGTGACCATACCGGCAGCATCCAGCGTGTAGACGCCCTCGCCCAGGTTGTCGAGGATGGTGCGAAAGCGCATTTCCTGCTGACGGGAGCGTGCCTCCAGCAGCTTCTGCTCGGTGATGTCGGTGCGGATCGCGACGTATTCCTCCGGCTTGCCGCGTTCGTCGAGGAAGGGAGTGATCGTGGCCCGGACCCAGTAGAGGCGGCCATCCTTGGCGCGGTTGCAGATGTCGCCGTGCCAGATGCGGCCCTTGGCGACGGTATGCCACATCTCGCGATACAGTTCCTCCGGATGTTCGCCGGACTTGAGGATGCGATGGTTCCGGCCGATCAGTTCCTCGCGGGTGTAACCGCTGATTTCGCAGAAGCGGTCATTGGCAAACGTGATGCGGCCGGTGACGTCAGTCATGCTGACAATGGCATGGTGGTCGAGCGTGTATTGCATGCGCAGTGAATTGCGTGCCTGGCGCAGATGCAGGTTTCGCATGTGCAGCATGAAGGGCAGGATCACGGCCACGACCAGCAAGGAGAGCATTCCGGCGTCGAGCAGGATACGGGTCCACGCCGATGCATCCGGCGGCAGGATGCGCTCCAGCAGATACATGATCAGCACCTCGCCGCCAAACACGGCGCAAAGCGTCACGGTCAGCAGCAGGCCGAGCAGGCCGAGCGATCTCCTTCCGGCCAGACGATGGTCGGCAGTGGAACTCTCGCTCATGGCAGAACTTTCTGCATTTGGCCGGGAAATCCTCATGGTGTGTGCGAACGCGGGCGCATCGATGGCGGGTGCGCACCGCGGGAAGCAATCCTCTCAAACCGGCGGTTTTATGTTTATCCGTGAATTACGCGACAAACTGCGGTATCTACGTAGCCGGTTTCCGGCTCAGGCGAAAAGCCCGTGGAGATACCAGCCACCGAGGCTGCGGGTATCACGGAAGATCCACAACCAGCGCCCGGCACCGTCAATGGCGATGAAGTAATCGCGGCGTGCATCCGCACCGTCCCACCAACCGGATTCGATGCGCTCCGGCCCCGCCGCCAACGCCAGCGGACCGGCGTGCTGCGGCCGGCCACGCACTTCGCGCAGGGCTTCGGGCGCATCGAGCAACCACAGCGGTCGCGGCGGGATGTCGTACATCGACGACACGGCAGCAGTCTTCGCCGCAGTTGCCCTGCTGCTGCGTTCCGGACGGTGGTCGGCCTGGCATGCCAGGCCTTGTACCGCTTCGGGACCGAGGCGGGCAGCCAAACGATCGAGCAAGTCGGCGAGTGCCTCCTGTGCCTGCGCGGCCCCCTCGAACAGGACCTGGCTGGCCCCCGGACGCAGTTCGACATCCGTCGCGCACAGCCGCAAGCCCAGGGCCGGGGCCGTCAGGCGCAGCGCCTCCAGGCTTTGCTTCAATACGCGCTCGATGCGCGAGGCCTGATGCACCGGCGTACTGAACGCCAGGGGCAGCAAGGTGACCGCCCCGGGAGCATGCTCTATCCGCCACTCGAGGCGACGCAAGGCCCCGTTGCGTACCTCCAGCCAGCCGGCCAGTGCCGCCACCAGCCGCCGCGCGGCGAACAGCAGCACCGGCGCGGCCGCCACCGGCGCCGGCAATTCCAGCCCCTGCTCGAAGCATTCGGGAAAAATGAAGTCAAGCTGCGGATCGGGAACTTCCCCCAGCGCCCGCGCCAGATCGAGCAGCAAGGGCTTGCCCAGGCGGGCGCCGAGGCTGGCGCGCGGCAAGGCCAGCAGTTCGCCGACGCGGCGCAGGCCGAAGCCATCGACGCGACGCGCCAGCGGCGGCGGCAGTTGCAGCACGGAAACGGGCACCGCTGCCAGCCGCTGGCGCGTTGCTGCCAGGTCGGCACAGACTATGCCGTCGCCGGCACGGGCCAGCCACAAGGCCGCCAGCGGCGTCGTCGCCACTGCCAGTTGCGCGCTCACCTCCATCGCCGCGAGATCGGCACGAACCTGAGCCAGCAACGCCGGCAGGCCGCCGAACAGTCGCAGGCTGCCGCCGATTTCCAGGCGCAGGGCATCGGCGACGAGATTGACGCGCGGCGTATAACGGCCGGCCCAGCAGGCGAGGGTCGGCCAGAAATCGTCGCGCGTCGCCGCCCTAGGCGACGACGCGACGTCGTTCGCGGCGCTCGCCGGCGGCGGGCAATGCAGTGCCAGCCAGAGCATGGTGCATGCCCGGAAAATGACGCGCCGGGCGCGCGATGTCGAGCAGGATGTCCTGCCGTGCCGGCGGCCCGCGACGCTTGAGCAGATGCAGACGCAACTGCCGGCCGGCGGCCTGCAAGTGCAGGCGCAGCGGCGCCGGGGAAGCCTGCGCCGCGAGGCGCGCGGGACGGAAGCAGAAGGCCGCGCCGCCGCCCTCGCCCGCCGCCACCTGCAGGCGACGCAGGCTGTTGGCCGGCAGGCCGGCGCGCAGCCCCTGGTCGAGCCACAGCAGGGTCGCCGCCACGCCACCGCAACGCAGGGCTTCGACGCCTGCCCACAGCGCGTCGCGCGGGCTGCGCGGAAACACCAGGCGCAAGCCGGCCAAATCAAGGCCGGCAGCGGCCCAGGCCGGCGCATGAGCACCGTGTGGCGGCGCCACCAGTAACACGGTCCGGCCGGAGGCGGTCAGCGCGGCAAGTGCCGGCAGCAACAGGCCGATCTCGCCGATGCCTTCGTGTTCAGCCAGGAGTTCGGTCAGCGCCCCGCGCGGCCAGCCGCCGCCAGGCAACTCGGCATCGAGGGCGGGGAAGCCGCTGGCAAGAGTCGGCGCTGGCGCCACGGCGAAAGCATCGCCGCGACGGATCTCGCCGCGCTCCAGCGCCCCGGTGAGGGCGGGATTCATAGAGAGCAGCGCTTATAGGGCGTGGCCGCCGCGAATCAGCCCTACGGCCACACCCTCGATCGCCAGCGACTCCTTGCGCGTATTGATCAGGATCGGGGCGAAATCGCGGTTCTCGGCAATCAGCTCGACCATGCTGCCGCGGCGCTTGAAACGCTTGACCGTGACCTCGTCGCCGAGCCGGGCGACGACGATCTGGCCGTTGCTGGCCTCGGTGGTGCGATGCACGGCGAGCAGGTCGCCGTCGAGGATGCCGGCCTCGATCATCGACAGGCCGCGCACGCGCAGCAGGTAATCCGCATGCGGCTGGAACAGCGCCGGATCGATGCGGAAGTTGCCGAGGCGATTTTCCACCGCCAGGAGCGGGCTGCCGGCGGCCACCGTACCGATCAGCGGCAGGCCGAGCTGCTCGACCAGGCGGATGCCGCGCGCCGAGCCCGGCTCCAGGGTGATCGCGCCCTTCTTGGCCAGCGCCCGCAGGTGGTCCTCGGCGGCATTGGGTGAGGCAAAGCCGAAGGCGCCGGCGATCTCGGCGCGCGTCGGCGGCATGCTGAAGACTTCCATGCTGTTGCGGATGAAATCGAGGATTTCCTGCTGGCGGGGGGTGAGGTCGTCGGCCATGCTCTGCTCCTGTGGCTGTTTTTTCGTACAGTACAGCAAACTTCAGCCCCCGTAAACACCTGCCTTGGCAGATGACGAACCCCGCTCCTTCCGTTTGTAGGATAATTTGCCCCGGTCGTCGGGAGAGCGTGGCAGCTTCCCAGCCACCGCCGAAGGCGCAACCCCCAGGAACCGCTCAGGCAAACGGACCGGCGACGCAGCACAAATCTGGAGAGCGGCAGCTCATGCAGCACGTGAAGCCTGCCCGCCGACGGAGTAAATCTCTCAGGCGCCAAGGACAGATGGGGATGTGACGGAGTCCCGTCATGACTCTTGCCGCCACCTGTTCGAGGATCGCCATGCCGCTACGCACCCCGCTCTACGACTCCCATCTCGCCGCCGGCGCCAAGATGGTGGATTTCTCCGGCTGGGAAATGCCCATCCATTACGGTTCGCAGATCGAGGAGCACCACGTCGTGCGCCGCGAGGCCGGCATGTTCGACGTCTCCCACATGTGCGCGCTGGATCTTTCCGGGCCGCAATCCCGCGACTACCTGCGCTTCCTGCTGGCCAACGACGTCGCCAAGCTCACCACCCCGGGCAAGGCGCTGTATTCCTGCATGCTTGACGAGGGCGGCGGCGTGATCGACGACCTCATCGTGTATTACCTCGGCCCCGAGCGCTACCGTATCGTGGTCAATGCCGGCACCACGGAAAAAGACGTGATGTGGATGCGCGGCGTGCTGACCCGCTTCGACGCCAGACTCAAGGTGCGTCGCCGCCGCGGCAGCGACGCCGTGGCCATCATCGCCGCCCAGGGTTCGGATGCCCATGAGCGCCGCCAGAGCGGCGTCGATGCCGTGGCGATGATCGCCGTGCAGGGCCCGCAGGCGCGCGAGCGCTTCTGGAAGGCGTTTCCCGAGATGCGCGCCTCGACCGAAGCCCTCGGCGTGTTCCAGGCCGCCGAACTGCGCTTCAACGATGCCGACTGGCTGGTGGCGCGTACCGGCTACACCGGCGAGGACGGTTTCGAAATCACCCTGCCCGCCGGCGAGGCCGCGCTGGTCTGGTACCAGCTGCGCGGCGCCGGCATCAAGCCCTGCGGCCTCGGCGCACGCGACACCTTGCGCCTCGAAGCCGGCATGAACCTCTATGGCCAGGACATGGACGAAAACATTTCGCCCTACGAGGCCGGCCTGAAGTGGACCGTGGATATCAAGGACACCGCGCGCGACTTCGTCGGCAAGGCGGCCATTGAAGGCCCCGGGGCCCGCCCTGCGGCCAACCAGTTCCAGGGCCTGCTGCTGCTCGACCGCGGCGTGCTGCGCGCCCACCAGAAAGTCATCACGCCGCAGGGCGATGGCGAAACCACCAGCGGCAGCTTCTCGCCGACCCTCGAAAAATCCATCGCCCTTGCCCGCCTGCCGCACGGTGTCGCCGTCGGCAGCGAGGTCGAGGTCGAGATCCGCGACAAGCGCCTCAAGGCGCTCGTTGTCAAACCCGTATTCGTCCGCAATGGCAAACCCCTGATCTGAGGAACCCGCAATGAACGCACCCGCCAACCTGAAATACGCCGCATCCCACGAATGGACCAAGCTCGAGAATGACGGCACCGTCACCGTCGGCATCACCGACCATGCGCAAAGCGCCCTGGGCGACATCGTCTTCCTTGAGTTGCCGGACGTCGGACGCGTAGTCAAGGCCGGCGAGGAATGCGCGGTGGTCGAATCGGTCAAGGCCGCCTCGGACATCTACTCCCCGGTCTCGGGCGAAGTCGTGGCCGCCAACCAGGCCGCCGTCGACGCGCCGGAATCGGTGAATGCCGACGCCTATGCCAACTGGCTGTTCCGCATCAAGCCATCCAACCCTTCAGAGCTCGACGCCCTGCTCGCCGCCGACGCCTACGCGGCCACGCTCTGATCGGCCACCCATGCACGCAGAACACCTTTCGCACCCGCTCAGCGAACTCGAACAGCGCGACGAATTCATCTCCCGCCACCTCGGCCCCGACGAGCATGCCATCGCGGCCATGCTCGCCTCGATCGGCACCGGCTCACTCAGCAACCTGATCAGCGAGACGGTGCCGGCCACCATCCGCCTGCAGCGCCCGCTCGATCTGCCCGCCGCCATGCCGGAGCACGCCGCGCTCGCCGCATTAAAAGCTGTGGCGGCGAAAAACGTGGTCAAGAAGTCGCTGATCGGCCAGGGCTAC
The DNA here is from genome assembly GCA_903959855.1 of uncultured beta proteobacterium. Lineage (GTDB taxonomy): Bacteria > Pseudomonadota > Gammaproteobacteria > Burkholderiales > Rhodocyclaceae > Sulfuritalea. The sequence continues at coordinate 29,794 of CAJBYR010000111.1, forward strand.
TACGGCACACTGACGCCGCCCGTGATCCTGCGCAACCTGTTCGAGAATCCCGGCTGGTACACCGCCTACACGCCCTACCAGGCCGAGATCGCCCAGGGCCGCCTCGAGGCGCTGCTCAACTACCAGCAGATGGTGATCGACCTCACCGGCCTGGAGATCGCCAACGCCTCGCTGCTTGACGAGGCCACCGCCGCCGCCGAGGCCATGACCATGGCGCGCCGCGCCTCGAAGGCCAAAGGCAATGTCTTTTTCGTCGATGACGCCGCCTTCCCGCAGACCATCGATGTGCTGAAGACGCGCGCCGCGTACTTCGGCTTCGAGCTGGTCTTCGGCCGGCCGGAAGACGCCCACAAACACGAACTGTTCGGTGCCCTGTTCCAGTACCCCAACGCCCGCGGCGAAATCGCCGACCTCACCACCGCCATCGCCGAGGTGAAGAACAAGGGTGGCGTGGTCGCCGTCGCCTCCGACCTGATGGCCCTGGTGCTGCTCAAGCCGCCGGGCGAAATGGGCGCCGACATCGCCCTCGGCTCGGCCCAGCGCTTCGGCGTGCCGATGGGCTTCGGCGGTCCGCACGCCGCCTTCTTCGCCACTCGCGAAGCGCACGTGCGCTCGATGCCGGGGCGCATCATCGGCGTCTCGAAAGATGCGCGCGGCAAAACCGCCTACCGCATGGCGCTGCAGACGCGCGAGCAGCACATCCGCCGCGAGAAGGCCAACTCCAACATCTGCACTTCCCAGGTGCTGCTGGCCAACATCGCCGGCATGTACGCGGTGTGGCACGGCCCCAAGGGGCTGCGCAGCATCGCCGCGCGCATCCATCGCCTCGCTGCCTTGCTGGCGGGGGCCCTGGGTGTCACCGGGCGCGACTTCTTCGACAGCTTCGAGGTAAAGGTCGGCGCTGGCAGCACGGCGAAGATCATGCAGGCGGCGGTCGCCGCCGGCTACAACCTGCGTCGGGTCGATGACGAAACAGTTGGCATCAGCATCGACGAGACCACCACGCGCGAGGATGTCGCCGCGCTGCTCAAGCTCTTCGGCCACACGGGCGCCCCGGTCGAGGCGCTCGACGCTGCACGCCCCTGCACGATCCCGGTCACGCTGCAGCGACGCGAGCCGATCCTGGCGCATCCTGTATTCAACACCCACCACACCGAGCACGGCATGCTGCGCTACCTGAAGCGCCTGCAGAACCGCGACCTGGCGCTGGACCACGCCATGATCCCGCTCGGCTCCTGCACCATGAAGCTCAATGCCGCCGCCGAGATGATCCCGGTGTCCTGGCCCGAGTTTTCGCAGATGCACCCCTTCGCCCCGCTCGACCAGGCGCAGGGCTACCTCGAACTGATCACCGGGCTGGAGAACCAGCTCAAGGCGATAACCGGCTTCGATGCGATCTGCATGCAGCCGAACTCCGGCGCGCAAGGCGAATACGCCGGTCTGGTCGCCATCCGCCGCTATCAGGAAGCAAACGCCCAGGGCGCGCGCAATGTCTGCCTGATTCCGAAATCTGCCCACGGCACCAACCCGGCCACGGCGCAGATGTGCGGCCTGGAAGTCGTGGCGGTGGCCTGCGACGACAGCGGCAACGTCGACATCGAGGACCTCAAGGCCAAGGCCGCGCAGCACGCGGCAAGCCTGTCCTGCCTGATGCTGACCTACCCGTCGACACATGGCGTGTTCGAGGAGGCTGTGAAGGATATCTGCGCCATCGTCCACGCCCACGGCGGCCAGGTGTACATGGACGGCGCCAACCTCAACGCGCAGGTGGGGCTGTGCCGTCCGGCGGACATCGGCGCCGACGTCTCGCACATCAACCTGCACAAGACCTTCGCCATCCCGCACGGCGGCGGCGGACCGGGCATGGGACCGATCGGGCTCAAGGCACACCTCGCGCCCTACATGGCCAACCATGCCGTGCAGCACATCGCCGGCCCGCACGCAGGGCAGCACGCGGTATCGGCCGCACCCTGGGGCTCTGCCTCGATCCTGCCGATCTCCTGGATGTACATCACCATGATGGGCGGTGCGGGGCTGACCCGCGCCACCGAGATCGCGATCCTCAACGCCAACTATGTCGCGGCGAAGCTCAAGGACCACTACCCGGTGCTCTACACCGGCCGCCAGGGCCGCGTCGCCCACGAGTGCATCCTCGACGTGCGCGCCATCAAGGCGGCGACCGGCGTGGCCGAGATCGACATCGCCAAGCGCCTGATGGACTATGGCTTCCATGCGCCGACGGTGAGCTTCCCGGTGGCCGGTACGCTGATGGTGGAACCCACCGAGTCGGAAGACAAGGCCGAGCTGGACCGTTTCTGCGCCGCGATGTGCAGCATCCGCGACGAGATCCGCCAGATCGAGACCGGCGCCTGGACGCTGGAGCAAAGCCCGCTCAAGCACGCGCCGCATACCGAAGCGGACTTCATCGGCGAATGGACCCGGCCCTACTCGCGCCAGCAGGCCGTGTTCCCGCTGCCCTGGGTGGCGGAGAACAAGTTCTGGCCCTACGTGAATCGCATTGACGACGTGTATGGCGACCGCAATCTGTTCTGCGCCTGCGTGCCGATGGAGAATTACTCATGACTGCCTCTTCACTGATCCTCACCGTCATCGGCGACGACCGTCCCGGCCTGGTCGGCGAGCTCTCGGCCGTGATCAGCGCCCACCAGGGCAACTGGCTGGAATCCTCGATGGCGCAACTGGCGGGCAAGTTCGCCGGCATCGTCGAGGTCAGCGTTGATACCGCGCAGGCCGATGCGCTCAGCAAGGCACTGGGCCAGCTCAAGGGATTGAAAGTCACCGTCGAATCCGCCGCAGCACAAAAGGCGGCGCCCACGGGACGGCGATTGAAGCTGGCGCTGGTCGGCCACGACCGCATCGGCATCGTGCGCGAGGTTTCCATGGTGCTGGCCAACCATGCGGTTAACGTCGAGAGCCTGGAGACACATACCTCGAGCGCGCCGATGTCGGCCGCCGTGCTGTTCCACGCCACGGCCGAACTCACTGCCGCCCCCGATCTCAATGTCGGCGCGCTGACCGGGGAACTGGAACGGATCTCCAACGATCTGATGGTCGACATCACCCTCGACGAGACCATCAGAGCGTGAGCTACACCCTGCACATCACCAACAAGAACTACTCCTCCTGGTCGCTGCGGCCCTGGGTGCTGATGCGCGCGTCGGGCATCGCCTTCAATGAAGAGCTGCACCCCTTCACCCGCGGCAGCGCGCCGGACTTTCGCGAAATTTCGCCGGCGGGCAAGGTGCCCTGGCTGGTCGATGGCGACATCGCGGTCTGGGATTCGCTGGCCATCGTCGAATACCTTGCCGAGCGCCATCCCGGCGTGTGGCCGGCCGCTGCCGCCGCCCGCGCCTGGGCCCGCTCGGCCGCCGCCGAAATGCATTCGGGCTTCGCCGCGCTGCGCGGCCAGCATGGCATGAACGTCGGCGTCCGCGTCGCCGTGGCGCAGCGTTCGCCGGCGCTGCTGGCCGACATCGCCCGCATCGAGCGCCTGTGGAACGAAGGCCTGTCGCGCTTCGGCGGCCCCTTCCTGGCCGGCGCCGCGTTCACCGCGGTCGACGCCTTCTTCGCGCCGGTCGCCTGGCGCTTCCGCACCTATGGCATCGCCCCGCAGGGCGCCGCCGCTGATTACCTCGCCACCCTGCTCGCCCACCCCGCCATGCGCGAATGGGAGGCCGCCGCCCTGGCGGAGGATTTCCGCGACCCGCCGCACGAAGACGAACTGGCGCAGATCGGCACCGTCACCGCCGACCTGCGCACGCCCGCCCGGTGAAGTCGCCCGAACTGCTGGCCCCGGCCGGCTCGCTGCTGATGGCGCGCACGGCGCTGGAGTTCGGCGCCAACGCGATCTACGCCGGCCAGCCGCGCTACAGCCTGCGCGTGCGCAACAACGACTTCGGCACGCTGGAAAACCTTGCCGCCGGCATCCACGCCACGCAGTCGCGCGGCGGCAAGTTCTACCTCGTCAGCAACATCCTGCCGCACAACGCCAAGCTCAAGACCTATCTGGAAGACATGGCGCCGGTCATGGCGCTCCAGCCCGACGCGCTGATCATGGCCGATCCCGGCCTGATGCTGATGATCCGCGAGCGCTGGCCCGAGATGCCGATCCACCTTTCGGTGCAGGCCAACACGGTGAACCACGCGGCAGTGAAGTTCTGGCGCAGCACCGGCGTGACGCGGGTGATCCTCTCGCGCGAGCTGTCCCTGGATGAAGTCGCCGAGATCCGCCAGGAATGCCCGGACACGGAGCTGGAAGTTTTCGTCCATGGAGCGCTGTGCATCGCCTACTCGGGCCGCTGCCTGCTCTCCGGCTATTTCAACCATCGCGACCCCAACCAGGGCAGTTGCACCAACTCCTGTCGCTGGGACTACAAGGTGCATGAGGGTAAGGAAGACGACGGTGGCGACGTCGCGCTCGCCACGCCGCGCCCGCCCGCCGTCACACCAGCGCCGACTTTGCCTGCCTCCGCCAGGCCGAACACCCTGCGCCGCCCCGGTGCCACCTGGCTGCTCGAAGAGAAGGAACGCCCCGGCGAATACATGCCGATCGAGGAAGACGAACACGGCAGCTACATCCTCAACTCGAAGGACCTGCGCGCCATCGAGTACGTCGCCAAGCTCACCGAAATCGGCGTCGATTCGCTCAAGATCGAAGGCCGCACCAAGTCACCCTACTATGTCGCGCGCAGCTGCCAGAGCTACCGCCAGGCGATCGATGATGCCGTCGCCGGGCGGCCCTTTGACGCGCAGCTGATCGGCCAGCTCGACGGCCTCGCCAATCGCGGCTACACCGCCGGTTTCTTCGATCGCCACCCCGACCGCGACTACCAGAACTACCTGCGCGGCAGCTCCGAATCCAGCCGCAGCCAGTATGTCGGCGACGTTACCGGCTACGATGCAGATGGCCTCGCCGAGATCGCGGTGAAGAACCGCTTCGCCGTCGGCGACCGCATCGAAATCATCCGCCCCCAGGGCAACCTTGAGCTGGTCATCGCAGCCATGTGCAACACCGAGAACCAGCCCGTCAGCGTTGCCCCGGGCAGCGGCCACCACGTTCGAATCGCCCTGCCCCCCGGCTGCGAAGGCGCCTTCGTCGCACGCTTCCTTGCCACTGCGGAGACGACCGCGGCGTGAGCGGCCTGCGGGAGATCCGCATCCCGATTTACCCCGACTGCTGGGAAACCTGCGGCAACTGTGCCCAGGGCGACATCACGGTCTGGGAAATCCTGGTCAAGCCCGGCGACACGGTCAACTTCGACGACAACGTGATCACCCTGGAAACCGGCAAGGTCGCGCTCGACATCCAGTCGCCGCATGCCGGTACCGTGGTCGAGATCTTCGTCGAGGAAGGCCAGCACGTCACCGAGGGAGCGCTGGTGATGACCATCGCCGGCGGCGACTGAGGCCACGGCCCTCAGATCAGGATGTAGCGGTTCGCCTCGTCGCGCCGGCTGACGGCCTCCAGCGCGTCCTCGCGCCCTATCCTCACCACCAGCACGGACCATTGCCGGCGGTCGCGGCCGACCAGTTCGGGCAACCGCAGGGTGGCAAGCTCTCCATCCGGCGCCGAGGCATCGGCGATCACGCCCATGCGATCGACGCGGACCTCGTCGTGCTTCAGATAAACGCGCTGTTCGGCACTGGCCAGCCAATCCGCATAGGCATCGAGCAGGCGCTCCGGCGCCAGCGAGGCGATGGCCTCGCGCTGCCTGGCTTCCAGCTCCAGACGGCGCTCGCCGCGGCCATTGCGCGCACGCTCGATCTGCAGGGCGGTGCGGGCATCGAGCTGCACCTGGCGCAGGTCGGCGACGCAGGCGGCGAAGCCACGGGCGACGCTGTCGAACGCGGCCTGGCGCAAGCGTTCGCGCGTGGCGTCCTGGTCGGCGGCGACTTCGTCCAGGGTATGGTCGGCGAAGTACAACAACCGCTGCGGCACGTCGCGCCGGATCACCTCGCCCTCCCTGGCCATGCCGCTGACGGCCTTCTCGCGGCGGCGCACGCCCAGCAAGGCATGGAAGCCGGCGCAGTCGGCATTGCCGGGATCGGCGAGGAACTCGCGGAGTTCGCGGCTGCGACCGAGCATTTCGCCGATGTCGTCAGGCGTGGCGAACAGCGCATGCACCAGGGAGTCGGCGCTGAAGCCACGGCGATCGATGGCCACCGGCCCCGGAATCGCCGCCGCCAGGCGCTCGCAATGCTCAAGCGCGGCCGCCACGGCCGGCGCCAGGCGCCGCTCCCAGCCGGAAACTGCCCTGAGCAGGGGATCGACAGTGTCCACCGCGCGTGCCAGCGCCACGCCCAGCGCGGCATCGGGTGCGGCGCGCGGCGCCAGCCAGTTGCCGAGCGTACCCAGCAGGCCCATCCTGCTTCTCCCTGACTATCTGTTGCGGTGTTTTAACATGTCGCTGCCCCCACCGATCGGGGCACCGGATTGACCCGGTCGTCGGGTGCGCGTATCTTATGCGCATTCTCCACAAAGGAGGAAACCATGACCACGCCCAAGAAAGCCGCCAACCTGACCGTCCGCGCCGACCTGCTTGATGAGGCCCGCGCGCGCAAGATCAACCTCTCGCAGACGCTGGAAGTGGCGCTTGCCGCCGAGCTGAAGAAGCGGCGCGAAGCCGAGTGGCTGGAGCAGAACAAGGAGGCGATCGATGCCTACAACCGCGAGATTGCGGAACACGGGCTGTTCAGCGACCGTTACCGCGACTTCTGTCGATGAGCCAGTTCGATGTCTATGCCAATGCGGACCCGGCGACCAGAGCCCGGATTCCCTATGTCGTGGCGCTGCAAAGCGACCTGCTCGATGCGATCGAGAACCACGTCGTCGCCCCGCTGCGACTGAAGGCCGACAAATCCACGGTCCCCGTCGTGCGGCTGAATCCGCTGGTCGCGATAGCCGGCAAGCAGTACCTGGTGCGCGTGCAGGACATCGCCACCGTGCCGCGCAGCCTGCTGAAAAAGCCCGTCGCCAACCTTTCCCCCCAGCGCGAGGAAATCCTCGCCGCGCTGGATTTCCTTTTCACCGGTTTCTGACCCACCTCATCCCGAAAGCACCATGGCCCAATACGTAATGTCCATGCTCCGCGTGAGCAAGATCGTTCCCCCGAAACGCCAGATCATCAAGGACATTTCCCTGTCCTTCTTCCCCGGCGCCAAGATCGGCCTGCTCGGCCTCAACGGCTCGGGCAAATCGACGGTGCTGCGCATCATGGCGAAGGCCGATACCGAGTTCGAGGGCGAGGTTCAGCACCTGCCCAAGCTGCGCATCGGCTACCTGGAGCAGGAACCCAAGCTCGACCCGGCGAAGACCGTGCGCGAGGAAGTCGAGTCCGGCATGGGCGAAGTGATGGAAGCCCAGGCCAAGCTGGAAGCCGTGTACGCCGCCTATGCCGAAGAGGACGCCGACTTTGACAAGCTGGCCGAGGAGCAGGCGCGACTGGAAGCCATCATCGCCACCTCCGGCGCCGACAGCGAAACCCAGCTGGAAATCGCGGCGGATGCCCTGCGCCTGCCGGCCTGGGATGCCACGATAGCCAAGCTCTCGGGTGGCGAAAAGCGCCGCGTCGCCCTGTGCAAACTGCTGCTCTCCAAGCCCGACATGCTGCTGCTGGACGAACCGACCAACCACCTCGACGCCGAATCCGTGGAATGGCTGGAGCAATACCTGCTGCGCTTCCCCGGCACCGTGGTGGCGGTCACCCACGACCGCTACTTCCTCGACAACGCCGCCGAGTGGATCCTCGAACTCGACCGCGGCCACGGCATCCCCTGGAAGGGCAATTATTCGTCATGGCTGGAGCAGAAGGAAGCCCGCCTGGAAACCGAAAACAAGCAGGTCGACGCCCACATGAAGGCGATGAAGCAGGAACTGGAATGGGTGCGCAGCAACCCCAAGGCGCGCCAGGCCAAGAGCAAGGCCCGCCTGCAGCGCTTCAACGAAATGTCGGAAGTCGATTACCAGAAGCGCAACGAAACCCACGAACTTTTCATCCCCGTCGGCGAGCGCCTCGGCGACAAGGTGTTCGAGTTCAATGAAGTCAGCAAGGGCTTCGGCGACCGCCTGCTGATCGACAAGCTGTCCTTCAGCGTGCCCCCCGGCGCCATCGTCGGCATCATCGGCCCCAACGGCGCCGGCAAATCCACGCTGTTCAAGATGCTCACTGGCCAGGACAAGCCGGACTCGGGCAGCATCGACGTCGGCCCGACGGTGAAGATCTCTTACGTCGACCAGAGCCGCGATTGCCTCGACGGCAGCAAGACGGTGTTCGACGAACTCGCCGGCGGCGCCGACATCATCACCATCGGCAAGCAGGAAATCGGCAGCCGCGCCTACATCGGCCGCTTCAACTTCAAGGGCGGCGACCAGCAGAAAAACGTCGGCAACCTTTCCGGCGGCGAGCGCGGGCGCCTGCACCTGGCCAAGACCCTGATGACCGGCGGCAACGTACTGCTGCTCGATGAACCGTCAAACGACCTCGACGTCGAGACGCTACGCGCACTTGAAGACGCGCTGCTCGAATTCGCCGGTTGCGCCATGATCATCAGCCACGACCGCTGGTTCCTCGACCGCATCTGTACCCACATCCTGGCGGCCGAAGGCGAATCGCAATGGACCTTCTTCGCCGGCAACTACCAGGAATACGAGGACGACAAGAAAAAGCGCCTGGGCGAGGAAGGCGCCAAGCCCAAGCGCATCCGCTACAAGCCCATCGCACGTTGATGGCGCGCTGAGGGTTACGTGAGCAGCCTCAAGATCGCCGCGATCGTAGTCGCGGCGCTGGTCGCGGTGCTGGCTGCGCCGCTTCTGTTTCCGCCAAAACAGGAAGCCGCGCCGCCGATCACCCACGGCATGCCCTGGCAGATCGAGCTGCCGGCACCAGGGGCGTCGCGCGTGTTCGGCCTCACGCTCGGCGGCGAAAAGCCAAGCACCCTGACCGATGCGCAGCGTGCCTTTCCCGAACTCCTCAAGCTGGCCCTGCTGGCGCCGCCGGAACAGCCGCTGGCGCTCGAGGCCTACTTCGAGACGGTCGCGATCGGCCCCCTGAGCGGCAAGCTGGTGCTGACCGTCGCCGCCACGACGGCCGAACTCGAGGCCATGCGCGACAAGGCGGCGAAGACCGACCACCTCGAAACCGGCATCCGCAAGTTCACGCTCAACGAGGCCGACCGGCAGCGCGCGGAGAACATGCCTCTGGCGGGCATCGTCTTCATCCCGGCCGCCAGACTTGATGAAAGCATCATCCTGCAGCGCTTCGGCGCACCCGCCGAACGCATCCGCCAGGGCGAGACCCTGGAGCACTTCCTCTACCCCGACAAGGGTCTCGACCTGGTGCTCGACAGCAAGGGCAAGGAAGTGCTGCAGTACGTGGCGCCGTCCGGGTTCGCCAAACTGCGTGCGCCACTAAAGAATTGACGCCATGCAGCAGATAATTCCTGCCGAGGGAGTCCTCAGCATCGGCGTTGCAGCTCACGGCAACGTCGCCATCACCGAAGAGTGCCTCAAGAGCATTTTTGCCTCGGTGGCCGGCGATTTCGAGCTGGTGCTGATCGACGATGCCTCGCCTGACGACGTCTTGCCACTGTTTCGCGACGCGGCAGAA
>CAJBYR010000112.1 GCA_903959855.1 uncultured beta proteobacterium
CCATCCGCCCATTCCCATCCATGTAGGGATGGATAAACCCGAACAGCCAGTGACCCAGTACGGCACGCACAAAAGCGTCGGTCTCCTCGGCCAAACATTCGCGCAATGCTTCCATTCCATCCCGCACATAGTCGAAGTGCGGCGGCGCGTGTAGCGATCCGCGCAAAAAGACCATATGGCGACGATAGCCCACCAAGTCCCGGCGCTCGAGTATTCCGGCATCCACTGATGGGCCGAACAGTTTTTGAAACCAGGCCTGGTGCCTGTCGTTGAAGAGCTGAGACGCAATGGCAGACTTTGCGGATATCTCCGAATACGCTTGTCCAGCATCTTCCTTGACCAACTGAAATGCATCCAGATAACCACGGGCAGCCATCGCATCAATCTGTCGTTGATCTTGCGTGTTTCCAGCCGGATCCCACATCCCTTCTTCCACTTTGCGAATGAGTTCTGGAGTGACCCGGTATCGCTCTATCGACAGGCTGTGATAGGCATCCTCAACTCGAATCGATTCAACGCGTGCCAGATAGTCAGCAGACGACATCTTTACTTGCGCATCCACTGGTCGGGACGCGAGCACACTATCGCGATGTTGTGCCCAGAGTACTTTGATACGGTTGTACAGCGGGGATCTGCCCGGAACACCGAGTTGATAGACCGGCTCACCAGCAAACGGATCGCCCTCGATATTGAGGGCCGTTTTGAGACCGGCGAGTTGCTTCACTATGTCATTGGCAAAGGTACTACGTCCAATCCGTCGATACGCAGAAACAAGACGCGAGACACCGGCCGCGTTGATATCAACCATGGCAGCAATGGTGCTCGGATCAACCACCTTTCCCATGACGATCTGAACTTCGCGCGCATACTCCTTGAAGTACCGCGGATTCAACATCACTAGGCAATACGGCGCAGACATGCACCGAATTCCCATCAAGGATTCTTGATCGGCTGGTACAGGAAAACTCTTTCCACCCGGGTACAGGGCGACACTTTGTCCGAAAGCCAGTTCCTGAACCTGGCTTTGATTTACCGCCAGCATCACGTTGACCTGCTTGGGAACGACATTGTGCTGCGCGTGCCGGAGCAAGGAATGTTCTGCGGTCAGGCAATAGTCGGTGCCGAACCGCTCCGCCAGATAGCTGCCTAGATATTCCCAGTAGTTTGCGTAAAACGGCGTGGTATCCCCTGGCTCTGCGAGGGGGTCGGAAACGAAGTACCATCCCTTCAGGATTTCTCGAAGATAGCCGCGTTCGAGTAGTAGCAAGCGAGTTGCGTTCTTGACCTGCTTGCCACGAACAACGCCACGCTCTGACCCGAGCACCTCATGGAGTTCGGTCAATGCCTTGGTCAACTTCTGTTGTTCAGGCAATCGAGGGCGGGCCACGGATTTCCTCATTCCATCTCACCAATCCACATGGTTTGGTTGAATCAATCTACATGGTTTAATTGATTTAATCAACATGTTTTGCTTTAGTTAACTCAGTTTTCCCCGCTATTGAGAGCTCCGTGATTAAGGTTAACTATTGACCTAATGGGGCTTTGTTCGTTTGGTCATCGAGATTCGGGGTAAGAATCTTGCTTGCCTGCTCAAGATCCATCCCCTCAGTCGATGGGCTGGTATAGCGCTGTTGATTTTCACTGCCCCCAAATTTGTACCATCGTTTTTACCATCAACAAAACCGTTCTCGTGGTTGCCAGACGTTGCCAGATAATTCTCGATAAAAACAAAAAAGCCCATGATTGACATGGGCTTACTTGGCATTTCTTGCTAGTACTTGCTAGACCTTGCTAGCCTCCGAATCATTCCCACTCTATGGTCGCAGGCGGCTTTCCTGAAATATCGTAGACCACGCGGTTGATGCCGCGGACTTCATTGATGATGCGGTTCGAAACCCGCCCGAGCAGTTCATGCGGCAGCTCAGCCCACTTGGCGGTCATGAAATCGGACGTTTGCACCGCACGCAGCGCCACCACGTATTCGTAGGTACGGCCGTCGCCCATGACGCCGACGCTCTTCACCGGCAGGAATACCGCAAAGGCCTGGCTGGTCTTGTCGTACCAGTCGGCAGCGCGCAGTTCGTCGATGAATATCGCATCGGCGCGGCGCAGCAGGTCGGCAAATTCCTGCTTCACTTCGCCGAGGATGCGTACGCCAAGGCCGGGGCCGGGGAAGGGGTGACGATAGACCATCTCATGCGGCAGGCCCAGCGCCACGCCAAATTCACGGACTTCATCCTTGAACAGTTCGCGCAGGGGTTCCAGCAGCTTGAGGTTCAGCGTTTCGGGCAGGCCGCCGACGTTGTGGTGGCTCTTGATGGCGTGCGCCTTCTTGGTCTTGCCGCCGGCCGATTCGATCACGTCGGGATAGATGGTGCCTTGGGCAAGCCATTTCGCGTTGGGCAATTTCTGCGCCTCGGCCTGGAACACCTCGACGAACTCGCGGCCGATGATCTTGCGCTTCTGTTCCGGGTCACTGACGCCTTTCAGGTGTCCCATGAACTGGTTCACGGCATCGACGTGGATCACCTTGACACCAAGGTTGCGGGCGAAGGTGTCCATCACCTGCACGCCTTCGTTGAGCCGCAGCAGGCCGTTGTCCACGAAGACGCAGGTCAGTTGCTCGCCGATCGCACGATGCAGCAGTGCCGCGACCACGGAGGAATCGACACCACCCGAGAGGCCGAGGATCACTTCCTCGGCACCGACCTGCTCGCGCACCTTGGCGATCGCTTCCTCGACATAGTTGGGCATGTTCCAGTCGCCGTGGCAGCCGCAGATGTCGCGCACGAAGCGGGCGTAGATCTCGCGCCCCTTGAGCGTATGCGTGACTTCGGGATGGAACTGCACCGCGTAGAAGCCGCGCGCCTCGTCGGCCATCGCGGCGATCGGGGTGGATTCGTTGCTGCCGATGAGTTTGAAGCCGGGGGGCAGTTCGGTGACCTTGTCGCCGTGGCTCATCCAGACTTCGAGCAGGCCATGTCCTTCGTCATTGACGCGGTCCTGAATGCCGTCGAACAGCTTCGAGTGGCCGCGCGCGCGCATTTCCGCGTAGCCGAATTCGCGCTTGTTGCTGCTTTCGACCTTGCCGCCGAGTTGCGCCGCCATGGTCTGCATGCCGTAGCAGACGCCGAGCACCGGCACGCCAAGCTTGAACACAATGTCGGGGGCCTTCCATTCTTCGGCTTCATAGACCGAGTTGGGGCCGCCGGAAAGGATGATTCCCTGCGGATTGAATTCGCGGATGAATTCCTCGCTGACGTCGAAGGGATGCATTTCGCAATACACCTGCTGCTCGCGCACGCGGCGGGCGATGAGTTGCGCGACTTGCGAACCGAAATCCAGAATGAGAATCTTTTGGTGAGCCATGGCGAGAACCCCTTAAATGACAAAAGCGGCCGTAGCCGCCTTTGCCGTCGGAAACAAAATCAGTCGATGTGGTAGTTCGGTGCTTCCTTGGTGATCTGCACGTCGTGCACGTGCGATTCGCGGATGCCGGCCGAGGTGATTTCGACGAATTCCGCCCTCTCCCGCATTTCGTCGATGGTGGCGCAGCCGACATAGCCCATCGAGGAACGCAAGCCGCCCATCAGCTGGTGGATCACGGCGATGACCGGTCCCTTGTAAGGCACGCGACCTTCGATGCCTTCGGGAACCAGCTTTTCGACGTTGGCGTCGGAATCCTGGAAGTAGC
>CAJBYR010000113.1 GCA_903959855.1 uncultured beta proteobacterium
CGCACCCGCGGCCGCCGCATCCAGCTTGCCCGCGGTGGCGGCGCCCTGGCAGGGCGGCGTACTCGATCTGCGCGACATCATCGCGCAGTTGCTCGACAACACGCTCTCCATCGTCTTGCGCGATTCGCCCGACCTGGCGAGTGAAGCTACGGCGATTTCGGCCGCGGTGCGCGCCGCGAAAAACGGCGATGCGCTGGTCGGCCTCTCCGAGCGGCTGAAGAAGCTTTGCTATCGCGCCCTGTTTGTCGCCGAGGATCAGTCGGAAATGGGCAGCGCCCTGCTGCACCTGGTGCAACTGATCATCGACAACATCAGCGAACTGGTGGTCGAGGACAAATGGCTCACCGGCCAGATCAAGGTAGTCCGCGATCTGATCCAGCAGCCGCTCAGCCTGCGCCGGCTGGATGACGTCGAACGGCGCATGAAGGATGTAATCGTCAAGCAGAGTGCGCTGAAAAAGAGCCTCAACGAGGCCAACGAAAGGCTCAAGCTGATGCTGGCGACCTTTGTCGATCGGCTGGGCGACTTTTCCGAAACCACCAGTGACTACCACAACAAGATCGAAGGCTACGCCGACAAGATCAGCAAGGCCGGCGACATCACCGAGCTGACCGATGTACTCGACGAGGTGATGCGCGAAACCCGCGTGGTCCAGGTCAATGCCGCGCGTTCCCGTGACGAGATGGGCAGCATGCGCGTACGTGTTACCGAGGCCGAGGAAGTGGTCGCCCGACTGCAAAACGAACTCTCCAACGCCAGCGAACTGGTGCGTCACGACCTGCTGACAGGCGCGCTGAATCGCAAGGGGCTCGACGAGGCGCTGGAAAAGGAAATCGGCCGTCTGCGGCGGCAGAAGGGCACGCTGAGCCTGGCGCTGCTCGATATCGACAACTTCAAGAAGCTGAACGAAATCCACGGCAACGTGGTGGGGGATGCCGCCCTCGTGCACTTGTCGAAGATCGTGCAGACGACCGTCCGCCCGCAGGACCAGCTGGCGCGCTACGGCGGCGAGGAATTTGTCGTCCTGCTGCCGAATACGCCCATTGATGATGCGGTCGCCGTGATGACCCGGGTGCAGCGCGAGCTGACGCGCGAATTCTTCCTCACCAACAACGAAAAGGTGTTGATCACCTTCAGTTGCGGCGTCGCCGAGATACATGACGCCGAGGACCCCTACGAGGCGCTGAAACGGGCCGACGCCGGAATGTACCGTGCCAAGCGCGCCGGCAAGAACCGGGTGATTCCCGCCTAGCGAGCTACGTAGGTTCCGCAGTTTGCAGCGTAATTCACGGATAAACAGGCGCGCCGCATTCTGAGAACATCTCTGTAGCCGGCCTGAATTTTCTCCCGGCCATGCATCCGGCCCGCCGCCCTCCGGCCGCGGGCTGTACCGATGGACATATTCGATAGGAGCAAGCGATGTTTTTCGGCTCTGCCAGGCGTGAGGAACTGGAGCAGCTGCGCAAACAGCTGCAGCAATGCCAGTCCGAAGAGGCCAATGCCCGCAACCTGATCGCTTCACTGGAGTCGCAACTCGCGGCTTCCGCCGCTCGCGCCTCGGAGCTGGAAAGCAGGATGGAAGCGATCCAGAATCTGAACCGGCAACTTGACAATTTCGGCAGCTCGATCGGCCTTTCGCAGCAAAGCCTGGGCCGGCTGGCTGAAAACATGAGCGCCGAACGCGGCAGCGCCAGCGAGACCTTCGGCGTTGCACAGGCCAACCGCGACGCCATTGATCGTATTTCAAGCACCCTTTCGCAGCTGTCGGCAAATTCGGCGACCGCCGCCGACAAGGTGACCGCCCTCGGCGAGCGGGCAATCAAGATTGTCGGCATCGTCAACCTGATCAAGGAAATCGCCGACCAGACCAATCTGCTTGCGCTCAACGCCGCGATCGAGGCCGCCCGGGCCGGCGAGCAGGGCAGGGGCTTTGCCGTGGTGGCGGACGAAGTGCGCAAACTGGCAGAGCGCACCACCAATGCCACGTCCGAGATATCCACCCTGGTCGGCCAGATTGGCGAGGATTCGGGCGGTGCTACCGAAAGCATGGCCTCGCTGTCCCGGGAAACCCAGCGCGCCAGCGTCGAGGGTGGATCGGCCAGCGAGAACATGCAAACCCTGCTGGGGTTGGCGACACGGATGGAGCAAACCATCGCCGCGTCGACCCTCAGCAGCTTTGTCGAAATGGCCAAGGTCGAGCACGTGCTCTTCAAATTTGATGTCTATCGCGCCTTTCTCGGTCTGGGGGATCGCAATCCCCTGGAGGTTTCCGACCATCGCCGGTGTCGCCTGGGTGCCTGGTATGCCAACGGCGAAGGCCGGGATCGTTATGCGCACCTGCCGGGGTACCACGAGATCGAGATGCCGCATGCCGCCGTGCATCGCGCCGCAAGCGAGGCACTGGAATCGCTGCGTGGCGGCAACATGCCGGCAGGTATCGGCGCCATAGCCCGCATGGAAGATGCCAGCCGCAACCTGGTCGACGCGCTCGACCGGTTGGCCGCCTCGGGCGAAGGCGATCGCAGCCTGCTCTGCCGCCAGGCTTGAACCGGAATGCCCGTGATGCGGGCCTCGTGGCGGATTCGCTAGCCGTGATGAATACCGGCCTGGCACCGCTGGCGCCGGCCGCGCTGCTGGGAATCTTTCGCGGCGAACTCGAAACTCCGCTGATCGTCCGCGGGGCGACCCAGGGCGTCGACTTGCTAGGCGGCGCCGAATTCTGGGCCTCGTTGTCGATGCCGGACCTCAAGCGCATGGCGCATGGCGGCAACGGCAAGGCGCAGGCGGAGCTTGCCTGGCGCCATGCCGGCGGTGGCGGCCATGAGCCCAAGCCGGCCGATGCACTGCGCTGGGCATTGAAAAGCGCAGAGTCCGATTGTGTCGCCGGATTGGCGGTCCTCGGCTGGCTGCTGCACAAGGGCCTGGGGCTGCCGCGGGACGATGCCGAGGCGGCGCGACTGTTCGCCATCGCTGCGGCACGGGATTCGGCCCTGGCGAGTTTCGCCCTCGGGCGCATGCGCTATTTCGGCATCGGCATCGCCCGCGATTTCGCGGCGGCCGTTCCCCTG
Organism: uncultured beta proteobacterium; assembly: GCA_903959855.1. Taxonomy (GTDB): domain Bacteria; phylum Pseudomonadota; class Gammaproteobacteria; order Burkholderiales; family Rhodocyclaceae; genus Sulfuritalea. The sequence goes on from CAJBYR010000113.1 coordinate 3,069, forward strand.
CTGCAACGTGCGGCTGCCGATTTTCCCGAGGCCATGGATCTGCTTGCGCGCTGCCATTTTCATGGCCGGGGTGTGTCCGAAGATCGTGGCGTGGCCTTGCGCTTGTGGCGTGACGCGGCGCAGGCCGGCATTGCTGCCGCCAGTTACTGCCTGGGAATGTGCCTCCATTTGGGCGCCAGGGGGCACCCGCAGGCGGTTGAAGCGGTGGGGCATCTCAAAGCCGCTGCCGACAGCGGCATTGCCGGCGCGATGTTCCTGCTCGGCCAATGTGCCATGTTCGGCACCGGCATGCCGCGTGATCCCGATGCGGCACTGGAATGGTATCGACGGGCCGCCGCCTGCGGCAGCCGCGATGCCGAGTTCGAACTGGGCGAATGCCTTGCGCTGGGTGTCGGCAGCACCTCGCGTGATGCCGCCGCCGCCCTCGGACACTGGCAAAAAGCGGCACGCGTCGGGCATGTTCGCGCGCTGTTGAAGATTGCCCATGCCCACCGCAGCGGCGATGGCGTTGCCGAGAATCGTTCCGAGGCCTTGCGCTGTTACCTGCTGGCAGCGGAAAAGGGCGAGATCCAGGCCTGGGTCTGGCTCGGCGAAGTGCTGGAACTGGGGGACGGCGGGCTGGCGGATCCGGCAGCGGCGCGACAGGCCTATGCGCGCGCGGCACAAGCCGGTGATGCCCACGGGCAAGCCGAATACGGACGCTGCCTGCTGTATGGCATCGGCGGGCCGGCCGAGGTCGAGAAGGGGATTGCCGAGCTGGAGCAGGCCTTGCAAGCAGGTTGGGAACAGGCGCGGGGTGAACTCGAACGCTTCTGGTTCGAGCGCGGCATGGCGCTTCTTGGCGCCGCCAAAACGGCGGATGATTCGCGCCTGGCGCAGGCGGTGGCCTGCCTGCGCCGTGCTGCCGCCAGCGGTCA
>CAJBYR010000114.1 GCA_903959855.1 uncultured beta proteobacterium
CTCCGGGAATGTGCCATGCCTGCGGAGATCGTCCTGGAGCATATCCGGGCGCATACCGACATCCTCGATCAGTATGCCCGCCTCAACCTGGAACTGATGAACGGCAGGGTATTTTCGCGCGGAGAAGCACTTGGCTTGATCCGCGCGTGGATCGTGGAACATGTTTTGCACCACGACATGAAGCTATCCCAGTACATGCCAGGCGCGTCCGGGCGGCCGCCGGGCGCCTGATCGCCCCCCAGGCGCCGACGGCACCGCGCCTCAGGACTCGTCAGTCAGCAGGGACACGCCGAGCAGGGCACGACGACGCAGCCAGGGGCTGGGGCGGTAGCGCGGATCGCCAGAGCAATCCAGCATGGTTTCCAGCACATGCAAAATGTTCCGCGCTCCCAGCGCGTCACCAAAGGCCAGGGGGCCCTTGGGATAGCCGAGGCCGAGGGTTACCGCACGGTCGATGTCGGCGGCGCGGGCGACGCGTTGCTGGGCGATGTCGCAGCCGATGTTGACGATGCAGGCAAGGATGCGCTGGGCGACGAAGCCGGTGCTGTCGCGGATCACGCTGACCGAGCTGCCATCGGCAGCGAACATGGCGTGCGCTGCATCGCGCATCGCCGGGGTGGTCAGCGGCGTGGTCATCAGTGTGCGACGCGGCCCTTTGCCGTCCCCCGAAGCGGAATCCCCGGTACGCAAAGCGCCGGTCTGGATGCCGAACAGGCAATCGATGGCGACGGTGCGCCGTGGGTCGAGGCCCTGTTCGACGCAGGAGGTGGTGGTGTCGCCGCCGAGCGGCGTGACGATGCAAAGTGCATTGTCGCCCGGCAGGTAGTCGGTTTCCACCGGGATACCGGCGGCCGCGGCGATTTCGCGCAGCACATCGGCCCATTCCGGATGGGTCTGGCTGACCCAGACGCTGAGCGGGAGCGTGGTGGGCGCCACCGCTTCGGATGGCGTGGCCGCGTCCTTGCCGTAGTCATAAAAACCACGGCCGGTCTTGCGCCCGAGCATGCCGCCGGCCAGGCGTTGCGCCGCGATCGGTGAAGGCCGGTAGCGCGGTTCCTGATAGTACTGGTTGTAGATCGACTCCATCACCGGGTGCGAAACGTCCAGCCCGGTGAGGTCAAGCAGCTCGAATGGCCCCATGCGGAAGCCGGCGGCCTCGCGCATGATGCGGTCCACGTCACGGAAGTCGGCAACGCCTTCGCCGAGTATGCGCAGTGCCTCGGTAACGAAGCCCCGGCCGGCATGATTGACGATGAAGCCGGGCGTGTCCTTGGCCCGCACTGCCGTGTGTCCCATGCGCTGCCCCAGTGCCAGCAGGGCGTCGGATACCCAGGGCGCGGTGAGCAGGCCGTCGACGACCTCGACGATTTTCATCAAGGGCACGGGATTGAAGAAGTGGAAGCCGCCGACGCGCTCGGGACGCTTGCAGGTGGCGGCGATCGAGGTCACGGAAAGCGACGAGGTATTCGTCGCGAGAATGCAATCGGCCCCGATGATGTCCTCAAGCTGCTGGAACAGTGCCTTTTTTACATCGAGGTTTTCGACGATGGCTTCGATGATCGCACTTGCCGACGCGAGGTCTTCCAGGCGCGTGACCACTTCCAGCTTGGCGCTGGCAGCGGCAAGACCTTCGGCAGAAATCTTGCCCTTCTCGGCAAGTTTGGCGAGTGTTCCGATCACGGTTTCGCGGGCGTTTGCCGCGGCGCCGTGCAAGGCATCGAACATCAGGACGCGGATGCTCGCCTGGGCGGCGATCTGGGCGATGCCCCGGCCCATGGCGCCGGTGCCGACGATGCCGATGCAAAGTCCGGCCGAATGGATGTCTGCGGGCATGGCGAGGCTCACCCCTACCACAGCTTCCACCACGGCTCGGTGCGGTTCAAGCCGCGCAGGTAGTATTCGCTGCCGGGGAAGTTCTTGCGCATCACGCGTTCGGTGTCGTCGCGCAGATCGTTCAAGCCGAGAAGGTCATACGCCTTGACCATGATGAACAGGGCTTCTTCGTTGGCGGGTGCGTCAGCGTAGGTCTTGACCGCGGTCTGCGCGCGATTGACCGCCGCGACATAGGCACCGCGCTTCATGTAATAGCGGGCGACATGCACCTCGTGTGATGCCAGCGCATTCACCAGGTATTTCATGCGCGCCGTCGCATCCGGCGTGTATTTGCTCTCCGGGTACTTCGCAACCAGGACCTTGAATGCATCGAATGATTCGCGCGCGGCCTTGGGGTCGCGTTCGGTGAGGTCTTGCATGCTTACATAACCGAGAAGACCCAGATCCTCGTTGAAATTCGCCAGCCCTTTGAGGTAGTAGGCGTAGTCGACATTCGGATGATTCGGATGCAGGCGGATGAAGCGATCGCAGGCGGCAATGGCCGAAGCGGGCTCTGCCTGGCGATAGTAGGCGTAAGCGACTTCCAGTTGGGCTTGCTGTGCGTAGCGGCCGTAAGGGTAGCGCGCCTCCAGCTTTTCAAAGAACTTGATGGCCTTGTCGTAGGCGCCATCGTTCATCGCCTCCTTGGCCTCGGTGTAAAGCCTGTTGGCCGACCACCCGGCGGTTTCGTCGATTGTTTCCGGCAGCAGTCCGCAGCCGCCCAGCGAAAGTGCGGAAATACCCGCGACGACGATCGCCGCCGAAACCAGACGGCGCATGAATGCCGCTAAACTAGGCATGGTGAAAACCTCGCATGAAATAGCGGCCGATTATAGCCGAACCCCCTTTCCCGCCGAGCCTGCCACGGTGCCCGCCGAATGCGCCGGCTGGCGGCTCGACGCTGCTTTGGCCAGGCTCTTTCCCGAGCATTCCCGCAGCCGCCTGCAATCCTGGCTGAAGGACGGGTTGATCCGCATCGATGGCGCCGAGGTCGCGGCGAAATGCAAAGTGCATGGCGGCGAACGCGTCGAGTTTTCCGTCGATGCTTCCCCGGTATCGGGAATGGCGGACAGTGCGGAGGATATTGCGATCGACATCCTTTACGAGGATGACGAACTCATGGTGGTCGACAAGTGCGCCGGGCTTGTGGTGCATCCGGGCAACGGCCAGCCATCCGGCACCCTGCTCAACGCGCTGCTGCACCATGCGCCGCAACTCGCCGCGATTCCTCGCGCCGGCATCGTCCATCGCCTGGACAAGGACACCAGCGGCCTGATGGTGGTGGCGAAAACCTTGACGGCGCAGACCGATCTGGTGCGCCAGTTGCAGGCGCGCACCGTGAAGCGCCACTACATGGCGCTGGCCCTGGGTATCGTCGAGGGCGATGGCGTGGTCGATGCGCCGATGGCGCGTCACGCCGTGCAAAGGACCAAGATGGCTGTGGTACAGAGCGGCGGCAAGGAGGCGCGCACTTACTACGAGGTGCGCGAACGCTTCGACAGATGCACGCTGCTCGAATGTCGCCTGGACACCGGTCGCACCCACCAGATTCGCGTCCATCTGGCCTCGATCAAGCATCCCTTGGCAGGCGATCCGACCTATGGCCGGGCGAAGAGTGGCGATGCACGGCTAGATGCGTTCCCGCGCCAGGCACTGCATGCCTGGCGTTTGGCGCTGCGGCATCCGGCCAGCGGCGCCGAAATGAGCTGGGAATCTCCGCTGCCCGACGATTTCGCGCAACTGCTGGATTCCCTGCGTGATTGATTTCATTTCGCCCGACTGGTCCGCGCCGCAGGGCGTGCGAGCCCTGTCGACCACGCGCCAGGGCGGTGCCAGCGGTGCGCCGTGGGCTGCGTTCAACCTTGGCGAGCACGTGGGTGATGACCCGGCGGCGGTGCGAGCCAATCGCCTGCGTTTGTGCGCAACGCTGCCGGAAGAGCCGCGCTGGCTCAGCCAGGTGCACGGCACGCGCTGTGTCGATGCCGCGCTGACGTCGGCTGGCGAGCAGGCGGATGCGAGCTTTGCGCGCCGGCGCGGCGTAGTCTGTGCGGTGCAGACCGCAGATTGCCTGCCGGTGTTGCTTTGTGACGAGCGCGCGACCGTGATCGGCGCTGCCCATGCGGGATGGCGGGGGCTGGCGGCAGGAGTGATCGAGGCCACCGTGATGGCGATGGATGAGCCGGGAGAGCGCCTGATGGCCTGGCTGGGCCCGGCTATCGGGCCGGGTGCCTTCGAGGTTGGCGGCGAGGTGCGTGCTGCCTTTCTCGCCCACGACCCGCGGGCCGAAGACGCGTTCGTTGCGACTGGCGGGGGCAAATGGTTGTGCGACATCTACCTGTTGGCGCGCCAGCGGCTTGCCGCACTAGGAATTCGCCGTATCGCCGGTGCCGACTTTTGCACCGTGCGCGATGGAGAACGGTTTTTTTCCTACCGTCGCGACGGTATCACCGGCCGCATGGCCAGCCTGATCTGGCTTGAATAGCGAGCCTATTGCTGCGGCTTGTCGGGCCCTGGGGCGGTCTCTGTCCCGTCGTGTTCTGCATTCGATGCCGCGCGCGCCTGGCGCTGGCGACGCCGCTGCGGCGTGCCGAACAGCCACAACAGCAAACCCAGCGGCAGCAACCCGTAAAAAGCGAAAGTGAGCACGCCGGCGGTAAGATTCGGCTCCGTTGCCGCCATCAGCACGGTAACGTAAAGCCAGGCGATCGCAATTACATACATGGCACGATTCTATGTGCGGCGGCGGCTTGACAGGGTTTATTGTGCAGTGCAAAATTCTTGCCTCACTAGGAGCCACGGATGTCGTCTTCCCCCGATCAGAACGCCGCAATGCAAGCCATGCTTCATGCAGGCAATGCCATGGCGCAAGGATTTAGCCAGTTTCTCGCCCAGCAGCAAAAGCAGGCCGTACCCGCCGTATCAGCACCGGCATGGGTCGCCGAATCGGAGGCCCTGAAGGCCTTGCAACAGGAATGGATGGGCCAGCATGCCAAGCTTTGGCAGGGCATGCTCGGCAAGGCACCGGACCAGCCGGCGCCGTTGGTGGCAAGTCCCGCTCCCGGCGACAAGCGCTTTGACGACCCGTCGTGGGCCGAGAGCCCCGTCTACGACTACCTGCGCCAGGCCTACCTGATCAATGCCGACTATGTCAAGCGCATGGTCGAGGCGGCGCCCGTGGCCGACGGCCAGGCCAAGGACCGCATGCGCTTCATGACGCGCCAGATGGTCGACGCAATGGCGCCGTCGAACTTCCTTGCCACCAATCCGGAGTTCGTCAAGACGGCGATGGAGACCAAGGGTCTCAGCATCCAGAAGGGTATCCAGAACCTGATCGCCGACCTGGAGAAGGGGCGCATCTCGATGACCGACGACAGCGCCTTCGAGGTCGGCCGCAATCTTGCGGTGACGCCCGGCGCGGTGGTTTATGAAAATGAGCTGATGCAGCTCCTGCAGTATTCGCCGCAGTCTGAAACCGTTGCGGCACGGCCCTTCCTGATGGTGCCGCCCTGCATCAACAAGTACTACATCCTCGACCTGCAGCCCGAAAACTCGGTGGTCCGCTACGCCGTCGAGCAAGGCAACACCGTGTTTCTGATTTCCTGGAAGAACGTGCAAGCCGACCAGGGTCACCTGACCTGGGACGATTACATTGAGAAGGGCGCTTTGCAGGCCATCAAGGTGGTGCAGGAGATCTGCGGCATCGACCAGATCAACGCCCTTGGCTTCTGTGTCGGCGGCACCATTCTCGGCTCGGCGCTCTCCGTTGCGCGTCTGCGCGGCGAGGACCCGGTAGCGTCGCTGACCCTGCTCACCACGCTGCTCGATTTTGCCGACTCCGGCGAGATCGGCTGCCTGGTCGACGAGACCGCGGTGCAGGCGCGCGAAGCCACCATCGGCAAGGGCGGTCTGCTCAAGGGCAGCGAACTGGCGAGCGTGTTCTCTTCGCTGCGCGCCAACGACCTGATCTGGCAATACGTGGTGGGTAACTACCTCAAGGGCAAGACTCCGCCGGCTTTCGACCTTCTGTTCTGGAATGCCGACGCGACCAACCTGCCGGGCCCCTTCCTGGCCTGGTACCTGCGCAACATGTACCTCGAGAACAACCTGCGCGTGCCGGGCAAGCTCGAGATGTGTGGCGTCAAGGCCGACCTCGGCCGCGTGGACATGCCGGCCTTCATCTACGCCAGCCGCGAAGATCACATCGTGCCCTGGAAGTCCGGTTATCAGAGCCGCAGCCTGCTGGGTGGCGAAACCACCTTTGTGCTTGGCGCCTCGGGCCATATTGCCGGTGTCATCAACCCGGCGGTCAAGAACAAGCGCAGCCACTGGGTCAACGAGAGCCCCACGGCCAACGCCGACGAGTGGTTCGATACGGCGACCGAAGTCAAGGGCAGTTGGTGGCCGGTGTGGTCCAACTGGCTCAAGCAACAGGCCGGCGGCGAGATTCCCGCCCGCGCCAAGCTGGGCAGCAAGGCCTACCCGCCGGGCGAGCCGGCGCCGGGAAGCTACGTCAAGGAAAAAGCATAAAGCAAACGTCGGAATCGGCCCGGGGCACGATTTTCGGCGGCATCGAGAAAGCCCCGACCCAACAATAATCGAGAGGAGAAGCAAAATGCTGCGAGTTGCACTGGTAACGGGAGGCATGGGCGGTCTTGGCGAGGCGATCTGTATCAAGCTGGCGGCCCTGGGTTACAAGGTCGTCACTACCTACAGCCCCAGCAACACCAAGGCCAGCGAATGGCTGCGCACCATGAACGACATGGGCTATGGCTTCAAGGCCTATCCCTGTGACGTCGCCGATTTTGATTCCTGCAAGGCCTGCGTGGCGCAGGTGAGCTCGGAAGTCGGTCCGGTCGAAGTGCTGGTCAACAATGCCGGCATCACCCGTGACATGACGTTCAAGAAGATGACCAAGGCGGATTGGGATGCGGTGGTTCATACCAACCTCGACTCCACCTTTAACATGACCAAGCAGGTCATGGACGGCATGCTGGAGCGCGGCTGGGGGCGTGTCATCAACATCTCCTCGGTCAACGGCCAGAAGGGTGCTTTCGGCCAGACCAACTATTCGGCTGCCAAGGCCGGCATGCACGGTTTTACCAAGGCGCTGGCACTTGAAGTCGCCAAGAAGGGCGTCACCGTCAACACCATATCGCCGGGCTATATCGGCACCAAGATGGTCATGGCGATTCCGCAGGAAGTGCTCGACAGCAAGATCCTGCCGCTGATCGCGCAGGGGCGCCTGGGCAAGCCGGAAGAAGTCGCGGGCCTGGTGGCCTATCTGGCATCGGAAGAGGCGGCTTTCGTCACCGGCGCCAACATCTCCATCAACGGCGGTCAGCACATGTATTGATCGCCCCGGGTCGAAGGCGACGGCTTGCAGCGCGTCTTCGGCCCGAAAGATTTCATTGGTCGCAAAGGAAGCAGCAAAAATGGCAAAGAAAATTGCATTGGTAACGGGGGCGATGGGCGGCCTGGGCACGGCGATCTGCAAGTCGCTGTCCCAGAGCGGCTTCACCGTGGTGGCGAACTGCCTGCCGAACTTTCCCCCCAGGGACGAGTGGCTGGCCAAGACGAAGTCGGAAGGCTTCGACTTCGTGGTTGGCGAAGCGGACGTGACGGACTTCGACGGCTGTGCCGCGATGGTGAAGAAGATCGAGGCGGAACTCGGCCCGATCGACGTGCTGGTGAACAACGCCGGCATCACCCGCGACTCCATGTTCAAAAAGATGGACAAGGGCCAGTGGGATGCGGTGCTGTCGACCAACCTCGACTCGGTGTTCAACGTCACCCATCAAGTGCTGCCCGGCATGGCCGATCGCGGCTGGGGTCGCGTCATCAATATTTCGTCAGTGAATGGCGTCAAGGGTCAGTTTGGCCAGGCCAACTACTCGGCGGCCAAAGCCGGCATCCTCGGCTTCACCAAGGCGATCGCCGCCGAAGTGGCGAGGAAGGGTGTGACGGTTAACGCCATCGCCCCGGGCTATATCGGCACCGACATGGTCATGGCGATCAAGCAGGAAGTGCGCGACTCGATCGTGGCGACCATCCCGATGGGACGTCTGGGCCAGCCCGAAGAAATCGGCGCCCTGTGTTCCTACCTGGTGTCGGATCTCGCCGGCTACATGACGGGCGCGACGCTGAATATCAACGGCGGTCTGCATTTCTGCTGATTCCGCCGGCAGTACCCCGCTTCCCGGGCATGCCCGGAGGCGGGGCGGCAGTACCCCTGGTAGTACAATGATTCGCATGAGGGAGGAGAGTTTTATATGGCCACACAGAGCCGACTCATCAAGAAATATCCGAACCGCCGCTTGTATGACACTCGCACCAGCACCTACATTACGCTGGCCGATGTCAAGGAACTGGTGTTGGCGCACGAGGCCTTCCAGGTTGTCGATGCCAAGACCGGCGACGACCTGACGCGTGCCATCCTGTTGCAGATCATCCTCGAAGAAGAAGCCGGCGGTGCGCCTATGTTCTCCTCCGACCTGCTGTCGCAGATGATCCGCTTTTACGGCAATGCCATGCAGGGCATGATGGGCAACTACATCGAGAACAACATCAAGTCCTTCACCGAAGTGCAGACCAAGCTCAAGGAGCAGGCCAAGTCGCTTTACGGTGAGCCCGCTGGCGACAGCCAGGATCTGTGGGCGCAGTTCCTCAAGTTTCAGGGCCCGGCCATGCAGCACATGATGGGTGCCTACGTCGAGCAGAGCCAGAAGATGTTCCAGCAGATGCAGGACACCATGCAGGAACAGACGCGCAAGATCTTCCCCGGCATCTATATCAAGCCCGACGACAAGGCCGAAAAGAAGTAAGTTGGCGCGACGTAAAGCCAAGGCGCCTACCGTCGGCTTTGTGTCGCTGGGTTGCCCCAAGGCGGCCTCCGACGCGGAACAGATCCTCACCCGCCTGCGCGCCGAAGGCTACGCAATTTCCGGCACCTATGACGGTGCCGACCTCGTGGTGGTGAATACCTGCGGCTTCATCGATGCCGCCGTCGAGGAGTCGCTCGACGCCATCGGCGAGGCCCTCGCCGAAAACGGCAAGGTCATCGTCACCGGCTGCCTCGGCGCCAAGAAGGATGCCGCCGGCAACGATATCGTCCGCAGCGTGCATCCGAAAGTGCTCGCCGTCACCGGCCCCCACGCGATGCAGGAAGTCATGGAGGCGGTGCATGCACACCTGCCCCCCCTGCACGACCCCTTCATCGACCTGGTGCCGCCGCAGGGCATACGCCTGACGCCCGACCACTACGCCTACCTGAAGATTTCCGAAGGCTGCAACCACCGCTGCAGCTTTTGCATCATTCCCTCGCTGCGCGGCGACCTGGTTTCGCGCCCGATCGGCGACGTGCTGCATGAAGCCGAGGTGCTGGCCGAGGCCGGCGTCAAGGAATTGCTGGTGATTTCGCAGGACACCAGCGCTTACGGCGTCGACGTCAAGTACCGCACCGGCTTCCACGGCGGCCGTCCGGTCAAGACTCGGCTCTACGAGCTGTGCAATGAACTGGGCAAGCTCGGCCTCTGGGTGCGCCTGCATTACGTCTATCCCTATCCCAGCGTCGACGACCTGATCCCGCTGATGGCCGAAGGGAAAATTCTTCCTTACCTCGATGTGCCTTTCCAGCATGCCAGTCCGCGCATACTAAAACTGATGAAGCGTCCCGCATCGAGCGAGAAGGTGCTCGACCGCATTGCCGCCTGGCGCCGCGAGGTGCCGGATCTGGCGATCCGTTCCACCTTCATCACCGGCTTTCCCGGCGAGACCGAGGCCGAGTTCAACGAACTGCTCGACTTCCTCGACGAAGCGCAACTCGATCGCGTCGGTGCCTTCTCCTATTCCCCGGTCGAGGGCGCCAGCGCCAACGCACTGGCGGGTGCATTGCCTGACGAGATCCGTGAAGAGCGCAAGGCGCGCCTGCTGCGGCACCAGGAGGACATCTCCACCCAGCGCCTGGAACGCTTGATCGGCCGGCGCATCCAGGTGCTGGTCGACGACATCGACGAGGAGGGTGCCATCGCCCGTTCCCAGGGCGATGCGCCGGATGTTGACGGACTGGTTTATATCGCCGATGGACACGATCTGGAAGTCGGCGAATTTGCCGAAGTGAGCGTGATTGATTGCGACGTGCATGACTTGCACGCCACGATCGCCGTGCCGTGAGCGCCGACTTTCACGAGCGTTTGCGCGCCATCGTCGGCGCATCCCGGGTACTTACCGATGCGCAACACCTGGCCCCCTTCTGTACCGACTGGCGCGGCCGTTACACGGGCGTCGCGCGCTGCGTGGTGTTGCCCGGCAGTACCGACGAAACCGCCGCCGTGGTCAGCGCCTGCGCCGAGGCTGGCGTGGCCATCGTGCCGCAGGGCGGCAATACCGGGCTGTGTGGCGGCGCAACCCCTACCGGTGGCGAAGTGGTGATCGTGCTGACGCGCCTCAATCGCATCCGCGCCATCGACCCGGACAACAACTCCATCACCGTCGAGGCCGGCTGTACCCTGCACGCGGTGCAGGAGGTCGCACGCGAGGTCGATCGCCTGTTTCCGCTCTCGCTTGCCGCAGAAGGCAGCGCCACCATCGGCGGCAATCTCTCGACCAATGCCGGCGGGGTGCAGGTGCTGCGCTATGGCAATGCCCGCGATCTGTGCCTGGGCCTGGAAGTGGTTCTGGCCGATGGCCGCATCTGGAACGGCCTGCGCGGCCTGCGCAAGGACAACACGGGTTACGACCTCAAGCATTTGTTCATCGGCGCCGAAGGTACGCTGGGACTGATCACGGCGGCGACGCTGAAGCTCTATCCCCGGCCGCGCGCGCAGGCCACGGCCTGGGTCGCGGTGCCCGATCCGGCCGCCGCCGTGGCCTTGCTCGGGCGCTTGCGCGATGCGGCCGGCGACAACGTCACGGCCTTCGAGATCGTCGGCCGTCCGGCGCTGGAACTGGTCCTGAAACACATTCCCGGTGCTCGCGATCCCCTGCTTGGCCGGCCCGAGTGGCAGCTGCTGATCGAACTTTCGGGTGCGCGCGCCGACCTGGCGGCGACCCTTGAATCGGCGCTGGAAGGCGCGGCGGAGGAGGGCCTGGTTGCGGATGCGGCAATCGCTTCCAGCGAGGCGCAAACTGCCGCACTGTGGGCGCTGCGCGAGAACGTTTCCGAAGCGCAGAAGATCGAGGGCGTCTCGATCAAGCACGACATCGCCGTGCCCGTGTCGCGCATCGCCGAATTTATCGGCCGCGCCGATGCCGCGCTGCAGGCCGCATTTCCGCAGGTGCGCATCGTCTGTTTCGGCCATATCGGCGACGGCAACCTGCACTACAACCAATCGAAGGCAGATGCCGAATCCAATGGCGAGTTCATCGCCCGTACCGAGGCAGTGAACCGCGTTGTGCATGATCTGGTGCATGAACTCGGAGGCTCGATCTCTGCCGAACACGGACTCGGGCAACTCAAGCGCGAGGAAGTCCTGCGCTACAAGAGCGGAACCGAAATGGACCTGATGCGCGCCGTCAAGCAGGCGCTTGATCCGCACGGGTTGATGAACCCCGGAAAGCTGCTGTAGTTTTCGATTCCGGGGCTTTACACGGCGCCCACGCCTCCCTATAATGCGCGCTCTCTTGTGGGGGTATAGCTCAGCTGGGAGAGCGCTTGCATGGCATGCAAGAGGTCCGCGGTTCGATCCCGCGTACCTCCACCAAACGATCAGTCCCTATCGTCTAGAGGCCTAGGACAATACCCTTTCACGGTATGAACCGGGGTTCGAATCCCCGTGGGGACGCCAG
>CAJBYR010000115.1 GCA_903959855.1 uncultured beta proteobacterium
CGACATCTACTGAGAAAACGATCGAAACTTGATCGGCAGCAAGGAGAGGGGGCGAAAGCCCCCTTATCCTGTATGACAGCAGGATAATTCAGGGGAAAGGGTGGTTTCATGGATACGCGAAAGAACGGATTGCTCGCCATGCTGCGGCGGCCGAGCGCCAAGTACTCACTGCTGAGCCTGCTGGTTGTTGGATTCTTCTCCGGCATCTTCTTCTGGGGCGGCTTCAATACCGGCATGGAGGCCACCAACACCCTCGAATTCTGCATCGGCTGCCACGAGATGCGTGACAACGTGTATGTCGAATACAAGAAGACGATCCACTACACCAACCGCACCGGTGTGCGTGCGGTCTGTTCCGATTGCCACGTGCCGAAGGACTGGACGCACAAGATGATCCGCAAGATCCAGGCGAGCAAGGAAGTCTGGGGCAAGATCACCGGCGTCATCGATACGCCCGAAAAATTCGAGACGCATCGGTTGCAGATGGCAGAGAACGAGTGGGCGCGGATGAAGGCCAACGATTCACGCGAGTGCCGTAACTGCCACAGTTTCGACAGCATGGACGTCGAGAAGCAGAAGCTGCGCGGCTCGAAAATGCACAAGATCGGCATCGCCGAAAAGAAAACCTGCATCGATTGCCACAAGGGCATCGCCCACAAGAAGCCCAAGGGCATGAAGGAAGACGAGGACGAGTGAGTCATCGCCGACCCAGGATACTGCGTAAATCCCCGTTTCCATTGTTCGAAAGGAAAAGCACATGAGCAAGTCAATCGTCTACACCGCGGTCGCCGCCGCCGTTCTTGCACTGGGTTCCCAGGCCGCAATCGCCGCGCCCGACTGGGGCAAGGTCGCCAAGCGCGACATCCATGTCTTCCATGCCGGCGTCACGCCCATCGAATGGATGACCAAGAAGTCCGACCACAGCGGCTCCGCCGGCATGCGCAAGGGCGAGTCCTGCGCCGGGTGCCACGAAGAGAAGGGCTCGCTGAACTTCAACTTCAAGCGCCTGGCCGACAAGGAACTGGAACCCAAGGGCGCGCCCAAGACCATGACCTTCCCGGTCAGCACGCAGGTCGCCTACGACGCGGCGAACCTTTACATCCGGCTCACCTTCAAGGCGCCGTCCGGTGGCGCCGACAAGAGCGACAAGGACAACGAAGTCAAGGCCACGCTGCTGTTCGCCGACGCCAAGGTGCCGCAGGCCGACCAGTACGGCTGCTGGCAGAGCTGCCATACCGACGCCCGCACCATGCCCGGCGCCGACGACAAGAAGACCAAGTACACCAAGGAAGGCGCCTATGAACTGGTGCAGTGGGCGAGCAAGGGCAACAAGGTATCCGACGGCAGCGTCGGCACCGAGCGCAAGATGAGCGGCGGCACCGCCGGCGCCAAGGTCGAGGCGAGCAAGAGCGGCGACACCTATACCGTCACCTTCACGCGCAAGAATCCGGGCGAAGGCAAGGGCGTACCGTTCGGCATCGCGATCCATGCCGACAATTCGAGTGGCCGCTTCCATCATGTATCGATGGGCTACAAGCTGGGCATCGGTGCCGACGGCGACCTGAAGGCAACCAAGCAGTAAGGCGCGTCCGGGTCCGCAGATGTCGTTCGCCGGCCACCCTGCGAAGCCAGTGTCGGGCCTCCTGGCACTGGTCTTTTCCGGCGCGATCCTGGCCCAGCAGACGGTCGAGGTAAGGATCCAGGATTACAAGTTCATTCCGGCCGAAGTACGCATCAAGGTAGGCGACACGGTGAAGTGGATCAACATGGAAAAGCGCACCAGCCACTCGGTGCTGTTCCCGGCCGAGAACGGCCTCGAATCCGAGCGCATGTTTCCCGGCGAGCACTGGTCGCGAACCTTCACCGCGCAGGGCAGCCATGCCTATCGCTGCGGACCGCACGAGGAAATGAAGGGAATGGTGCATGTCGACTAGGCGTCGCCCGTTCGCCGTCGCCCTGACGCTGCTGCTGGCGGGTAGCGCTGCCGTGGCGATGGCCGAGCCGACGCCGGCGCGGCAGAAGGAACTGATCCACCTGGTGCGCCAGGATTGCGGTTCCTGCCACGGCATGACCCTGCAGGGCGGCCTCGGCCCTGCGCTGCTGCCGGCGACCCTGGCCGAGAAGCCGGCCGAAGGCCTGGTGGCGACCATCATCGGCGGCCGTCCCGGCACGGCGATGCCGCCCTGGCACCGCTTTCTTGCCGAAGACGAAGCCCAATGGATCGTTGCCAAACTGATGACAGGATTTCCGCAATGAGGCACTCCCTTCAATTCTTGTTGCTGGGCCTGTTGGCGCTGCTGCTCGGCGCCTGCGCCGGAACCCAGGTGCGCGGTACCGGCGACCTCGGGCTGGTCATCGAACGCGCCAGCGGGCATGTCACGTTGGTGAATACCTCCGCTCGCGAGGCCTACGCGCGCATCGGTGGTCTTGGCGACCTGTCGCACGCGTCGGTGGTGTATTCGCGCGACGCGCGCTACGCCTACGTCTTCGGCCGCGACGGCGGCCTGACCAAGCTCGACCTGCTCGAGGCGCGCATCGTCAAGCGCGTGATGCAGTCGGGCAACGCCATCGGCGGCTCGATCTCGCAGGACGGGCGGATCGTCGTGGCACAGAACTACACCCCGGGCGGCATCAAGGCCTTCGATGCCGACACGCTGGAACTGCTTTCTGAAGTGCCGGCCGAGTATGCGCCGGGCCAGTTTTCCAAAGTGGTGGGGCTGGCCGACGTACCCGGGGGCAAATTCGCCTACGCGCTGTTCGACGGCGGCGAGATCTGGGTCAGCGACTTCTCCGATCCGAAGAAGCCGGTCACGCAGCGTTTCCCCGCAGGCCAGCAGCCCTATGACGGCCTGGTGACGCCCAATGGCCGCCATTACCTGGCCGGCCTGTTCGGCGAGGACGGCATCGTGCTGCTCGACCTCTGGCAACCGGAGCAGGGCGCGCGCAAGATCCTCGAAAAATATGGCCGCGGCGAGGAAAAGCTGCCGGTGTTCAAGATGCCGCACCTGCGTGGCTGGTCGGTGGCGGCGGGTCGTGCCTGGCTGCCGGCGATCGGCCGCCACGAAGTCCTGGTGGCCGATGCGACGACCTGGAAGGAAACCGGACGCGTCCCGGTCAAGGGCCAGCCTGTGTTTGTCATGGCCAGTCCCGACGGGCGCCAAATCTGGGTGAACTTCGCCTTCCCCGACAACGGCTGGGTGCAGGTGATCGACACCCTCAGCGGCCGGGTGGTGCAGACCTTGCAGCCGGGCAAGGCTGTGCTGCACATGGAGTTCACGCCACGCGGCGAGGCGGTCTGGATTTCCGCCCGCGATGACAACCGCGTGCTGATCTACGACACGCGGACTTTCCGCCAGCTCGGCAGCCTGCCCGCCGAAGCGCCTTCCGGCATCTTCTTCACCAGCCGTGCCGCACGCATAGGATTCTGACCATGGACTCGCCCTACAACTCGCTGGAGTTCGCCCTGCTCAACGACTGGCAGCGCGATTTTCCGATCGTCGCCCGGCCCTTCGCCACGGTCGGCGCAAAAGTCGGCGTCGGCGAGGCGGCGGTTCTGGCCACGCTGGGTCGCTTGAACGGACGCGGGGCGATCAGTCGTGTCGGCGCCGTATTCGCGCCGCGGCGCGTCGGGGCTTCGACCCTGGCGGCACTGGCCGCGCCATCGGAGCGCCTGGAGGAAATCGCGAACCTGGTAAGCACACATGCCGAAGTAAACCACAACTACCAGCGCGAACATGCCTGGAACCTCTGGTTCGTTGCCACTGCCGCCGATCGCGCCGCGCTGGCGGCGACGCTTGCGGCGATCGAAGCCGAGACCGGCTGCAAGGTGATCTCGCTGCCCCTCGAGCGCGAATACCACATCGATCTTGGCTTCGACCTCGGATCCGCCCACAAGCACCGTGTGCAGGTGCCGACAGCCGTGGCGCGCGTACCGGATGCGGACGAAAAGCGCCTTATCGCCGCGCTTCAGGATGGCCTGGAATTGGTCACGCGGCCCTTCGCGCGCCTCGGCGAGCGGGTCGGCATGGTAGAGAAGGAAGTGATGCTTCGCATCTCCGGCTGGATAGACGAGGGGATGATCAAGCGCTTCGGCGTGGTGGTGCGCCACCATGAGCTGGGCTATCGAGCCAATGCGATGGTGGTGTTCGACGTGCCCGACGACGAAGTCGACGGAATTGGCCGGCAACTCGCTGCCGAAGCCGGTGTCACGCTGTGTTATCGGCGCAGCCGCAGTCTGCCGCATTGGTGCTATAACCTCTATTGCATGGTGCACGGCCGTTCGCGTGAGGATGTGCAACCGGTGATCGTAAGTTTGAGCCGGCTGGCAGGCTTGCCTGCGCAGGCGCTGTTCTCGACGCGCCGCTTCAAGCAGTGCGGCGCGCGCTATTTTGCCGAAGTTCCATTGCCAAACGAGAAGGCGGAAGAGTTGTTCAATGCGTGAGACGGTGGCGTCGGATACGGTGCTGGATGAGATCGACAGGAATCTGATCAACGCCCTGCATGGCGATTTTCCTTTGGTTCCCGAGCCCTACCGCCTGGTTGCGGAAGCCCTCGGCTTGAGCGAGGCGGAAGTCTTGCGGCGTCTCGATTCGCTACTCGAACGCCGCGTGCTGACACGCTTCGGCCCTATGTTCCAGATCGAGCGGGCTGGCGGCGCCTTCGTCCTGGCTGCGATGCGCGTGCCGGAAGCCGGATTCGAGCGGGTTGCGGCGCAGGTGAATGCCTTCCCCGAGGTGGCGCACAACTACCGCCGCGAACACGCCATGAACATGTGGTTTGTCCTCGCCACAGCCACACCGCAAGGTATCGCCCGAACCATTGCCGCAATCGAGGCTGAGACAGGCTTGCCGGTGTTCGCTTTCCCGAAGGAGCGCGAATATTTCGTGGAGATGAAGTTGCGTGCGTGAAATGAAGCTGGAGCAAGATCTGGACGCGACTGACCGCCGCCTGATGGTCGCCACCCAGGCTGGTTTGCCGCGCGTGTCGCGCCCCTATGACGTGCTGGCGGAGCAGTTGGGCATTACGGCCGACGAGGTCTTGCGCCGCCTGCAGCGGATGCTCGACTGCGGCGTGATCCGCCGCATCGGTGCCATACCCAACCACTATGCCATTGGCTATACGGCCAATGGCATGTCGGTGTGGGATGTCGATGATTCGCGCATCGACGAACTGGGTGAGCAGGTCGGCGCCCTGGAATTCGTCACGCACTGTTATCACCGTCCGCGCCGGCTGCCGCAATGGCCCTACAACCTGTTTGCGATGGTGCATGGCCATGGTCGACCCGAGGTCGATGCCAAGGTGGACCAAATTGGGCTGATCCTCGGCGATGCCTGCTATCACCGTGACGTTCTTTTCAGTACACAGATTTTGAAAAAAACCGGGTTGCGTATTTCTGGCTGATTGATTTTCAGTCAGCCCACTGAAATAAATCCCAGAGGGTTCTTCGTCAGCGCCACCGACGCGACGTAGCCAAATGCGGCCAAGGCCGCCAGCCACGCCGTAATCCGCACTCGCCGGGTCCTCCCCGCCTTGAGCGCCAGCGATCCCAGAATGATGTAGGCGATGAGACCGAATACCTTGGCCGTCACCCAAGTGGCAACGAAGGGATACTGGGCCGACATCACGCTTAGGCCGATGGCGGCTGCCAGCAGCGCCGTATCGGTGATATGCGGCACTACCTTGACCCAGCGTTGCGTCAACAGCGGCGATTCCCGCGCCATCAGCAGCCCGCGCAGGAAGAAACCGGCGCCACTCAGAATTACCATGCCGACGTGCAGATGCTTGAGGAGGGCGTACGTCATTGCAGCGCAAGCATCTGCAACTTGGCGAGCAGTTGGCTATCGGCGCGCCGCAGCAAACCCATCGCGCCGAACTTGGCGGGATACTT
This sequence comes from uncultured beta proteobacterium, assembly GCA_903959855.1. Taxonomy (GTDB): domain Bacteria; phylum Pseudomonadota; class Gammaproteobacteria; order Burkholderiales; family Rhodocyclaceae; genus Sulfuritalea. The sequence goes on from CAJBYR010000115.1 coordinate 5,888, forward strand.
CAAGCGACTCATCAATGCTATGGTTGGAGAAAATAGCAGTTCCATTGGAGTTGCCCCCAGAAAGGGTGAGTCGGCGTTCCAGAGATCGAACGCCACCAAGACTCGGCATCAGTCGCGTCAAGTTCTCAAGCGACCTTAACAGCAATGCACCGCAGCAATGATTGAGGGGGATCAATTTTGATGCGTTGGGGATTAGCCGGGCCGGGCTCAAGAATGGACGGATAGCCGTTCGGCCTGCTTCCAGCTCACGTAGCGGGCAGGGGTGGTGTTCGCCTCCTTCAGAGGATCACAATCCAAAGCCCGTTTCGGGAATACATGTGTTCGAGATTCCTTGACGGCAGCAATGGCGTAGCACCGGTCGTTGATACAGGCTCGCTTTTCGGGTCGCGAATGACTCTTCTGGCCGGCAGCGGGCCTAAGCCAAACCCCGCACTCGCTTCAATCCAACAGGGTCGGGGCGCATTCACAACGCAAAATCGCCCTTGCATGCAGGGCTTGGTCGTGCGCTTTGCTCAGTACGGCGGGAACAGGCGCCGTAAGCCATGGGCCAGAACCAGCACCATGAATCCCGCATTCCGCAGGCACAGACCGGGAATTGACAGCGGTCGGGCTTGTTGCGCCCGGCGATTGCTTGCCGCGTGTGCGGCGCCGCGGGCCAGTCTGTCCATCCACGACACAGTGCGCGGCCATTCGACGAGCTCATTCAGCCATCTGGCAGGAATGCCTTCCCTGCCGACGCCGGCACCGACGATGGCGCCAACCATTGCCGCCGTCGTGTCGCTATCCCCGCCGCAACGGATGATGGTCGTCACCGCCGCCCCAAAGTCGCGAGGATGCGACAGCCAGGCATGCAGAACGGCAGGGACCGAGTGGTACATGTAACCGGAGACGCCTTCTGCGCAGCCGAGCGTAGCGACAAAATCGGATGTGGTCTCGCCGGCCTTCACGCTTTGTCCGGCGCGCTCGACCAGGCCGAGCAGTTCTGCTGCGGCAGCTCCGTGCCGGGCCGTCAGGCGCCGCAGGTCACCGACATAGTGCTCAAAGGTGTTGTCGCGCAGCGAACTCCGCGCGGCCAGTGCAATCGCCAGCGCTCCGCACTCGGCCTTGGGATCGAGATGGGTCAGGCGGGTACTGATCCGGACCAGTTGTGTCATTCGCGGCTCGTCGTCGGCGAAGCACACGCCAAGGATCGCACTGCGCATCGCCGGACCGTTCCCGGCTGAATGGACGCCGCGGAATTGCCTGGGCAAGAACAGCCAAAGCTTGACGATCGACCTCAGCGTCGCCAGCCCGATTCCGGCCGGCAGACCGGCGAACCACCAGCGCAGGCGCCAGGCGAAGTCCTGTTCGAAGACTGCTTCATCACCACCCGACACCAGTATCGACTGCGCGACGAGGCAGGTGTGCTCGGTATCGTCGGAGCACAGCCCCTTGCCAAACAGCAGGTGAAAGCCGTCAAGGAATGGATACCAGCGCTGTTGCCGGCCGGCGGAGAGGCCCTCGCATGCCAGTCCGAGCGCATCGCCAACCGCCGTTCCCAGAATACAGCCGACCGCAGCATCGCCATGCCCCAGGATGGATGCTCCGTCGGGATCAAGCGCGCAGGCGTCCGAGACCGCGGCGGCGAGGCCTTGGGCATCCGCCACCATGTCCAATGAATTGCCGGTATAGAAACCGTCGCGGTTTTCGAAGGGATGCGACTCCAATAAATAGACATCCCCGTACCTGAAGAAACGTTCGAGCTTCTTTTGGCTGATCTTTACCGCTTTCACCCGGCGTAGATCGACGCACAAAGGCTTCTGGCCCCTGGCCGCCGATATGACGCGGCGATCGGTGACGAAAATTACCGGGCTTATGATCAGGTTGCCGAAATGCGCTCCGATAAGAGGTAGCGCCGGCAGAACTCCGAGGCGGATGAATCCAGGTTCGACGATGGCCGAAAAGATCGCCAGAACGATGAAGATGCTGCCGAGCACCAACACCATCCCGAGGCGCGCGGCACGCGGGCGCGTGACGAATCTGACGGTTTCCCCGGGTGCCAGGAGGCGGGCGGCATGGCCGGGAAGCCGGATCGGCATGGCTTTTCCCTGACGACCGCCCGGGATTCTGCGCCGGTCCGGGTCAGTTCGACATCAGCACCGGCACGGTCATGTGCTGCAGGATATAGCGCGTGCCTGCGCCGCGGCTGACGAAGGGGAAGCCGATCTGGCCGTGGGCACCCATCACCAGCAGGTCGGCACTGCGGTCGCTGACGCGGTTGAGCAGCAGGTCCATGATGCCGAAGTCTTCTACCACCAGCACTTCCGGCTTGGCCTTGATGCCGTGGTCAGCCAGGTGGCGCACGACGCCGGCGCAGGAGGCGTCGGCGTCTTCGTGGCGGGTGGCGAAGGAAAGTACCCAGGCGTCCTCGCTGCCCACCAGCAACGGCAGGGCGTCGTTGAGGGCGTGGGCCGCTTCACGAGCGTCGTTCCAGGCGATCATCGGCCGCTTGCCGACGACGCTGTATTCGCCGGCATAGGGCACCACCAGCACCGGCCGGCCGCAATCGAGGATCACTTCCATGACGAAGTCTTCGGGCAGCAGGGTGTTGCCGCCGTGTTCGCGCTGGCCGAGCACGACCAGGTCGGCATGGCGCGCCAGGTTGGTCACCTGGCGCAGTACCTCGGTGTCGCTGCCGCGATTGACGTCGATCCATTCCGTGCGTGCCAGTCCGGCGCTTGCCTTTTCGAAGGCGGCCTTGCTGGCTTCGCGGGCAGCGACATAGTCGGCGCTGGGCCAGCTGGCGACGACGCCGACGCGTTGCGCCGCTGCGCGCTGGCCAAAGACGCCGATCAGCCGGGCGTCGTGCTGGCGGGCCAGGCTCACGGCGAGTTCAAGACGGACACCGGCGCGTTCGCCGGCATCGAGGTGGACCATCAGGTTCTTGAGTGACATGGTGTGCGACTCCGTTTGGTAGCGTGAGAGAAAGCCTGCTTCGGCAGTATCAGCAGCACTTTCGGTGACAAGTATAGGGCCGTGTCCGTTATGGCGGCGCACGAGGCCTTAGCCGGCGGCCAGTGCCTGTAGTATCGCCGTGCCGCCGGCGCCGACTTTCGATGTTCTCACCGGCGAGCGCCGCAGCCACAGTAGCAGGGTGCTATGGAACACGTGACGACACCGGTTTGCCGATAGGGCCGTTCATGCCGGCTGCCTTTGAGCGGGCAGCCGCGTTCAGTCCAGCGCAATCCGCACTACGCCTTCGTAGTCGAAGCTGAGCGCCATCCATTCCCGGGCCGGCAGTGCGCGCACCCGGCCCACCAGCACTTTCATCACCCCGGCGTGGGTCACCAGCACCGCCCGCTCAATGCCCTGCGCGGCAATCTCGTCGAGGAATCCGTTGACCCGCCGCTGCAGTTCGCCGACCGACTCGCCGCCGGGCGGCGCATAGCCCAGGGGATCGGCCGCCCAGCCGTCGATGGCCGCGCGCTGGATATGTGTCCACGGCTGCATCTCCCAGTCGCCGAAATGCATCTCCATCAGCCTGTCGTCATGGCGCGGCGCGGGGTGCAGGGCGGCGGCCAGCTCACGGCAGCGCCGCAAGGGGCTGCTATACACGGGCAGGCCCTGCGGCAGGTGCGGGCGGATGCGCGTCGCCGCCGCCGCGACGTCGGCCGCCAGCGCCAGGTCGGTGCGACCGTAGCAGATGCCCGGCGCGACTTCGGGCGCGGGATGGCGGATCAGGAAAAGTTGCACAGCATGCCCAGGTAAAAGGCCAGTTCCGCAACTTGTTGCGTCGCGCCGAGGCAGTCGCCGGTGTAGCCGCCGATGCGGCGCAGGAAGTAGCGTGCCGCCAGCAGCGCCGCCAGCGCCGCCGCTGCCAATCCGCAAAGCATGTCGCCCGGCGGCAGCAGCAGGCAGGGCGCCAGGCCGCACAGCGCGGCGATCGCCAGCTCGCCGCCGGACATGCGCCGGGCCAGCGGTTTGGATTTGCTGCTGTCGTCATCGCGCACGTACTCCAGGAAGTAGATCAGCACGGTCGAGGCCAGGCGCGACACGGCGTGGCCGGCAATCAGGGTCAGCGCCAGCAGCGGCGGCCCGAAGGCGGCATCGATCTCCACCAGGACATTCCATTTCGTCAGCAGCAGCAGCACGAGGCCGATCGCCGCATAGCTGCCGATGCGGGAGTCCTTCATGATCGTCAGCACGCGGGCCTTGTCGAAGCCGCCGCCGAAGCCGTCGCAGGAATCGGCGAAGCCGTCCTCGTGGAAACCGCCGGTGGCCAGCACCGTCGCCGCCATGCCCAGCAGCACGGCGACCCCGATCGGCAAAGCCAGCGCCGCGGCTTCGGTCACCGCCGCGCCGATGGCGCCGATGATGATGCCTACCAGCGGAAAATAGCGCGCGGCGTGGTTGAGCTGCTCGGCCGAGTGGCCGACCCAGGCCGGCACCGGCAGACGGGTGAAGAAGCGCAGCGCGGCAAAGAAGTATTCCAGCTCGCGCTTCATGCGCTTGTCTTGTCGCTGACCCCGGCCGACTCGAAGCTGGCCATGTCATTAAGGAAGGCGCAGGCCGCCTTGAGCAGTGGCAAGGCCAGTGCCGCGCCGGTGCCTTCGCCCAGGCGCAGCCCGAGGTCGAGCAGCGGCGTGCCGTCCAGCCAGTCCAGTTGCAGGCGATGCCCGGCCTCATGCGAGCAATGGGCATACACGCAGTAGTCGAGGATCTCAGGCGCGATACGCATTGCCACCAGCAGTGCCGAGGTGACGATGAAGCCGTCGATCAGCAGGGTCATGCGCGCCTCGGCGGCGGCCAGCATGGCGCCGGCCAGCATGGCAATTTCGAAACCACCATAGCGAGCCAGGATGCGGTACGCATCCTGGCTCGCTATGGCGCTCGCCAAATCGAGGCTCCCCCTCCCGCCCTCCCCCTCCGCGAGGGGGAGGCGACTGATCTGTGGCCGTTCCGGCCAAGCGTTCAGTGCCTGCGCCAGCAGTGCCTGCTTGCGCGCCAGGCCGTCGTCGTCGAGCCCGGTGCCGCGCCCGACGCATTGCGCCAGCGGCAAGCCGGTAAGGCAATGCGTCAGCAGCGAGGCCGAGGCGGTGTTGCCGATGCCCATTTCACCGAAAGCCAGCACGTTGCAGCCGCTGGCCGCGATCTCCCGTGCCAGTTGCGCGCCGCGTGCCAGCGCCAGCGCACAGTCGGCCTCGCTCATGGCCGCGCCTTCGAGGTAATTCGCCGTACCGCCAGCGCCGACCTTCAGGTTCTGCAATCCTTCTCTCGGCCCGAAGTCGTGCGCCACGCCGGCGTCGGCCACCACCAGTTGCATGCCGGCCAGGCCGGCGAAGGCGTTGATTGCGGCGCCGCCGGCAAGAAAGTTTTCCACCATCTGCCAGGTCACGTCCTGCGGATAGGCCGAGACCCCGGCCTTGGCGGCGCCATGGTCGCCGGCGCACACCAGCACATGGGGCGCGACGACTTGCGGCGTCAGCCGGCCCTGGATCAGGCCGAGTTGCAGTGCCAACGCCTCCAGGCGTCCGAGCGAGCCCGGCGGCTTGGTCTTGCCATCGATTTTTTGCTGGAGTTCCGCAGCGAGGGAACGGTTCAGTGCAGCCACGGCGAAGCGCGGCAATGCGGCGGGGGAATGCATCCGATTCATCCTTTTCACAAGCGGCACGGCCCGGCGTAGCGCGTCCAAACGCGACACCTGCCCGTGCCACGGGCTTGACGAAAATGACCGGTCGGTCTTCTGGCTTCCGGATCGTCCTCTGCCTGCGCCTTCCCGGGCCGTTGCGACTCTGGCCCAGTGGCTTCCTGCAAGCATCGTCCCCGGTTACAGCGGCGGGCCCGCCACGGATTCTCACCGTGTTCCCCGGAGGCTCCCGTTGCCGGGTGCCTCCACCGAATCAGCTCGAATTATGGGGCCGCAAGATGGCTTGCGCAATCCCGGGCGCCGCGGTCAGGCGAGCCATTCCTCCATCATCGCCGTCTCGCGGGCGGTGACGATCGCCAGGAACTCGTCGGCGCCCTGCATCTCGCTGAAGGCGTCGAAGCCGCGTTGCAGGAAGGAGTGCAGCGCGGCGAGCCCGGCCAGGTGCGCCGGACCCTCCATGATGCGCAGGGAGATGCGTATCAGTGGCATGTGCGTGAGGCGGTCGAGGGTCCTGCCGATCTTGTCCACCAGCGCGATCTGCTGCTCGCGGTCACAGCGCCGGTTGACGCTTCGATAGGCGGCGACGTAGGCATCCCGGTCGACATCGTGGCTGCGTCCGGCGGAGCGCAAGGCCTTGACCATGTCCGTATCCAGCGATTCCGACAGGGTGTCCATCTTGACCGCTTCAAGCAGAGTGGACAACGCACGGGCCGGTAGCACCCGCACCATCACCGGCACCACGCGCGTCAGTTCTTCGTCGCGGCTGCGAAAGTCCTTGGGGCCATACAGGTCGCTGAGAAAGAAGCCGGCGGCCGGAGCGTAGCGTTCGTTTGCCAGCAGATCGGCATAGGTGCGGGCCAGTCGATCGGCCTGCCACTGCTTGAGCAGCGGGTAGTCCGCCGCTTCCGGGTCGGACGCACGCAGCGCGCGCAGTTCGCGCGCCTGGGCGATGCACCAGGCGAGTTCCTTGCCGAGCGAGTCTTTGTCCGGTTCGTCTTCCATTGTGCGAATTATGGCGCCACCGTCCGCCTCCGTTAGAGTAGCCTGCCTAATACGCCTTCAGCACCGCGAATACACTGCCGCCTTGCATGGAGCACATCCAGGAGGAGCCTTGGAATGAACGCCATAGATCCCTTACTACAAGCAGCGCCAGCCGAGGTCGCAGAGGCCGCGACCTTCCGCCGTCAGTTCGACGCCATGTACGCCGCAACCCGTCGTAGCGCAGCGGTTTCGCGCGCCAAACGGCAGGCCCGGCTGGATGCCCTGTTCGATCTGGTACATGACAACGGCGACCGGTTCGTCGAAGCCATTTCGGCCGATTTCGGCCACCGTTCGGCGCATGAAACCCGCCTGCTCGAACTTTTCCCCAGCCTTGAGGCGGTGCGCCACACGCGCTCGCATTTCGGCGGCTGGATGAAGCCGCAAGCCAGGTCGCCGTCGATCTGGTTCCGCCCGGGCCGGGCGCGCATCCTGATGCAGCCGCTGGGCGTGGTCGGCATCATCGTGCCCTGGAATTACCCCTTGTTCCTCGCCATCTCACCCATGGCCGCGGCGCTGGCTGCCGGCAACCGGGTGATGGTCAAGATGTCGGAATTCACGCCGCGTACCGGCGAACTGCTGGCCAGCCTGGTGACGCGGTATTTCGCGCCGGACGATGTCACAGTGGTGCTGGGCGATGCGAAGGTGGGTGCCGACTTCGCCCGCCTGCCCTTCGATCACCTGCTGTTCACCGGCTCCACCAAGGTCGGCCACGACATCATGCGCATGGCCGCTGACAACCTGACGCCGGTCACGCTGGAGCTCGGCGGTAAATCGCCGGCCATCCTCGGCCCCGACTATCCGCTGGAAAAGGCTGCCGAGCGCATCATGGTCGGCAAGCTGCTCAACGCCGGCCAGACCTGCATCGCCCCGGATTACGTGCTGGTACCGGCTGGCCGTGAGCAGGCGTTTGTCGCTGCGGCGCGTGCCGTGGTGGCCAAGTGCTGGCCCGATCCCGCCGGCTCGCCCGACTACACCGCCATCGTTAATGACCGGCACTTCCAGCGCCTTCAGGGCTATGTGGATGACGCCCGCGAACGCGGCGCGAAGGTCGAGCCGCTTTCCGCCGCCCAGGCCAATGCCGGCACCCGCAAGCTGCCACCGCTGGCCCTGCTGGGCGTGAGCGATGACATGCGCGTGATGCAGGACGAGATTTTCGGCCCGCTGCTGCCGGTGCTGCCCTACGCCGATCTCGATGCCGCGATCGCCTACGTCAATAGCCACCCGCGGCCGCTGGCGCTCTACCACTTTGAAAACGACAGCGTTCGTCGCGACCGGGTGCTGGAAGAAACCGTCGCCGGTGGCGTCACGGTCAACGACACCATCCTGCACATCGCCCAGGAGAACCTGCCCTTCGGCGGAGTCGGCCCCAGCGGCATGGGGCATTACCATGGCATCGAAGGCTTCAAGACCTTCACCAAGCAGAAGGCCGTGTTCTACCAATCCGGGCTCAACGGCATGTCGCTGTTCAACCCGCCCTATGGCGCGCTGTTCGAACGCCTGACCCGGTTCCTCTTGCGCTGATCGGGAGTGTCATGAAGGAATTCGACTACATCGTTGTCGGGGGCGGAGCCGGCGGCTGCGCGGTAGCAGGGCGGCTATCGGAAGATCCCGCGATCAGCGTGTGCCTGCTGGAAGCGGGCAAGGGCGACGACCAGTTGCTGATCAAGGTGCCTTTCTGCACCGCGTTGATGCTGCCGACATCGATCAACAACTGGGCCTTTGAAACCGTTCCGCAACCGGGCCTCAACGGCCGGCGCGGTTACATGCCGCGCGGCAAGGCGCTGGGCGGCTCGACCTCGATCAATGCCATGGTTTATACGCGTGGCCATCCCTGGGATTACGACCACTGGGCATCCTTGGGCAACGACGGCTGGGCCTGGCGAGATGTGCTGCCGTATTTCACGAAGTCGGAGCACAACGAGAATTTCGGTGGCGAATACCACGGGCAGGACGGGCCTCTGAATGTTGCGAATCTGCGCTCGATGAATCCCTTCCAGGAAATCTACCTCGAGGCGGCCCGCCAGACCGGATTCAAACTGATCGACGACTTCAACGGTGTCGACCAGGAGGGTATCGGCATTTATCAGGTGATGCAGAAGAATGGCGAACGCTGGAATGCGGCGCGCGCCTATCTGGCTCCGCACCTGGCCAGTCGTCCGAACCTGACCGTGATTACTCAGGCGCGGGCCCAGCGCATCCTGTTCTCTGGCAAACGTGCCACCGGCGTGGAATTGCTCCAGGCGGGCGCTCGGCACAGCTTCCAGGCGAAGCGCGAGGTGATCCTCGCCGCGGGTGCGATCCAGTCGCCGCAACTGCTGATGCTGTCCGGCGTCGGCGCCGGCGCTGAACTGCAACCGTTGGGCATCCCTGTGGTGCACGATCTTCCCGGCGTGGGCAAGAACCTGCAGGACCATCCGGACTATGTTTTCAACTACCGCGCCAAATCGCTCGACCTGCTCGGGATCTCCATCGGCGGGTCGTTCCGGATGCTCGATGAAATCGGCCGCTACCGGCACGAACGGACCGGCATGATGACCTCGAACGGCGCCGAAGGCGGCGGCTTTTTGCGGCGCTTCGCGGATTCGCCGGCGCCCGAGTTCCAGCTGCATTTCGTGGTCGGCATGATCGACAGCCATGCGCGCAAATTGCACATGGGGCATGGTTACTCCTGCCATATCTGCCTGTTGCGCCCGAAGAGCGTCGGCACGCTGGCACTTGCCAGCGCCGATCCCCTGGCGGCGCCGAGCATCGACCCGAATTTCCTCGGCCATCCCGACGATCTGGATGCCATGGTCGATGGCTTCAAGCTCACCCGCAAGCTCATGGATGCCCCGATCCTGGCCGGCATCCGCACCGGTGAGGTCTACACCGAAGGCATACATTCCGACGCGGCGATTCGCGAGGAACTCAAAAAGCGCTCCGACACCATCTATCACCCGGTGGGAACCTGCAAGATGGGCAATGATGCGATGGCGGTGGTCGACTCAAGCTTGCGCGTGCATGGCCTGGAGGCCCTGCGCGTGGTCGATGCCTCGATCATGCCGACGCTCATCGGCGGCAACACCACCGCGCCGACCCTGATGATCGGCGAAAAGGCCGCTGACATGATTCGTGCCGATTGCGGGCGGGACGCGTGAAGCGGCTGGTGCAGCCCGGCTTGAAAAGCTGTCATGCCATTCCGCTGACAGACAAGCCGGTGTCGGCTTCAGCCTAGGCGGCCGGGAGTCGGCGATGGTGGCACGGCAATTTCAGCTGCTGTTGCTGGCCGAACTGCTTTTCTATGCGCTGTGCGGCAGCCTGCTGGTGTCGCGCAGCGGATGGAGCGGCGGCGAGGCGGTCGCATTCGCGCTGGCGATGTTTCTCGGCCTGCGCCTGATCCTGGTATTGCTGACTTTTGCCCTCTCGCGCCGCGGGCGGCGCGAGCTTCCCGCCGCGGCGCACCTCGGGTTGATGCCGCTGTTGCGGATGATCGCCACCGAGTACGTGGCCTTCCTCCTGCTTTTTGTGGTGGTCATTCCCTTCGAAGGCTTTTGGCTGGGCCCCGATCGGCTCGGACATTGCGCCTCGCGGCGCACGCCTTTGCTGTTGATCCACGGCTACCAGTGCAATCGCGGCTTCTGGTTCTGGATGCGGCGCAAGCTCGAGGCGGCGGGATGGACGGTTGCCACCCACAGCCTGGAACCCACCTATTCCGACATTGATCGCTATGCCGAGGGTATTGCGCGGCGCATCGACGAAGTGCTGGCCGCCACCGGTGCGGAACAGGTGACGCTGATTGCGCACAGCATGGGCGGGTTGGCCTGCCGCGCCTATCTGCGCCGTCACGGCCGGGCCAAGGTGGAAAAGTTCATCACCCTGGGCTCGCCGCATCGCGGCACCCTGCTCGCGAACCTTGGCCTGGGTCCCAATGCCCGACAAATGCGCATCGGCAATCCGTGGCTGGATGAGCTTGCCACGAGCGACAGTTTGCCGCCTGCCGCCGTCTCGATCTACAGCCATCACGACAACTATGTGTTTCCGCAGCCGACGGCGGCAATGCTGACCGGCGCAAGCCACATTGCGGTGGGCGGCGTCGGGCATGTCGGTATGGCGATCTCGCCGACCATCCTGGCGCAACTGCGCGACGTGCTGGAAGCCTGATTTGCGTCGGCGCCTAGCGCGGGCTATCCGCCGGCAGCTTGCCACTGCGTATCCAGTCCAGCATCGCGCGCACGGTGTCGCGCTCGACCCCGACAAAGCCGTGTGCCGTGTAGGCCTCGCAGGGGCCGCCGCGCCCCGGTCCGCCGCCGCGCATCGTCAGCAGCGGTTTGCCCGACTTCTCGGCGAATTCCTTGGCATCGCGGTAAGCGGTGTAGCGGCAGGGATCATCCTCGTGATGTACCCACAGCGTGGCTGCCGGCAGCGTGCCGAGGTCGATGCCGGAAAGCCCCGGACCGTTGCGCGAAGGGCTGAACACCGACGCCGTCTCGATCAGGCGCCTGGCCAGCGTCGGATTCATCCGCGCCGCGTGAAAGGAGCTGATCGACCCCTCGCTGGTGCCGACGAAGGTCCAGTCTGCGACCATGTAGCGTGCCGAGATGTCGTTCAACAAGGCCGCGATGTCGGCGCCGTAGCGCGGTGTCTCGCGCCACTGCTGGCTGAATGCGGCCCACTGGTCGGAGGGCGCGTCGACCACCGCGACGAGGATGTCGTCATCCAGCCATTGCCGCCGCGAGCGCACCAGGAAGTTGCCGCGCAGGTCGAAGCGCAACGCCCCGTCCTCCTCGCGCAGCTTGAGGATGCCGGGATGGCCGGCGAACAGCGCCACGCCGTGGCGGAAGGCCTGCGGTGCGGTGTGGTGGGTGACCAGCGCAGAGATCGTGTAGCCCTCGCGCTGCACCGTGTGCAGGCGGTTGGGAAATTCCAGGTTGGGGTCGGATACCGCGCCCGGTGGCGTTTGCGCCGTGGCAGGGACACCGGCAACAGCCAGCATGGCCGCGGCCGCCAAGACGAGCACGCAGCGGCGCGGTTGTTGCCGGAGGGCCGGCCCCGGTATGAGGGTGAGAGCGCTCATTCAGCGCCCGACCCAGCCGCCGCATACCGGGAACACCTGCCCGACAAAACAATCGGCGGCATCACTGCAAAGGTAGGCAGCAAATTGCGCATCTTCCCGGGCCGAGACCAGGCGTCCCAGGGGAACTTCGCGGGCGAGGCGTTCCTGGAATCGCGGATTCGCCTGCACTTCGGCCGGGAAGTAGGTGGGGTTGTCGACGAAGTTCTGTGCGATGGCATTGACCTGGACGTTGTGCGGCGCCAGCTCGACGCCGACCGCCTGCACATAGGCCAGTTGCGCACCACGGGCCGCGCTGTAGGTGGAAGCCCGTTTCATGCCGCGCAAGGCCGAGGCGCTGCCCATCACCAGGATCTTGCCTCCGCGCCGCTCGATCATGCCGGGAGCGACAGCGCCGACCAGTCGCGGCAGGGGATCCACCAGTGCGGCAAACACCTGCCGCCATTCGGCCCCGGTGACCTCGACCGCTGCCGTGCTTGGCGCCTTGATGGCCAGATTGGCGACCAGGACATCGATGCGACCCGCCGCCTGGATTACCCGGTGTGCGGCACCTTCGTCTGCAAGGTCTTCGGCGCTGGCGACAACGTCCGCGCCTTGTTCGGTGAAGACTTCGCAAAGCACGGGGCCCATGAACTCCCTGGCCTGGGTGATCAGAACACGCTTGCCGGTCAATGCGTTTTGCATGGAGGGTCTCCGCTGTCGAATCTGGTGGCCGGGCGCCGGTTGCGCGTGCTCTCGGCGAGAGCCGGCGCGCAAGAAAATTCTAGCCTATCAGGGGAAGTCCATGATCCGGTGGAGCTGCAGGCTGCGCGCAGGCCGATGTTGGATGATAGAGTTCAAGATTCGGTACGGTTGATGCCCGGGTCAAACACGGGAATGAACCCGGTGGGCGGTTGTTTTGGAGGAGAGTTCCCTTGATATCGGATTTGATCAGCGATTCACTACGCACCACGGCACTGGGTGCCGCCATGAAGGGCGCCGGCCTGGCCGTGCGCTTCCTGCCCATCCCGCAGCCCACCATCCTGGTCGGGCCGGGCGCCAGCGGCAGGCTGGGGCAAACCATCGCCGGCTTCGGTCACAGCAAGATTCTCATCGTCACCGACAGCATCATCTCCAAGCTCGGGCTGCTCGATGACCTGACCTCTGCCCTGACGGCGGGGGGTGCGGAGTACGTGGTCTTTGATTCGATCACGCCCGACGCGCCGATTCCGCTGATCGAAGAGGGCATCGATTTCTATGAGGCGAACGACTGCGATGCCATCGTGGCATTCGGTGGCGGGTCCTCGATGGATGCCTCCAAGGCCATCGCCGCGGCGGTTTCCAATCCCGGCAAGACGCTGCGCGAACTGGCCGGCTATTTCAAGGGCCTGCATACCCCGGTCAAGATCTACGCCGTGCCCACCACTGCCGGCACCGGCTCGGAGGTGACCGTTGCCGCGGTGATCTCGGACCCCGAACGCCATGCCAAGCTGGTGATCGTCGATACACGCCTGGTGCCGAAAATGGCGGCGCTCGATCCCTGCCTGATGACCGGGCTGCCGCCGCACATCACAGCGGCGACAGGCATCGACGCCCTGACGCATGCGATCGAGGCCTTCATCGGCAAGTGGGCCAATCCCTACACCGATGACATGGCCCTGTCGGCCGTCGGGCTGATCTTCGACAACCTGCGGGTGGCCTACAGCGACGGCAAGAACCTCGCCGCGCGCGAAAAGATGGCCTTGGCCGCGACCTATGCGGGCCTCGCCTTCACGCGCGCCAATGTCGGCTACGTGCATGCCATCGCGCACCAGTTCGGCGGCAGGTACCACACCCCGCATGGCCTGGCCAACGCCATCATGCTGCCGCCGGTGCTGAAATTTTCTCTGCCGGCCGTTACCGACCGGCTGGCATTGCTGGCGGTGCGCGCCAAGCTCGGCAAGGAAAGCGAAGGGGAAGACGCACTGGCGCAAAAATTCGTCGATGCCGTAGAGCAGCTCAATCGCGACCTCGGCATACCGACCTTCCTCGCCGCGCTGAAAGAGTCCGACATTCCTAAGCTGGCTGTGGCCGCCTGCCACGAGGCACGCACCGGCTACCCGGTGCCGCGCTACATGACGCAAGCGCAGTGCGAGGACATGATCCGCCAGGTGCTGCCGCCGGCCCCGGTGGCAGAGAAGAAGCCGGCCCGGCGCCGCAAGAAGCCGGAGTAGCAAAGTCATCGCGCTGCAATCACGAACCTTGGTCGAACAAGAATACGAGGAATGAATTGATGAAAAAAGTCGTTACCGTGACCCTCGGGTCATCCAAGAAGGATTTCGAATTCAAGACAAAGTTTCTCGGCCAGGAGTTCTCGGTGCGGCGTTTCGGCGCCGACAAGGACAGCAGCAAGGCCTGGGAGTTGATGCGACGCCAGCAGGCCAATGTGGATGCCATCGCCCTGAGCGACATGCCCGACCATTACCACGTCGGCTTGCGCACGGTGATCAACAAGAAGTCCCAGCACCTGATGCAGGTCGTCACGCGCGTTCCGGTGACCACCGGCGCCAGCCTGCGCCGGTTGCTGCAGGTGCGTGCCGTTCGCTACGTGCAGAAGGAACTGGGCCGTTACTTCGACAACAACCTGGTCCTGTTCCTGTCCGGGATGCGCAATTACGACATGGCGGTCGCCTTGTCCGATTACACCCGGAACCTGAGCTTTGCCGACCCCGTATTCCACGCAGCTTCTCCCGTGCTGCTGAGTTCGCTGGACCAGCTCGAACTCTTCGCCAAGGGCAAGGAACTTCTGCCCGACGGCGTGCCCGGGGAGTTCCTGAAGTCCGTCCTGGGCACCCTGAAGAACAAGATCGTGGCCAATGCGGTGGCCAAGTCGCACGTCATCGTCGGTACTTTCCGCGAAATCCAGGCGGTGGCCGCCAGCGGTAATCTCGAAGGCAAGACCATCATCACCTCGGCGGTCGATGACGAGGCATTCGCCTTCTTTGCCAAGCACAAGGTCAATCTGGCGGTCGATGTCACACCCAAGCTCTTCGACCAGGTGGTGGGTATCAGCACCATCACTGCCATGATCCTCGCGGCCACCGGAAAGGCCGAGTCCGAGCTCACCGACCACGATTTCGAAGAGATACTGCACGAGTTGGACATCAAGCCGCGTCTGCTCCATCCCACCGGGCGTTTCCGCAACATCCGCCGCTTTGCCTTTGTTGTGCATCCGCTGAGCCAGGAATACATCAAGAAGGGCTTTCCGCTGCCCAAGGGCACGCCCAAGTTCATCATGGACAAGGTGGAAACGCTCGCCGCCTACATGCCGCCGATGGTGTATTGCAAAATGAGCAACATCGTCTCGCCCAGCGGCGCCGAGGCCGAAGGCTGGCTGATCTCGGTGGGCGGCACGCCCAAGGAAATGCTCTCGCACAGCCCCGAGTTCACTTATCGGCGTTTGCTCCACGCCGCGAAGATCGCCGAGGGCCTGGGCGCCCAGATCATGGGTCTGGGCGCCTTCACCAAGGTGGTTGGCGATGCCGGCATCACCGTGGCGCGACGTGCGAGCATTCCGATCACCACCGGCAACAGCTACTCCGCATCCGGCGCGCTGTGGGCGGCGGCCGACGCCATGCGCCGCATGGGCCTCATCAAGGCGACCAAGGATTCGAAACGGGTACCCGCCAAGACCATGGTGATCGGCGCCACGGGTTCCATCGGCTCGGTCAGCGCCCGCCTGCTGGCCATGGCCTTCGACGAAGTGGTGATCGCCGGTCGCGACATCAAGAAGCTCAATGAACTGCGCGATTCGATCCTGCAGGACACGCCCGATGCCAAAGTCATCTCGTCGACGGATTACGACAGCCTGCTGGGTGACATGGACATGATCGTCACCTCGACCTCGGGGGCCGGCAAGAAGATCCTGGACATCACCAAGGTCAAGCCGGGCTGCGTGATCACCGACGTCGCGCGCCCGCTCGATCTGCCCCCCTCCGAGGTGGCCAAGCGCCCGGACGTGCTGGTGATCGAATCCGGAGAGATCGAACTGCCGACCCCGGTCAAGGGCATGAAGTCCATCGGCCTGCCCAAGAACGTGATCTACGCCTGCCTGGCGGAAACCATCGTGCTGGCGCTGGAAGGTCGCTTCGAGGTATTCACCATCGGTCGCGATACCGAGTGGGAGAAGGTCAAGGAGATCTACAAGCTCGGCATCAAGCACGGCATGAAGCTGTCGGCGATTTCCGGGGTCAAGGGCGTGTATTCGGACGAAGACATTGCCAAGGTGGTGGCGCTGGCGAAGAAGGCGCGCCTGACCTGGAAGGGGTCGAGCGGCGCAGCGCCTGCAAAGCCTGTGGCGAAGAAGGCCGTGGCAAAGCAAACTGTGGCGAAGCAGCCCGTGTTGGAGAAGCCGGCGCCAAAGAAGGTCGTCGCAAAGAAGGCGGTGGCAAAGACGGCCGTGACCAAGAAGACAGCGGCAAGGAAGTCTCCCGCCAAGGTTGCAGCTGCGCCGAAGGCAGCCGTTGCAAAGCCGGCGCCGGCCAAAAAGCCCGCGGCGAGAGCGACGGCGAAGAGGAAGACAAAGGCATAGGTTTCGGCGATCGCTTTTCTTCGCCGCCCTCGCCCAAAAGAGAACGCGTCCTAGGGGGTTTCCCCTAGGACATTAGTGTGATTTCTCTAATCCCGGCCGCTAGACTCGCCCGGTGACATACAAGGGTCCGCCGGCGGTTTGCCCGGCGACGCAGCAGACATCCGTTACTTTTGGAGATTTTTATGGTGAAGAAACTCGTGGTCAAGAAACTGAAATCCGTCGGCGTGGACAGCCAGCTTTCCGCCACCATTCGCGATTCGGCAGAGCAGATCTGGCTGGCCGGCCTCGGCGCTTTTGCCAAAGCCCAGGAAGAAGGTACC
>CAJBYR010000116.1 GCA_903959855.1 uncultured beta proteobacterium
ATCATTTTCCTCGGCATCTTCTTCCCCATCCTGTTGAACACCATCAACGGGGTGAAGGGCATCGAGCCCAACCTGATCCGCGCCGCGCGCTGCCTGGGCGCCAACGAGGCGCAGATCCTCTGGCGCATCGTGGTCAAGGCGGCGTTGCCGCAGATCGTCACCGGCATCCGCATCGGCCTCGGCGTCGGCTGGATGGCCCTGGTGGCGGCGGAACTCGTCGGCGCCAATTCCGGCCTCGGCTTCCTCATCAACGACGCGCGCACCGTGCTGCGCACCGACTACATCATCGTCGGCATGGCCTCGATCGGCGTCATCGGCCTGCTGCTCGACCAGATCATCCGCCAACTGGGACGGCGACTGCTGCCCTGGTCACGTGGAATGGACCGCTAACCATGAGCTACCTGAGCGTAGAAAACGTCAGCAAGATCTACCCCGGCCACAATGCCGACGACGAGCCGGTACTGGCCTTGGACGACGTCAGCTTCCGCGTCGAGGACCACGAGTTCTGTTCCGTGCTGGGCCACAGCGGTTGCGGCAAGACCACGCTGCTGACCATGATGGCCGGCTTCGAGCAGCCTTCGATGGGACGCATCCTGGTCGACGACAAGCCGGTGGGCAAGCCGACCTGGCAGCGGTCCGTGGTGTTCCAGGATTACGCGCTGTTCCCGTGGATGACGGTGCACGACAACATCTCTTTCGGCCTGGAAATGAAAGGCCTCGCGGCGGTCGATCGCGAGGAGATCATCCGGCGCCACATCGAGCTGGTCGGCCTCCACGGCTTCGAGAAGCGCTATCCGCACCAGTTGTCGGGCGGCATGAAGCAGCGCGTGTCGATTGCGCGTGCGCTGGCCGTCGACCCCAAGGTGCTGCTGATGGACGAGCCCTTCGCCGCACTCGACGCGCAGAACCGCGCGCTGATGCAGGAGGAGATGGGCCGCCTGCTGGCCAACGCCGACCCGGTGCTGCGCAAGACCATGGTGCTGGTGACCCACAGCATCGACGAGGCCATCCTGCTCTCCGACCGCATCATCGTGCTGACGCGCCGCCCCGGCCGGGTCAAGGCCAACATCGAAGTCAAGCTGCCGCGTCCGCGCGACGAGGACAGCCCGGACTTCGCCAAGCTGAAAAAGAAGATCCGCGATCTTATCCACGATGAGTTCGAGCACGAACATTGAGAACTGCGTTGAAAGTCGGCGCTGGCGGTACGGCGAATGACGCTTTCCTTGAGCCTGCTCGGAGCATTGGCCATCTGCGGCCTCGGTGGCATGGTGCGCGGGGCGACGGGATTCGGCGGCGCGATGGTGATGACGCCGGTGCTTTCGGTGCTGCTGAGCCCGATCACTGCCGTAATCGCTGCGCTGCTGCTGGAAACCTTTGCCGCCGCACCGATGCTGCGCGACGCGGCACGCAAGGCGCACTGGCGCACCATCCTGCCGATCTGCGCCGTGGCCTGCCTCACCGCGCCGGTCGGCGCATGGCTGCTGTCGACCCTCGACCCGCTGCTGGCACGGCAAGCCATCGCGGCGACGGTGTTGTTGTTTTCGCTGCTGCTGCTGACCGGCATCCGCTATCGCGGCAAGCAACGCCTGGGCACCTCGATGGCACTGGGCGCGACCAGCGGCGTGCTGGTCGGCGCCACCAGCGTCGGCGCGCCGCCAGTGATCCTCTACCTGCTCGCCAGCTCGGATCCGCCCGACGTGACGCGCGCGAATCTCACGTTGTTCGTCACCATCATTTCGCTGGCGGCGCTGGGCGCCCTGCTCTGGCGCGGCATGCTCGACGGCCCCAACGGCATGACGGCGCTGCTGCTGAGCCCGCTGTACCTGGGCGGCGTCTGGCTCGGCTCGCAGCTCTACGGCAAGCTCGATGCCGCGCAGATGCGGCGCTGGACACTGATTTTCCTGATCGTGATTTCCAGCGTGGTGCTGGCGCTGTGAGCCAACTTGCAAAGGACCCAGCAGCATGAAACTGACCGGCAAGGTTGCCGTTGTTACCGGCGCAGCAAGCGGCCTAGGCGCCGCAATCGCCCGTGCCTATGCCAACGAAGGCGCCCGCGTTGGCGTGGCCGACCTCGATGCGGCGGCCGCCGAGGCCATGGCCGCCGAGTTGCGCGCGGCGGGCGGCGAGGCCATGGGCCTGGGCATGGATGTCACCAGCGAGGCGCAGGTGACGCAGGGCATCGATGCCCTAGCGGCCAAGTTCGGCGGCATCGACATCCTGGTCAGCAATGCCGGCTTCCAGCACCTGGACAGCATCGCCGACGTTTCCTTCGACAACTGGAAGCGCATCCTCGCGGTGCATCTGGACGGCGGCTTCCTGACGACCCGGGCCTGCCTGCGCCACATGTACGCACAGGGCCGCGGCGGCACCGTCATCCTGATGGGCTCGATCCACTCCAAGGAGGCCTCGGTGAGCAAGGGGCCGTATGTGGTGGCCAAGCACGGCCTGCTCGGCCTGTGCCGCACGGTGGCCAAGGAAGGCGCGGCCCACGGCGTGCGCGCCAACCTGATCTGCCCCGGCTTCGTGCGCACGCCGCTGGTGGAAAAGCAGATCCCCGAGCTGGCCGCACGCATGGGCCTCAGCGAAGCAAAGCTGATCAGCGACGTGATCCTGCGTACCACGGTGGACGGCGAATTCACCACCGTCGGCGACATCGCCGAGGTGGCGCTGTTTCTTGCCGCCTTTCCGTCGGCGGCATTGACGGGACAATCGATCAACGTCAGCCACGGCTGGAACATGGGATGAGGCGCGGATGAGTTCGCAGAACTACGATTTCGTCGTGGTCGGCGCCGGCAGTGCGGGCTGCGTGCTGGCCAACCGGCTTTCCGAGAACGGCCGCCACTCGGTGCTGCTGCTCGAAGCCGGCCCGGCCGATCGTTACCTGTGGATCCACATTCCCATCGGCTATGCCAAGACCATGTTCCACCCGGTCTACAACTGGGGCTATTACACCGACCCCGACCCGCACATGAACAACCGCAAGATTTACTGGCCGCGCGGCCGCGGGCTGGGCGGTTCAAGTTCGATCAACGGCCTGATCTACGTGCGCGGCCAGGCCGAGGACTACGACGCCTGGGCGGCCGCAGGCAATGCCGGATGGGGCTGGCGCGACGTGCTGCCCTATTTCATCAAGTGCGAGCACAACACCCGCGGCGCCAGCGAATACCACGGCAGCGGCGGGCCGCTGTGGGCCTCGGACATCGGCGACAAACATGAGCTGATGGAAGCCATCATCCGCGCCGCCAACGAGCGCGGGGTGCCGCGCAACGACGATTTCAACGGCGCGAAGCAGGAAGGCGTCGGCTACTACCAGCTATTCACCCGCGAGGGTTGGCGCTGCAGCACGGCGGTGGCCTACCTCAAGCCGGCGCGCGGCCGGCCGAACCTGCGCATCGAAACCGACGCCCATGCCACGGAGATCATCTTCGAGGGCACGCGCGCCGTGGGACTGCGCTACCGCAAGAATGGCCAGGATCACGAAGTGCGCGCCGCACGCGAAGTGGTGCTGTCAGCCGGCGCGCTGCAAAGCCCGCAACTGCTGCAGCTTTCCGGCGTCGGCAATGCGGCACGCCTGCAGCAGCTCGGCATCCCGGTCACCCACAACCTGCCCGGTGTCGGCGAGAACCTTCAGGATCACCTGCAGCTGCGCCTGATGTACAAGGTGAAGAAGCCGATCACGACGAATGACGACCTGCAGTCCTGGTGGCGCCAGTTCAAGATGGGCTGGAAGTGGATCACCCAGCGCAAGGGGCCGATGGCCATCGGCATCAATCAGGGCGGTTTGTTCACGCGCATCCTGCCCGAGTCCACCTCGCCGGACATCCAGTTCCATTTTGCTTCGGTGTCGGCGGAGATGGCTGGCGCCAAGCCGCATCCGTGGTCGGGCTGCACCTTCTCGGTGTGTCAGCTGCGCCCGCATTCGCGCGGCACCGTCTTCGTCAAGTCGCGCGATCCGTTGCACGCACCAAGCATGCAGCCCAACTACCTGTCGCACGAGGCCGACCGCCGCTGCGCCGTGGCCTCGATCAACTTCGCGCGCCATCTGGCCGCCGCGCCGGCGCTCGGAGATTACATCTCGGAAGAGTACCGCCCCGGCCCCGGCGTCGCCAGCGACGAGGAAACCCTGGACTGGGCGCGCAACTACGGCGCGACCATCTTCCATCCCTCCGGCACCTGCAAGATGGGCGACGACGCGATGGCCGTGGTTGACGCCAGGCTGCGCGTGCATGGCCTGGCCGGGCTGCGCGTGGTCGACTGCTCGATCATGCCGACGCTGGTGTCGGGCAACACCAATTCGCCGGTGGTGATGATCGCGGAAAAAGCGTCAGACATGATCCTGCGGGATCACGCCGCGTAGAGTCAGCTCAGTAAACCTTCGCCTCACCCGGCGGTCGCGTCTTGAAGCGCTTGTGCAGCCAGTAGTACTGCTCGGGCGAACGCTCCACCTCGGCTTCGATGAAGGCATTCAGCCGCCGCGCATCGGCAACATCGTCACCGCTGGGGAAGTCGATCCAGGGCTCGCCGACGCGCGTGACGTAGCCGCCTTCTTCCATGCGCGTGACCACCGGAATCACGGTGGCGCCGGTCAGCTTCGCCAGGCGCGAAAGCCCGGTGATGGTCGCCGTCTGCACGCCGAAGAAGGGAACGAAGATCGATTCTTTCGGGCCGTAGTCCATGTCGGGAGAATAGTGGAAGAAGCGCCCCTCCTTCATCGCCTTCAAGGCCTTCCTCGTGCCTTCCTGGCGCGAAGCGGCGACGCTGTTGCCGAAGCGCAGGCGGCGCCCGGTCAAAATGGCATCGAAGCTCCGGTTCTTCTGCCGCGTGTAGATCGCCACCATGTCGTGTTCCAGCGTCAGTCGCATCCAGTTGGCATCGATGCCGACAAAATGCGGCACCAGCAGGATCACCTGCCTGCCCTTCAAGGCCACCAGCTTTTCGCCGCCTTCGAGTCGCACCATGCGACGGATGCGCTCGGGCGAGGCCCACCACCACAGGCCCAGTTCGACGAAGCTGCGGCCGAAGGCCATGAAGTGGCGTCTCGCCAGCGCCGACTTTTGCGCCGGCGACAGTGCCGGGAAACAGATGCCGAGATTGGTCAGCGCCACCACGCGGCGTTCGCGCACGAGCAAATAGAGCGCCAAACCGAGACCGCGCCCGACCAGCGCCAACAGAGGCAGCGGCAGCCAGTGGAGAAGCCAGAGGAGCGCGACAACAAGGCGGGTCATCATTTCGTCGAAGCGGCAAGATGCGTCGCTGCCAATATCGAGCGCAGCGAGGTAATCAGGAACCCCCCGCGAGGGGGGCGAAGGGGGGCGGGCCGAGCTTGCCAGCTCATGGCAAGGCAAGGGTGCAGGTGTTTCATGTTCCGCAGGCGAGAGCCGAAGCCATGAGCATTAATGCGGATAGGCCTCGGCGAAGGTTTCGTCGAGCAGTTCGATCCAGTGCCGCACAGGCACCGGCGAGGTCGCAGCGAGGTGGTGCTGGCAGCCGATGTTGGCGGTGGCGATCATGGTGGCGCGAGTGCCGAGCAGGGTCTTCAGCTTGGCTTCGCGCAAGCCGGCGGCCAGCTCCGGTTCGAGCACCGAGAAGCTGCCGGCCGAGCCGCAGCAGAGGAAGGGATAGTCGACCAGGGCCAGCTTGAAGCCCGCGCGCTTGAGGATCTTCTCCACCACGCCGTTGATGTTCTGCCCGTGCTGCAGGCTGCAGGGCGACTGCCAGGCGATGCGCGGCGGCGTACCGGCGCGCTGGGGGATAGTCAGCAGACCCTCGCGCCACTCGGCGGCGACCACTTCGGCGACATCGCGCGTCAGGTCCGTGATGCGCTGCGCCTTTGCGGCGTAACGCGGATCGTCGGCCAGCAGCTTGCCGTAGTCGCGCAGGTGGGCGCCACAGCCGCTCGATGTCATGACGATGGCTTCAATGCCGGCCTCGACCTGCGGCCACAGGGCGTCGATGTTGCGGCGCATGTGGGCGAGCGATTCTTCCGGCGCGGCCATGTGCAGGCTGAGTGCGCCGCAACAGCCTTCGTCGCCGGTGATCAGGCGGATGCCAAAACGGTCGAGCACGCGCGCCGTGGCGGCGTTGATCGACGGCGCCAGGGACGGTTGCACGCAGCCCTTCCACACCAGCATGCTGCGCTTGCGCGGCTTGTCGGGCCAGGGGCCCGGAGCAGCGACCGGCTGCTCCACCTTGGCGCGCAGGACCGGCGGCAGGTGCTTGCGGAACATGCGGCCGAGGCCCAATGCCAGCGCGAAGCGACGGCGATGGGGAATCAGCATGCGCATGCCGAAGCGCAGCATGCGCGTATGGAAGGGGCGCGGCAGCTGGCTTTCGATGTATGACTTGGTGATGTCCAGCAGGTGGCCGAAGGGCACGTGCTCGGGGCACATGGCCTCGCAGGAGCGGCAGGTCAGGCAATGATCCAGCCGTTGCTGAACTTCGTGATCCACCGCACCGGTGGCGTACATCTTGCGCATCAGCTGGATGCGGCCGCGCGGACTTTCCTCGTCCTCGTTGAGAAGGCGGAAGGTCGGGCACTTGACCATGCATTGGCCGCAGTCGATGCATTTGTCAAGCAACTCTTCCACCTCTTCGCCAAACGGCGTGTTGGCAAACTGCGGGGCAAGCTCGAATTCAACGTGTGCCATGTGTGCTCCGTATTTCTGCGATGGGGGTCAGCGCAATGCTGCAAGGTGGGGTGCTACCGATATCGAGCGCAGCGAGCCAATCAGGAACCCCCCGCGAGGGGGGCGAAGGGGGGCGGGCCGAGTTTGCCCGCTCATTGCATGACGAGGGCACAAGAGGTTCATGTTTCGCGGGTGGTGATCGAAGTCATGAGCGTTAAGCCGACGGCGGTTCGGCGCCGGCCGGCACCTTGTAGCGGTTGTAGCCCCAGAGGTACTGCTCGGGGCAGAGGCGAACCAGGGCTTCTAGTTCGCGGTTGAGCTGCGCGGCGCGGGTGGTGAGGTCGCCTTCGAGCGCACCGGACAGCGGGAACAGCTTGAGATGGTAGCCGGCGCCGTAGTGCAGACGCTCGGCATAGGCCATGAGCACGGTGGCCCCGGTTTCGGCGAGGCGCGCGGCCAGCGTCATGGTGTAGGCGGGACGACCGAAGAAAGGCACCCAGACACCCTCGCCCTTGCCCGGCACCTGATCCGGCAACATGCCGACGGCCTCGCCGCTTTTCAGCGCCTTGAGCAGGCGGCGCACGCCGGCGAGATCGGCGGGGGCGAGCTTGAGGTTGGCACCGCGCCCTTCCTCGATCAGCGGCGCCAGCCAGTCCTGTTTGGGACGGCGGTAGAGCACGGTGATCGGCCGCCGCGCCGCGTAGTACTGCGCCGCGACTTCGAAGCAGCCCAGGTGCGGCGTGAGGAACAGGATGCCGCGACCGGCGGCCCAGGCCTCATCGACCAGTTCCCAGCCGGAAACCTTGACCACACGGCCGACCACCTCGTCCTGCCGGCACAGCCAGATCTTGGGCAGTTCCAGCAGCGATTTGCCAGCCTCGGCGATGGCGGCATTGCGGGCATCAATCATCCCGGCCAGGGCGATCTGGATGCTGAAATTGCGCCGGTAGGTGGCCGAGAGCAGCCAGGCCAGCCAGCCGGCAAGCGCACCGAGGTTGTGCAGCACCGGGAGTGGCAGGCGGGCAAGGAAGCGGAACAGGGCGGGTAACACGACGATTCGCGGCGACTGGTGACGGTGGTGACGGGCAAGGAGGCGGGGGAGAAAGTAGAATTATCGCCTATGTCCAAATCTCTCCGTGCCGCCGTCATCGGCGTCGGCTACCTCGGGCGCTTCCATGCCCAGAAATACGCCGCCCTGCCCGACGTCGAACTGGTCGGCGTGGTCGATCCCAATCCCGAACGCGCCGCCGCCGTGGCCAGGGAGCTTGGCACCGCCGCCTTCGCCAGCCATGCCGAACTGGCCGGCAAGGTGGACCTGGTGTCGATCGCCAGCACCACCGAAAGCCACTATCGCATCGCCCGCGACTGCCTTGCCGCCGGCCTGCACGTGCTGGTGGAAAAGCCGATCACGGTGACCGTGGCCGAGGCCGACGAGCTGATCGCCCTGGCCGATGCCGGCAAGCGCATGCTGCAGGTGGGCCACCTCGAACGCTACAACCCGGCCTGGCTGGCGGTGCGCGACAAGATCGCCACGCCGCTGTTCATCGAGGCCCACCGCATGGCGCCCTTCAAGCCGCGCGGCACCGATGTCTCGGTGGTGCTCGACCTGATGATCCACGACCTTGACCTGATCCTGCCGCTGGTGAAAAGTCCGATCGCCGACCTGCGCGCCTCGGGCGTGGCGGTGCTGACCGAGGGCATCGACATCGCCAACGCGCGCATCGAGTTCGCCAGCGGTTGCGTTGCCAACATCACCGCCAGCCGCGCCTCGACGGCTTCCTTGCGGCGCATGCGCATCTTCCAGCACCATGAATACCTCTCGGTCGATTTCGGCGAGCGCAAGATCGGCGTGGCGAAGAAGCGGGATTCCATCATTGAAGGCGAACCCCCGATCGACAGCGAAAGTCGCATCGAGCCGCCCGGCGATGCGCTGCTGAGCGAAATCCAGGCCTTCGTCGCCAGCGTGCGCGGCGAAACCATTCCCGGCGGCACCTGTACCGGCCGCGACGGGCGCGAGGCGCTGGCCGTGGCCCTCGAAATCGAACGACTGATGCTGAAGCAAGGAAAGCAATGACCATCCCCATGCTCGACCTCAAGGCCGAATACGCCTTGCTCAAGGACGAAATCGAACCCGCGGTGTGCGCCGCGCTCGCCGCCTGCCAGTACATCGGCGGGCCAAACGTCAAGGCCTTCGAGGCCGAAGCTGCCGCCTATGCCGGCGTCAAGCACGGGATCTCCTGCGCTTCCGGCACCGACGCGCTGCTGATCGCCCTGCGCGCGATCGGCCTGGGCCCGGGCGACGAGGTCATCACCACGCCCTTCACCTTCGTCGCCACCGCGTCGACCGTGGTGATGTGCGGCGCCAAACCGGTGTTCGTGGATATCGACCCGCGTACCTTCAACCTCGACCTGAACCAGGTCGAAGCGGCGATCACGCCGCAAACGAAGGCCATCGTACCGGTGCATCTCTTCGGCCAGCCCGTTGATCTGGAGCCATTGAAGGCCCTGTGCGAGAAGCATGGCCTCTGGCTGATCGAGGATGCCGCGCAATCCTTCGGCGCCGATTACGCCGGGCGCAAGTCGGGTGCCTACGGCGACATCGGCTGCACCTCGTTCTATCCGTCGAAGAACCTTTCGGCCTTCGGCGACGGCGGACTGATCATCACCGACAACGACGCACTGGCCGCCGAGCTGCGGGTGCTGGCCAGCCACGGCTCACGGGTGCGCTACCACCACCATGTGCTCGGCTACAACTCGCGGCTCGACGAAATCCAGGCCGTGATCCTGCGCACCAAGCTGAAGCGCCTCGACGCCTTCAACAACCGCCGTATCGCCATCGCCGACTCTTACAACCGGCAACTGGCGGGCGTCGGGTCTGGGTCACTGGAAACGCCATTCGCCGACGGCCACGGCCGCCACGTGTATCACCAGTACACGATACTTTCCGATCGCCGCGACGCGATCCAGAAGGCACTGACCGACGCCGGCATCGGCTGCGCCGTGTATTACCCGGTGCCGCTGCACAAGCAGGAAATGTTCGCCGCGACGCATGGCGACGTAAGGCTACCGGTCACCGAGCGCACCGCGCAGCGCTGCCTTTCGCTGCCGATCTCGCCGATGCTGCAGGATGCACAGATCGAGACCATTTGCGGCGTGATTCGTGACGCGCTGAAATGAACTTTCACCCCACCGCAGTGATTTCGCCCGACGTCAAGCTGGGCGCCAATGTCCAGGTCGGACCCTATGCGGTGATCGAGGAAGACGTGGTGCTGGGCGACGGCTGCCAGATCGCGGCCCACGCCGTGATCAAGCGCCACACCCGCATCGGCGCACGCAGCCGCATCGCCGAACATGCGGTAATCGGCGGCGATCCGCAGGACTTCAAGTTCAAGTCCGACACGATTTCCTACACCGAGATCGGCGAGGACAACTACTTCCGCGAGGGCGTCACCATCCATCGTGGCTCGCGCCCGGATTCGGTGACGCGCATCGGCAACGGCTGCTTCCTCATGGCCTATGCCCACATCGCCCACGACTGCATCGTCGGCAACAACATCGTCATGGCCAACACCGCCGGCATCGCCGGTGAAGTGGTGGTGCATGACAAGGCTTTCATCTCGGCGGCGGTGACGGTGCACCAGTTCTGCCGCATCGGCCGCAACGCCATGATCGGCCTCTCGGCCAAGGTGGTGCAGGATGCGCTGCCCTTCTGCATCACCGACGGGAACCCGGGCCGCGCCCGCGGCCTCAATCTCGTCGGCCTGAAGCGCAACGGCTTTACACGCGAGGACATCGCGGCGCTGAAGGAGGCCTACCGCATGCTTTACAGCCGCGTGCCGCTGGAGCAGGCACTGGCGGCGATGCGTGAAATGGGTAGCGCGCCGGTAACGGAGGTCGCCGACTTCATCGCCGGCAGCAAGCGGGGTTTCGCCCACCCCACCCGCTGAGGCTGTCAGGCGCGCAGAACCTTCCGGCCTTTAGCCGAGGAACCGCTTGAAGAACTTCGCCAGCGAGCCCTTCATCGCGGCTTTTTCGCGATCGCGAAACTCGTCGGCATAGGCGCGATCCGCAAAGCGGATGTGCTGCACCAGCCAGTCGCGCAGGAAGTGCGTCAGTTCGAGCGAGAGCGGCTGGCCGGCCTTTACGCTGGCCTTTTCCAGCGCGATGCGGGCGACGAACTTCTCGTGCTCGGCCCGGTGTTCGTGATAGCGGCTGTACTGCTGCTCGCGCATGAAGGCTTCCTCGGCGGCGAAATGCGTCACCGTGTAGCGCTCAAGCTCGGCGACCACGCCCAGGGTGGTATCGCGGTCGGCCCTGCTCGCCACCGCCCGCCAGATCGTGTCGATCAGGCCGAAGAGGTATTTGTGCTGGTCGTCGATTTCAGGCAGGTCGAGCGCGAATTTGTCCGACCATGCCACGTGGGTTTGTGCGGAAGACATCGAAAGTTCCGGAGCGATTTGAGGGCGCAATCCTACCAAAACAGCCGCGGGCTTTGCCCGGATCAGCGCTTTCCGCCCGCCAGCCTGGCGGCTTCCGGCATGTTGCGCAGGCGCCAGATCGCAACCGGCCCAAGCAGACCGCCGATGCCCAGGGTAGTCCAGGCCAGGCCCCAGACCACGTGGTCGGGAAGCGCGCCAGCACGCCCCCAATCCAGCACCAGGCCGAAAACCCAGGGTGAAATCGCCCCGGCGCCGAAACCGAGCAGGGAACGCAGCGAGTACGCCGCGCCCAGGTAGCGCGGATCGGTGAGTTCGGTCAGGGTCGTCGAATGGATCGATGAATCGCCAACCCCGGTGACGTTGTAGAACACCGCCACCAGCACCAGCAGGGCCATGGGCAGGCCGATCATCCAGCCGAAGCTGAAGGAGCAGAGCAGGCTGCACAGCGCCATCGCCAGGGTCACGGCGGTGCGCCCGAAACGGTCCGAGAGCGAGCCACCGATGACGCTGCCGACCACCGCCGCCAGGTAGGTCAGCGCGGTCAAGGTAGCGCCGACGCTGACGGCTTGCGTACCTCCGGTTCCTCCGGCGACCGAGGCGGCAGCGAGGAAGGCCGGCAGCCAGGCCCAGAGGCCGAGCAATTCCCAGGCATGGAAGGTATAGCCCCAGATCGAAAGCATTGCCGGCTTGTTGCGCACCACCTCGACCAGGCGGCTGCGCGTGCTGTGGCCGTCGGGCAGTGAATGGACGACGTTCGGCACCTGGCGCAGCGCATGCCAGCCGAGCACCATGCCCAGTGCCGGGAAGCAGGCGGTGACGATGAAGCCGGCACGCCAGCCGGCAATGGGAATCACGGCGCTGGCGATCAGCAGGCCAATGGCATAACCGAGCGAGGCGGCTGCCAGGTAGTAACCCAGGGCCATGCCCTGGCGCTGCTTCATGCGTTGGGCGACGATGGCCAGGCCGGGGGTATAGGAGCCTCCCGAACACAGGCCGGTCAGGCCGTAAAGCAGCAGCGCGGAAACGAAGCCGTCGGCAAAAAAGGCGAAGAGCAGGCCGCTGGTCACGGCGGCGACCCCGGTCACCAGATAGATGCGACGCGCACCGAAACGATCGGAGAGAAAGCCCACGGAAAACAGGGATATCAGGAAGCCGACGTGATAGCCCGATTGCACCATTCCGGCCTGCCAGGCACTGAGTTGCCAGTCGGTGCGCAGCAGCGGCAATACCGCCGACCAGGCGGTAAACATCGTGGCAAAGGCAGCGCGCGCGGCGCAGAACTCGAGCAGCCAGAACATGGTCCGAGCTTATCACCCCGATTGACGGCCACGCCCTACTGCACCTACAATGCGCGCTGATCCGCCGAGTTAAATGACAACTTGCGAGGCGGAGAAAACCCAGGCCAAGGCCGGCGGTTGGAAAACAAATATCGCTAAAGCGTCGCCTGCTCCCGCCCCATAGCTGGCCTCGCCAAGCATGGGGCGTTTTACTTGGAGCAGAAACCATGGCACAGGAATACTTCTTCACTTCCGAGTCGGTCTCGGAAGGCCATCCGGACAAGGTGTCCGACCAGATTTCCGATGCGATCCTCGACGCCATCCTGGCTCAGGACCCGTACTCGCGCGTTGCCGCCGAAACCTTGTGCAACACCGGCCTGGTGGTGCTGGCCGGCGAGATCACGACCAAGGCCAACGTCGATTACATCCAGGTCGCCCGCGAGACGCTGAAGCGCATCGGCTACGACAACACCGACTACGGCATCGACTACCGGGGCTGCGCCGTGCTGGTGGCCTACGACAAGCAGAGCCCGGACATCGCCCAGGGCGTGGATCGCGCCTCGGATGACTACCTCAACCAGGGTGCCGGCGACCAGGGCCTGATGTTCGGTTACGCCAGCGACGAAACCCCGGTGCTGATGCCGCTGCCGATCTACCTCTCGCACCGCCTGGTCGAGCGCCAGTCGATGCTGCGCCGCGACGGCCGCCTGCCCTGGCTGCGCCCGGACGCCAAGTCGCAGGTCACCGTGCGCTATGTCGATGGCAAGCCCTACGCGATCGATACCGTGGTGCTGTCCACCCAGCATTCGCCGGAGATGTCCGACGGCCCGAAGATGAAGGCCGCGGCGATCGAAGCCGTGATCGAGGACATCATCAAGCCGGTGCTGCCCAAGGAACTGATCAAGGGCGAGATCAAGTACCTGGTCAACCCCACCGGCCGCTTCGTCGTCGGCGGCCCGCAGGGCGACTGCGGCCTCACCGGGCGCAAGATCATCGTCGACACCTACGGCGGTGCCGCGCCCCACGGCGGCGGTGCCTTCTCCGGCAAGGATCCGTCCAAGGTCGACCGTTCGGCGGCCTACGCCGGCCGCTACGTGGCCAAGAACATCGTCGCCGCCGGCCTGGCCAGCAAGTGCCTGGTGCAGATCTCCTATGCCATCGGTGTAGCGCAGCCGACCTCGGTATGGGTCACGACGCAAGGCACCGGCAAGGTCTCGGACGAAAAGATCGCCGAACTGGTGAAGAAGCATTTCGACCTGCGGCCGAAGGGCATCGTGCAGATGCTCGACCTGCTGCGCCCGATCTACGAAAAGACCGCCGCCTACGGCCACTTCGGCCGCGACGAACCGGAATTCACCTGGGAAGCGACCGACAAGGCAGCCGCACTGAGGGCCGACGCCGGCTTGTAATCCCCTTTGCGCTACAAGGAAATGGCCCGCAATGCGGGCCATTTTTCTTTGCCCCGCTGCACCGTGCGCGACTTCATGGCCGATAATCCTTGCATGAACGATCTCGCGAAAAATGTACTGGGCGGCATCCTGCAGCCTTGCAGCACGGACCCCATGACCGGCTTCTTCCGTACCGGCGACTGCCAGGTGACCGAGGAAGACGTCGGCAACCACGGCGTCTGCATCATCGCCAGCGATGAGTTTTTGCGCTTCTCGCGCTCGCGCGGCAACGACTTGTCGACGCCGATGCCCGAATACGAGTTTCCCGGCGTCAAGCCCGGCGACCGCTGGTGCCTGTGTTCGGCGCGCTGGCAGGAGGCCCTGCAGGCAGGGATGGCGCCGCAGGTGGTGCTGGAATCCACCTCCGCCGCTGCTCTCGAAGTGGTCAAGCTGGCCGACCTCAAGCGCTACGCGGTGAAACTCGATCAGGAGAAATGATGAGCGCCCCGCCCGGCCGCCCGAAGGGGCGCCAGCCACAATTTGGAGCCGCGCAGCGGCGAACCGCCATCACCCCCTCCTGCGGGGAGGGGGCTGGGGGGAAGGGAGTCATATGAGCGAACTCTACAAACTGTCGGCCAAGGCCATTGACGGATCCACACGGTCGATGAAGGACTGCAAGGGCCGGGTTCTGTTATTCGTCAATGTTGCCAGCGGCTGCGGCTTCACCCCGCAATATGCCGGGCTCGAAGCGCTATGGCGCAAGTACGGCGAACAGGGGCTGACGGTGCTGGGGTTTCCCTGCAACCAGTTCGGCGGTCAGGAACCGGGCAACGAAGCGGCGATCGGCGAGTTCTGCAGCCTCACCTACGATGTCAGCTTTCCGATGTTCGCCAAGGTGGATGTGAACGGCGAAAACACCCACCCTATCTTTGCCTTTCTCAAGGCCGGCGCCCCTGGCTTGCTGGGCACGGAAGGCGTGAAATGGAACTTCACCAAATTCCTGGTCGATCGCGAAGGCAGGGTGGTCGGCCGCTACGCCTCGACCGTGAAGCCCGAGGATATGGCCGCCGACATCAAAAAGCTGCTCTGAGGCGCGGCTGCGCTCCGCCTCAAGCGGCCTTTGCCGCCTGCCGCTGCTTCGAACCGCCCTGATCCTCTTCCAGCACCGGATCCTCGTCGCCTTCACCGAAGCGAACGATATGCACGCCCTTGGGCAATTCGCTCCTGCGGCGGGAAAGTTCCTTCAGCCAATCGTTGCCGGGGGGGGCAAGAACATCCATCAGGCTCATTGCGCGTTGGGTCATTTGCGGCTCCTGTATCGCTGGTTTGCGGCTTCGCCGGATTGCATCGCGTCCGGTATCGCGACCTCGGGTATCCCGCCACAAGCTTGGCGGAATCCCTGAATACCGTCCGCCCTTCTGGGGCGGACATAAATCGAAGGCCCCGCTATCGCGAGGCCTTCAGGCGGCTGGGGGAGGTAGCCCGGCCGCCGGGGGGGGGATTGTGCCTCAGAGTGTCAGGTAACGACGTGAATCCGCAAGAAATTTAAGGATTGAATCGGTTTGCACGCTGGCCTCCGGGGCTGAAATTCTTTTCGACATGCGTGTGTAGATGGGGCCGGGGCCTCAAGGTTCAACGCCGAATTGCAACAAGTTGTTGCAAGTTCGAAATCCGAGATTCCCGAAATCTCCTTGCGCGATAAGTTGACCGAAATCAACCCTTTGTTTTTAGTAGAGTTTATCCTTTGCTCGGTCGCCAGCCCGTTCAGGGCAGAAAAAATTGCGGCCTGGAGCGAAGGCCCTTTGGCGGGGGCTCCGGGAAAATCTCAGACAAACATGAAGTCAGCACCGATTCTGGTTTTGCAGCGCCTCGCGGGGTGGCGCCTGTCGGCACTTATCACCCTGTTTACGGTGGCCGGGGCCGTGCTGATCGTTTCCGCCATGGATCTGCTGCTGATGGGCCGGATCACGGCGGACTACCTCATCACCGGCGTTGTAGCCGCCGGAATCATCGCCCCGATCAGCCTGACCGTGCTCAGCCTGCTGCTACGTGAACTGGCGCGCCACCAGCAGTTCTCGCTGGCGCAAAGTGTCGAAAGCGCCCAAAGCAAGCTGAAAGTTGCGCTGGAATCGACCGACGAAGGCGTACTCATGGTCGCCCCGAGCGGCAAGGTGCTGGCCATGAATTCCCGCTTTGCCGACTTGTGGCGGGTGCCCAAGCGACTCGCGGAATCCGGGGACGACCAGGCCCTGCTGAATCACGTCCTCGAACAATTGCAGGATCCGGACGGATTCCTGGCCAAGGTCAATGCCCTGTATGGCAGCAGAGCCGAAGCCAGCGACACCCTGCACTTCAAGGACGGACGGGTTTTCGCACGCTATTCCCGGGCGCTGACCATGGAGAGCGAGCGCGGCCGCATCTGGTGTTTTCGCGACATCACCGAGCAGGACCGGATGCAAACGGCCCTGACAGAGCGCGAAGAACTGTTCCGCAGCATCTTCACCCAGGCCAAGGAAGCCATCACCCTGATCGACGCGCAAACGCTGCGCTTTGTCGAGTTCAACGACACGGCCTGCGAAACACTGGGCTATACCCGGGAAGAGTTTGCCAGCCTTGCGGTGCCGGATATCCAGGCCAACATGGATGAGACATACCTGAGGCAACGGGTTCCTGCTGCCATCGAAACCGGCTTCCGCAACATCGAGACGCGGCACCGTCACAAGGATGGCACTCTGCTGGACGCGCTGGTCAGCATAAGCGGCATCGAATTACGGGGGCGCAACTACCTGGTGGTAACCTGGTCGGACATCACGGCACGCAAGCAATCCGAGGCAGCTATCGCCGAATCACAGAAACTGCTGCAGGCGGTAGTCGACACCGCACCCGTGCGGGTCTTCTGGAAAGATCTGGACTCGCGCTATCTGGGATGCAATCCGGCCTTTGCGGCCGACGCCGGCAAGGCGTCGCCCGATGAAGTGATCGGTCGCTGCGACGACGAGCTGGCCTGGGCAGCCCACGCCGACGCCTACCGGGCGGACGACCGCGCCGTCATGAACTCCGGCACGGCCAAGCTGTTTTACGAGGAACCGCAGACCACCCCGGACGGCCAGCAGATATGGTTGCGCACATCCAAGGTTCCGTTGCGCGACGCCAGGGGCGAGGTCTTCGGCATTCTGGGCATCTACGAGGACTACACCGAGCGGCGCCAGTTGCGCGACGTCCTGCGCCAGCGCGAAAGCTACCAGCGCGCCCTGCTCGATAATTTCCCGTTCCGCGTCTGGCTCAAGGATGAGCAAAGCCGCTTCCTGGCGGTGAACCAGGCCTTTGTTGACGGCTTCGGCGCCGCCTCGAAGGAAGCACTGATCGGCGGCACCGATTTCGACATCGCTCCGCCCGAACTCGCCGCTGTCTACCGCAATGACGATCGCGAGGTCTTGCGCAGCAACCGGCCCAAGAGCGTGGAGGAACCCATCGAGGTCGATGGCCGTCGGGTCTGGTTCGAAACCTACAAGTCGCCGGTCAGCATCGACGGCAGCGTGATCGGCACGGTCGGTTTCGCGCGTGACATCAGTGAACGCAAACGCACCGACGAACACCTGCGGATGGCGGCAGAAGTCAGTCGCATCGTATTCTGGGAACTC
>CAJBYR010000117.1 GCA_903959855.1 uncultured beta proteobacterium
ACGCGGTGGCTGGCGGCAGTTCCGCGAGCATGAGGATGCAGCGGGACTGATGTTCTGCTTCCTGGTCGGCAGCTATGTGCTGCGCTGCCTGCTCGACGGCCACATGTCGGGCTGGCGGCTGGGACTCTTCGC
Source organism: uncultured beta proteobacterium (assembly GCA_903959855.1). GTDB lineage: Bacteria > Pseudomonadota > Gammaproteobacteria > Burkholderiales > Rhodocyclaceae > Sulfuritalea. The sequence continues at coordinate 133 of CAJBYR010000117.1, forward strand.
CTTCATTTGTGGTGTGCTGATTGCAGCGATGAAGCGCCCGCCCCAGACCGCATGAAATTGGTTCAGGTCAACCTGCAGCCGCACTTCGGCGGCGGCGAGGTGTATACCGCCTTCCTCTGCCGCGCACTTTCGCAACTTGGTGTGGCGACGCGCTTGCTGGTGCATCCACGGGCCGGCTTCTGGAATGAGCTGGGCCTGCCGGACGAAACCGAAATCGTCGCGGTGGCCGATGTCGCCGAACTACCAAATCATCTGCCGCAAGGACCGCTCTGGCTCCTGTCGCATGGACCGCTGCCGTCGGAGCTACACGTCTCGATTCCGCGCCGGCTGCGCACGGCGATTGCCCATATGCCGGTTCAGGGGCGCAATCCGGCGGCTTTTGCTGATCACGATCGTATCTACGCGGTATCCGGCTGGGTGCGCGACGGGCTGCTGGCAGCGGGGCTGCCGGCCTGGGAGACGCCGCTCTACGGCGTTGCCGAGATCGGCAAGCGCGGCATTGACGCTCCGATCATTCGTACCAGTCGCTACGACTGGGACCGGCGCAAGGGGCGGGATCGCCTTTTCGGCGCGCTCGAACCGCTGGTTGAATCGATGCGCAGGCACCCGCACTTCGAGCGCCGCCCCGGCCTGACGCTGGGTATCGTTTCGCGCCTGACGCCGATCAAGCAGTTCCCCTTGCTGTTCTCCCATCTGGTGCCCGTGCTGGCAAAACGCCCGCAGGTCAATCTCGAGATCTTCGGCAGCGGCGGCTACGCCTCGGTGCGCGACCTCGACCGCGAGCTGGCCGCGCTGCCAACCGGCCAGGCACGTTTCTGGGGTCAGCAGGGCAATGTCGGAGGCATTTACCGGCAACTCGACTACCTGCTCTCCGGCCTGCCGGAAAAAGAAGCGCTGGGGCTCAACATCATCGAGGCGCAGGCCTGTGGCACACCCGTGATCGCGGTGCATGCACCGCCCTTCACCGAAACCGTGAGCAACGGCCTGACAGGCTTTCTGTATCGTGATCCGCGCCAGGATGCCGGCGCCGACTTCGGTCGGCTGCTCGATGAACTGCTGGATGGTCGGCATCGACCGAAGCCGGAGCTGGCCGAAGGCCACCTCGCGCGCTTTTCGGTCGATGCCTTCGTCGAACGCCTGCGACCGGTGGTGGACGACGCGCGGCGTCAGACCAGCCGCGAATAAAGCGCCACCAGCTGGGCCGCCATGCCGGCCGGATCGAGCGCGGTAACACTGGCGCGGGCGGCATCGCGCATGGCCGGCGCGCGGGCACACAACTCATCGAGGCCGGCGGCGAGCGCCGTCGCATCGCCGGCCTCGACCACCACCCCGCTTTGCGAGTTCAGCAACTCGGCGGCACCACAGGTGCTTGTCGTCAGCACCGGCAGGCCGCAGGCCAGCGCTTCCAGCGCGGCATTGGGCAGGGGGTCGTAAATAGTGGGCAGGGCAAAGACGTCCGCCGCGCCGTAGAAGGGTCGGACGTCCTGCTGCGGGCCGAGAAACATCACGCGCTGATCGACGCCGAGGGTTTGCGCCAGCTTGCGCATCAGCGCCTCCTGCTTGTCGCGGCCGACGACCCAGAGCCGCGCATCCTGCCGATGCATTTTCGCCAGGGCGTGCAACAGCGTCGGCAAGCCCTTGCGTTCGTAGCCCGAGCCGACGAACAGCATCACCGGCGTCGCCGGATCGACGCCGCTCTTCGCACGCAGGCTGCGCCCAGGCTCATCGCGCAGGCGAGGATGGAAGTGCTCGAGATCGATGCCGTTGTAAATGACATGCAACTTTCCGGCATCCAGGCCAAAGCGACGCATGATGTCGTCCCGAACCATGCGCGAGTTGCAGATCACAGCGCGCAGCGCAGGATGACCGAACATCTCTGACTCCGCCCGCAAGGTATAGCGATGCCAGGGCGCGAAACGATCGCCGGGCTTGGTGCGCAGGTCAAGCCAGGTGGCATGGACGCCGTCGCCGGCGCGGTAGATGTCGCAACCCGGAATGCGCTCGTGGCTTTGCAGCAGGTCGAAGCGGTGTTCGGCGATCAGGCGCTGCACGGCGCGCGCGAAACCGGCATCGCGCCAGGTGCGGCCAAGGTAGAAGGGATCCAGGCGCAGGGCATGCGCCCCGTTGGTCGCTTCGCCCTGCCACTGGCGCGCGACCATGGTGACATCGACGCCCTTGCTGGTCAGCGCGGCAAGAGCGCGCTCGACGAAACGCTCGGCGCCGCCGAAGGGCGTGTATTTCTGCCGGACGATGGCAAGCTTCATCGCAACAGTTCTTCACAGGCGGCGAGCACCTGCGCCACGGGTAGGGTAGTGAGGCACTCGCTGACCTTGCTGTCGTCGCAACCGGCGCGGCCGCAGGGCCGGCAGGCGTGGGTCAACGAGGCGACGACGCGGTTGCCCGCGCCCCAGGGGCCCCATTCGCGATCGCCCGAAGGACCGAAGATGCCGATGGTCGGCGTGCCCATCGCGGCGGCGATATGCATGGGCGCGGAATCGACGCCGACAAAGAGCCGCGCGCGCGCCGTCAGCGCGGCGAGTTCCTTCAGCGAAAGCTGCCCTGAAAAATCTATAGTCGGCGCTGAAGGTACGGCGATTTTCCCTCGCGACGCCTGCACTGCGGCGATCAGCGCCTGTTCATTGGCGTCCGGCGCGGAAGTCAGGACGATGGGCAAGCCCTTTGCAGCCAACGCATCGCACAGGGCAGCGACGCGATCTGCCGGCCAGCACTTGAAAGCCCAGCGCGAAGCCGGATGGATATGGACGAAGCCGCCGGGCGACAGATGGTGTTCCGCCAGCAGTGCATCGACTTTGGCTTCGGCCGCGGCGCCCGGCACCATGAACACCCGCATATCCTCCGGCGCGGGTTCAATACCCAGCGCGCGCAGACTGTCGAGATTGGTGTCAACGGTGTGGCGATCCGGGTGCGACTGTGCCGGATACAGGTGAGTAAAACTTTTCGCCCAGAAGCCGGGGCGGAACTTCGGCGCCACCGACCAGCGCGGCCGCAACAGGCGCACCAGCCAGGCACCACGCGTATGCACCGAAAGATGCACGATGAGGTCATAGTGTCGCGCGCGCAGCGAAGAGATCAGGCGCAGTTCCGCTGCACTTTGGCGCCCGAGGCCCTGACGTTTCCAGTTGCGGTCGATCAGGTGCAAATGCGACAGCGCCGGGTGACCCTCCAGCATCGGCGCCGTGTCGGCATAGACCAGGGCGTCGACTTCGCACTGTGGCGCATGGCGCTTGAGCGTCGAGATCACCGGCGCTGCCAGCAGCACATCACCGTGGTGACGCAACTTGATCACCAGCGCGCGGCGCAGGCCGGCGGCGGAAAAGGCGTGCTTGGGCATGGCGGTATTCTGCCAGAGCACGGCGGCGCGGGACTCAGCCATCACATGCAATTTGCTTTCTTGTTGCTTGACCTGATTGAGCTTTTCCCGGAAACTGATTGCCCATGAGCATTTCCCTCGATCAGTTCGAACGCAAGGTCGACCAGATGGTCGCCATCTGCGCCAGCCTGCGCAGTGAAAACCAGGACCTGCGCGCCCACGTCGCCTCGCTGGAGGCAGAAAAGGCCGCACTGGCAAAGAAGATCGAAGTCACCGCCGGGCGCCTTGAATCCCTGCTGGAAAGGCTGCCCGAGGAATGAGCAATACACTGGAAGTGAAGCTGCTGGGCAAGGACTACCGGGTTGCTTGCAAACCTGATGAGCGCGAAGGGCTGCTCGCCGCCGTCGCGCTGCTCGATGGCAAACTCAAGGAAGCCGGCGACAAAACCAAAGGCAACGGCGAGCGTGTGGCGGTGATGGTGGCCTTGAATCTGGCGCACGAATTGCTCGTCGCAAAAGATACTCCGCAAGCGCAAGCTGCAGCACTTGAACAGCAGGCGATTCAGCGTACAATAAATTCCATCGAAGCCAAGCTTGACGAATCGCTGGCACTGCATCAACAGCTGTTCTGAGTCGGGTTTCCCAAGGTTTCCCCTGCGGTGTTCGCCAAGGCCATACATTCCTTGAACCAATACCGATTGGCATCGGCCGCTGCCCAATGACGCTGCTGTTGTGATCGCTCCCGGTGAGCGAACCTGATGCGGCAGGAACGCGGCCAATCTGAACCCAGGTTCAGGATGCCGGCCAAACGGCACACGCGGGGGAATCAAATTGCAGGGCGCGGAGACTTCCGCGCCCTTCTTTGTTTATGTCTCGACCAGAGGAAGAGACGGTATCCAGGGATATGTCCCCACAGGACGTGGGGGCAGTATCCCCTTACGGGATGAGGCCTAGCCCATGACTCGCTACTGGCTGATGAAATCCGAACCGTCCGTCGTCGGCATCGACCACGTGCTGGCGATGCCGAAAAAGACCGTCGATTGGTGGGGCGTGCGCAACTACCAGGCGCGCAACTTCATGCGCGACCAGATGGAGGTCGGCGACGGCGTGCTCTTCTACCATTCGTCATGCCCGGAGCCTGGTATCGCCGGGCTTGCCGAGGTTTCGCAAAGGGCCTACCCCGACCGCACCCAGTTCGATCCCAAGAGTCCCTACTTCGATCCCAAGTCCACGCCCGAAAACCCGCGCTGGATGAATGTCGATGTGCGCATCGTGAAGAAAATCCGGCTGGTCGGCCTCGACGAACTGCGCGCCCATCCCGAGCTCGCCAACATGCGCGTACTGCAGCGGGGTAACCGCCTGTCGATCACTCCCGTCGATCCGGCGGAGTGGACGTTCATCGTCGATAAGTTGATCAAGAAGAAAGCCACGAAGTGAGCCTCTGGTGGCTGGGCTACCCGCTGCTGGGTGCTTTCGCCGGCTTCGTCGCCGGCCTGTTCGGCGTCGGCGGCGGACTGACCATTGTGCCGCTGCTGCTGATGCTGTTCCAGGCGCAGGACTTTCCCGTTCAGCACGCCATGCATCTGGCATTGGGCACCTCGATGGCGACCATCGTCCTGACGTCGATTTCCAGCATGCGCGCCCACCACAGCCACGGTGCCGTGCGCTGGGACATCGTCAAGGTTTTCGCGCCCGGGTTGATGGCCGGTACCTTCGGCGGCACCTTCATCGCGGCGGCCATACCCACACGCCCACTGGCCATTGTGTTCACCGCCATCGTCTTCTACGCCTCGGCCACCATGCTGCTCGACCGCAAGCCCAAGCCGGCGCGCCAGTTGCCGGGCCCCGGCGGCATGCTGGCGGTGGGCAGCGGCATCGGCGTGGTCTCCAGCCTGGTCGCCGCCGGCGGCGGCTTCCTCTCCATCCCCTTCATGGTGTTCTGCAACGTCGTCATCCATCAGGCGGTCGGCACCTCCGCAGCACTCGGCCTGCCCATCGCCGTGGCCGGCGCGATCGGCTATGTCCTCAGCGGCTGGGGCGCAATCGGGTTGCCGGCGTACTCCCTCGGTTACATCTACCTGCCAGCCCTGATCGGTGTGGTGGTGGTGAGCATGCTGGTGGCACCGATGGGCGCGCGCCTTGCCCACTCGCTGCCGGTAAAGCCGCTCAAGCGGGCTTTCGGCGTCTTCCTTGCGCTGCTCGCCTTGCAGATGGCCTGGCGCCTGCTGCGCGGATAAACCGCTAATCCAATTAGTTTTCTCCGACCCCGGATAACAAAATTTGTTGTCCGGAAAGCGTGCGCGCGGTGGCGAATGCAAGGCACAATCGCGGTTCTCGCAAAGTCTTGTAGAAGACTGACAACCCACCAGAGATAGGCCCCATGTCCGACGCAACCACGCTCCTGACCCTGCTGTCCACAGGCACCGAAACCGCTGCCGCCATCGGCGCGCCCGCGCGCAAAGCACTGACCCACGGCGAGCTGCGCGCCCTGATCGCGCGCACCGTCGCCCGCCTCAACGAACTCGGCGCCGGGCGCAACGACCGCGTCGCCATCGTCCTGCCCAACGGGCCCGAGATGGCCGCCTGCTTCCTTGCCGTCGCCTCCGGCACGGCGTCTGCGCCGCTCAACCCGGCCTACCGTCAGGACGAATTCGAGTTCTACCTCGGCGACCTGAATGCCAAACTGCTGATCGCCATGCAGGGCGTCGACACACCGGCGCGCGCGGCTGCCGCCAAACTCGGCGTACCCATCGTCGAACTGGTGCCCGACACGGCCGCCGGCGCCGGCAGCTTCACGCTGCAGGGTACCGGGGCCGGCAGCCCCGCCGCCAACGGCGGCTTCGCCCAGCCCGACGACGTGGCCATGGTGCTGCACACCTCGGGTACCACCTCGCGGCCGAAGATCGTGCCGCTGTCGCAGAAGAACCTCTGCGCCTCGGCCGGCAACATCCGCCGCACTCTGGCCTTCACTACATCGGACCGCGGCCTCAACATCATGCCGCTGTTCCACATCCACGGCCTCATCGCCGGCGTGCTGGCGCCAGTGTCGGCGGGCTCCGAAGTATTCTGCTCGCCCGGCTTTGACGCGCTGAAGTTCTTCGGCTGGATGGACGAGTGCCACCCCACCTGGTACACCGCCGTGCCGACCATGCACCAGGCCATCCTGACGCGCGCGCCGCGCAACAAGGAAATCATCGCGAAGAACCCGCTGCGCTTCCTGCGTTCTTCGTCCTCGTCGATTCCGCCGCAGGTGATCACCGAGCTTGAAGCCGTGTTCGGCTCGCCGCTGATCGAGGCCTACGGCATGACCGAAGCCACCCACCAGATGGCCAGCAACCCGCTGCCGCCGGCCAAGCGCAAGCCCGGCGCGGTCGGCCTCGCCGCCGGCCCGGAAGTGCAGATCATGGACGAAGCCGGCAACATCCTGGCGCCCGACACCGTGGGCGAAATCGTGATCCGCGGCGCCAACGTCACCACCGGTTACGAGAACAATCCCAAGGCGAATGCCGAGGGTTTCACCAACGGCTGGTTCCGCACCGGCGACCAGGGCGTCAAGGATGCCGAGGGCTACGTGTCGCTGACCGGGCGCCTGAAGGAAATCATCAACCGCGGCGGCGAGAAGATTTCGCCGCGCGAGATCGATGAAGTCATCATGGACCATCCGGCCGTGGCGCAGGTGGTCTGCTTCGGCGTGCCGCACCCGAAACTGGGCGAGGAAGTCGGCGCTGCCGTGGTGCTGAAGGAAGGCGCGACCGCCACCGAAAAGGACATCCAGGCCTTCGTCGCCACCCGCGTCGCCGACTTCAAGGTACCGAAGAAAGTGCTGATCCTGCCCGAGATCCCCAAGGGCGCCACCGGCAAGCTGCAGCGCATCGGCCTCGCGCAAAAGCTGGGCCTCGCCTGATTCCCTGCGCGGCGACCAGGCGTCGCCGCGCAGCTACGCATACCAAAGACATACCCCCGAGGAGAACACCATGAAACTGACCAAGATCGCCGCAGCACTGGGCGCCGCCGCACTATTTGCCGCTCCCGCCGCCCAGGCCTGGGAACCCAGCAAACCCGTAGAGTTCGTCGTCCCTGCCGGCACCGGCGGCGGTGCCGACCAGATGGCGCGTTTCATCCAGGGCATCGTGACCAAGCACAAGCTGATGAAGCAGCCCATCGTAGTAGTCAACAAGTCCGGCGGCGCCGGCGCCGAGGGCTTCCTCGAAGTCAAGGGTTCGGCCGGCAACCCGCACAAGATCATCATCACCCTGTCCAACCTGTTCACCACGCCGCTGGCGACTGCCGTGCCCTTCAACTGGCGCGACCTGACCCCCGTGGCGATGCTGGCGCTCGACGAATTCGTGCTCTGGGTCAATGCCGAATCGCCGCACAAGACCGCCAAGGACTACCTCGCCGCGATCAAGGCCGGCACCGACAACAAGTACAAGATGGCCGGCACCGGCGCCAAGCAGGAAGACCAGATCATCACCGTGCTGATCGAAAAGGCCGCCGGCAAGAAGATCACCTACGTGCCCTTCAAGGGCGGCGGCGACGTCGCCGTGCAACTGGTCGGCAAGCATGTCGACTCGACGGTGAACAACCCGATCGAGGCCGAGGCGCACTGGCGCTCGGGCAAGCTGCGCGCCCTGTGCGTGATGGACGGCAACCCCCTGCCCTACAAGAACAAGGTCACCGCAACCCAGTCCTGGGCCGATATTCCCACCTGCAAATCGGCCGGCATCGACGCCGAGTACCTGATGCTGCGCGGCATCTTCATGACCCCGGGCGCAACGCCGGACCAGGTAGCCTTCTACGTCGACCTGTTCAAGAAGCTGCGCGAACTGCCGGAGTGGAAGGAGTTCATGGAGAAGGGTGCCTTCAACCAGACCTTCATGAGCGGCAAGGAGTATGCCGACTGGGTGGCCAAGGCCGAGGCCCAGCACGTCGCGCTGATGAAGAGCGCCGGCTTCCTCGCCAAGTAAACCGTGTCGGATCAGGAACAGGGAGCCGGCCTCAACCGGCGCATCCCCGAGGCGGGAGTGGCGGCGCTGCTCTTCGCCGCCGGGATCATCGTAATCGTGGACAGCCTGCGGGTCGGCATCGAATGGGCCGACGACGGCCCCAAGGCCGGCTATTTTCCCTTCTTCATCGGCCTGATGCTGGCCTTTTCCGCCGGCTGGACATTGGTGCGCGCCCTGCTCGGCTGGAGCCGGGAAACCGCGCTGTTTGC
>CAJBYR010000118.1 GCA_903959855.1 uncultured beta proteobacterium
CCTCGAAGACATCAAGGCGCCCGAGTGCTTCGTCATCGAGCAGCGCCTGCGCGAGCTGATGGACATCCCCATCTTCCACGACGACCAGCACGGCACCGCCATCGTCGTCGGCGCGGCGATCCTCAACGGCCTCTCGCTGGTCGGCAAGAAGGTCGAGGACGTCAAGCTGGTCACCTCCGGCGCCGGCGCGGCGGCCCTGGCCTGCCTCGACCTGCTGGTGAACCTCGGCGTCAAGGTCGAGAACATCTGGGTCACCGACATCGAGGGCGTGGTGTATGTCGGGCGCGAGAAACTGATGGACCCGATCAAGGACCGCTACGCCAAGAAGACCGATGCACGCACCCTGAACGACATCATCGAGGACGCCGACGTTTTCCTCGGCCTCTCGGCCGGCGGCGTGGTCAAGCCGGCGATGGTGGCGAAAATGGCGAAGGACCCGCTGATCCTGGCGCTGGCCAACCCGACGCCGGAAATCACGCCCGAGGAAGTGAAATCCGTGCGCGATGACGCGATCATCGCCACCGGCCGTTCGGATTACCCGAACCAGGTCAACAACGTGCTCTGCTTCCCCTTCATCTTCCGCGGCGCACTGGACGCGGGGGCTACCACCATCACCGAACTGATGAAGCTCGCCGCCGTGCGCGCCATCGCCGAACTGGCGCAGGCCGAGGCCTCCGACGTCGTCGCCCAGGCCTATGGCGGCGAGAGCCTGGCCTTTGGTCGCGAATACCTGATCCCGCGCCCATTCGATCCGCGCCTGATTGTCAAGATCGCTCCGGCCGTGGCCAAGGCCGCCGAGGAGTCGGGCGTGGCGACGCGACCGATCAAGGATTTCGACGCCTATCGCGACAAGCTCAACAGCTTCGTCTACCACTCCGGCTTCGTCATGAAGCCCGTGTTCGCCGCGGCGAAGAAGGCGCCGCGGCGCGTCATCTACTGCGAAGGCGAAGACGAGCGCGTGCTGCGCGCGGTGCAGGCGGTGCTCGACGAAGGCATGGCGCAGCCGGTGCTGATCGGCCGCCCCGAGGTCATCGACATGCGCATCGAAAAGGCCGGCCTGCGCCTGCAGGCAGGGCGCGATTTCGAGGTGGTGAATCCGGAGTCCGATCCGCGCTACAAGGAACTCTGGTCCGACTACCACGCCATCATGGGACGCCAGGGCGTGACGCCGGGCATCGCCAAGCAGGCGCTGCGCTCGGATGCGACCCTGATCGGCGCGATGCTGCTCAAGCGCGGCTATGTCGATGCCATGCTCTGCGGCGTGGTCGGCCGCCATGCACAACACCTGAAGCACGTCGCCGACGTGATCGGCCTGGAACCTGACGCCCACTGTTACGCGGCGATGAACATGCTGCTGCTGGCCAAGCACACGCTGTTCCTGTGCGATACCTATGTCAATGAAGATCCTTCGGCCGAGCAGATCGCCGAAATCGCCCTGATGGCGGCCAAGGAAGTGCGCCGTTTCGGCGTCGAGCCCCGGGTGGCGCTGCTGTCGCATTCCAACTTCGGTAGCGTGCGCTCCGCTTCTGCGCTGAAGATGGCGGCGGCGCGGGCCATCATCGAGGCGCGCGCGCCGGGCCTCGAAGTCGATGGCGAAATGCACGGCGATGCCGCGCTGTCGCAGGACATTCGCGAGAAGCTCTATCCCGACTCGCGGCTGACGGGCGAGGCCAACCTGCTGATCATGCCCAATGTCGATGCCGCCAACATCTCGTTCAACCTGATCAAGGCCACCTCGGGCGACGGCATCACGGTCGGCCCGGTACTACTCGGCGCGGCCAAACCGGTGCACATCCTGACCGCCACCGCAACGGTGCGCCGCCTGGTGAACATGACGGCACTGGCCGTGGTGGACGCCAACCATTTGCGGGAGAAGTCGGGCATCTGACCCCGGCGCGGCGGCGCACTTTCCGCGCCGCCCTCCCCGCATTCCGGCTCATGGCATTCCGGCTCATGGTTGAAATTTCCCCCCGGGCAGGGTAGCTTGCGTGCCTTCCGCCACACAAAACCCGAGGAGACACCATGAGCTACGCCATCCGCTTTCACACCCCCGGCGGTCCCGAAGTACTGCGCTGGGAAGAAGTCGGCGTTGGCGACACGGCGCCCAGCGAAGCGCGGGTACGCCACCACGCCGTCGGCCTCAACTACATCGACATCTACCATCGCACCGGCGCCTATCCGCTGGCCATGCCGTCGGGCATCGGCCTCGAGGCGGCCGGTGTGGTCGAGGCAGTCGGCAGCGCGGTCACCGATCTCAAGCCCGGTGACCGCGTCGCGTATGCCGGCGGCCCGATCGGCGCCTATGCCGAAGTGCGCAACATTCCCGCCGACCGCCTGGTCAAGCTGCCCGACGCGATCGACTTCAAGACCGGCGCGGCGATGATGCTGCAGGGCATGACCGCGCAATACCTGCTGCGCCGCACCTGCAAGGTCGAGCCCGGCGACACCATCCTGATCCACGCCGCCGCCGGTGGCGTCGGCCTGATCGTCTGCCAGTGGGCACGCGCCCTGGGCGTCACCGTGATCGGTACCGTCAGTTCCGACGAGAAGGCCGCCCTGGCGAAGGCCCACGGCTGCGACCACACCATCATTTATACGCGCGAGAACTTTGCCGAGCGCGTCAAGGCAATCACCGGTGGCAAGGGTGTGCGCGTGGTGTATGACTCGATCGGCAAGGACACCTTCACGGGTTCGCTGGAGTGCCTGCAGCCGCTGGGCATGATGGTACTGTTCGGCGCCGCCTCCGGCCCGGTGCCGCTGTTCGACCTGGGCCTGCTGGCCAAGATGGGTTCGCTGTTCATCACCCGGCCAACCCTGTTCACCTACATCGCCCAGCGCAGCGACCTGCTGGCGATTTCCGGAGACCTGTTCGACGTCGTCACCTCCGGCAAGGTAAAGATCGAGGTCAACCAGACCTACGCGCTGAAGGATGCGGCGCAGGCGCAGACCGACCTCGTGGCCCGCAAGACCACGGGTTCGACGATATTGCTTCCTTGAGCGGATAAGTGGAATCCTTCCTGATCGCCAACCCCAAGGGCGGAGTCGGCAAGACCACACTGGCGACCAACCTGGCCGGCTGGTTCGCCCGCCAGGGTAGTCGCGTCATGCTCGGCGACATCGACCGCCAGCAATCCTCGCGCGAGTGGCTCAAGCTGCGCTCGCCGGCCCTGCCGCGCATCGCCAGCTGGGAAATCGCACCCGAGCAGCCGGCGCGCCCGCCCAAGGACACCACCCACGTCGTGCTCGACTCCCCCGCGGGCCTGCATGGCAAAAAGCTGGGGCAGGTGCTCAAGCTGGTCCGACGCGTGATCGTGCCGCTGCAGCCATCCATCTTCGACATCCTCGCCACGCGACAGTTTCTTGACGGCCTGCTCGAAGAAAAGGAGGTTCGCAAGCACGAGACCTATATCGCCATCGTCGCCATGCGGGTCGATGCGCGCACCCGCGCCGCAGGCGAACTGGAGCGCTTTCTGTCCGATACGCAGTTGCCGGTGGTGGCCCACCTGCGCGACACGCAAAATTACGTGCAGGCCGCCGCACACGGCATCAGCATCTTCGATCTGCCGGCGAGCCGGACTGAAAAGGATGTCGAGCAGTGGCAGCCGCTGCTCGACTGGGTGCGACAGCCGGTTTAAGGCGCGAAAAGCGGTGCTATCGACAGCCACCGCGCGTCCCGCAAGGACTTCCGTAGCCGTGGGTACGCAGGGGTAAAATTGCCGCGCCATGTCCGTCCCCGCCCCCGGCTTTGTCCACCTCAGGCTTCATAGTGAATACTCGATCACCGATGGCCTGACGCGCATCGACGAGGCTATCGCGCAGGCCAAGAATGATGGCCAGCCGGCGCTGGCGCTGACCGACCTGGCCAACCTGTTCGGCATGGTCAAGTTCTATTCGGCAGCGCGCAGCGAGGGCATCAAGCCCGTCATCGGTTGCGATGTCTGGATCGGCGACGACGACGCGGTCGACAAGAATGATGGTCCCGCACGCCTGCTGCTGCTGGTGAAGAATCGTGGTGGCTACCTGCGCTTGTGCGAACTGCTCTCTGCCGCCTACCTGGCGCCACGCCGCCACGGTCGTGCCGAAATCACCCGCGCACAACTGGCCGAGGGCGACAACAGTGGCCTGATTGCGCTCTCGGGCGGCATCCTGGGCGACATCGGGCAAATGCTGGCCGGCGGCAAGATCGATCAGGCCGAGGTACGCGCCCAGGCCTGGTCGCTGCTCTTCCCCGACAGCTATTACATCGAGGTCCAGCGTCCGGGTGGCAGCGATGGCGCGGCGGTTGACGAAGTGCTGGTCGCCGCCAGCGCCGATCTCGCCGCGCGCCTCGGGCTGCCGCTGGTGGCAACGCACCCGATCCAGTTCATCAGCCGCGACGACTACAAGGCCCACGAAGCCCGTGTCTGCATCGCCGAGGGCTACGTGCTGGGCGACAAGCGGCGGCCGAAGCGCTTCAGCGAACAACAGTATTTCAAGACCCGTGCCGAGATGGCGGTGCTGTTCGCCGACCTGCCGGAGGCGCTGCAGAATTCGGTAGAGATCGCCCGCCGCTGCAACCTCAGTGTCGAACTGGGCAAGAACCGCCTGCCCGATTTCCCGACGCCGAACGGCGAGCCGCTCGACGAGTTCCTCGCCACTGAATCGCGTGCCGGGCTGGAGAAGCGCCTGCTGCAGCTTTACCCGGATGCCGCCGAGCGTGAAAGTCGGCGCCAGCAGTACGCCGACCGCCTTGAGTTCGAGATCAAGACCATCCAGCAGATGGGCTTTCCAGGCTACTTCCTGATCGTCGCCGACTTCATCAAGTGGGCCAAGAACAACGGCGTGCCCGTAGGCCCGGGACGCGGCTCGGGCGCCGGCTCGCTGGTCGCCTACAGCCTGCTGATCACCGACCTCGACCCGCTGCGCTACGAATTGCTGTTCGAGCGCTTCCTCAATCCCGAGCGCGTCTCGATGCCGGACTTCGACATCGACTTCTGCCAGGAAGGCCGCGACCGGGTTATCGACTACGTCAAGAACAAATACGGCGCCCACGCCGTGTCGCAGATCGCCACCTTCGGCACCATGGCGGCCAAGGCCGTGATCCGCGACGTCGGCCGCGTGCTCGACCTCGGCTTCAACTTCGTGGACCAGTTCGCCAAGCTGATTCCGAACGAACTCGGCATCACCCTCAAGGATGCGCTGGAAAAGGAGCCAACGATCCGGCAACGCATCGACAACGAGGAGGAGGTGGCCGAGCTGTGGACCCTGGCGCTGAAGCTCGAGGGCCTGACGCGCAACGTCGGCATGCATGCCGGCGGCGTGCTGATCGCGCCCGGCAAGCTCACCGACTTTTGTCCGCTCTATGCCGCCGCCGGCGCCGACTCGGTGGTCTCGCAGTTCGACAAGGATGACGTCGAAAAAGCCGGCCTGGTCAAGTTTGACTTCCTCGGCCTGCGCACCCTGACCATCCTCGACGAAGCGGTGCGCCTGGTAAAGGAAGTCGAAGGCGTGGACATCGACCTCGCCACCCTGCCGCTGGACGATCGCGCCACCTACGACGCGGTGTTCAAGACCGCCAACACTACGGCGGTGTTCCAGTTCGAATCCGGCGGCATGAAGGACACCCTGGTACAGGCCAAGCCCGACCGGCTGGAAGACCTGATCGCCCTGAACGCACTTTACCGGCCGGGGCCGATGGACTTCATCCCGACCTTCATCGCCAGGAAGCACGGCCGCGAGCGCGTGGTGTATCCGCACCCCTGCCTGGAGCCGGTACTGGCCACGACCTACGGCATCATGGTGTACCAGGAACAGGTGATGCAGACGGCGCAGATCGCGGCGAAGTATTCGCTGGGCGGCGCCGACCTGCTGCGGCGTGCCATGGGCAAGAAAAAGCCCGAGGAAATGGCCAAGCAGCGCGAGATCTTCGTCGCCGGCGCAGCAACGAACAACATCGGCGAAGCCACGGCCAACGAAATCTTCGACACCATGGAGAAGTTCGCCGGCTACGGCTTCAACAAGTCGCATGCCGCCGCCTACTCGCTGGTCGCCTACCACACCGGCTGGCTCAAGCAGCATTTCCCGGCCGCCTTCGCCGCGGCGACACTGTCCTCGGAAATGGCCAATACCGACAAGGTGCAGTTCTTCTACAAGGATGCCAGCGACAACGGCCTTGTCTTCCTGCCCCCGGACATCAACCACAGCGGCATCCGCTTCAAGCCGACCGATGCCAGGACCGTCCGCTACGGCCTGGGCGCGATCAAGGGCACCGGCGAAGCCGCGCTCTCGGTCATCCTCAAGGCGCGCGAAACCGGAGGTGCATTTCAGGACATCTTCGACTTCTGCCGCCGCATCGACAAGCGCGTGGTCAATCGCCGCGTGGTCGAGGCGCTGATCCGTGCCGGCGCCTTCGACGCCATTGACGACCACCGGGCCAAGCTTCTGGCGTCGACCGGCGTCGCCCTGGAGGCTGCCGAGCAGGCCGAGAGGAACGCCCTGCAAAGCGGGCTGTTCGACATGGGCGGCGGCGCCGCGCAGGACACCGTGCATTACGTCAATGTTCCACGCTGGAATGAGCGCGAACAACTCATGCAGGAAAAGCCGGCGCTGGGCTTTTTCTTTTCCGGCCACCCCTACCACGCCTATGCCAAGGAACTCGGGGCCTTCGTCAAGCGCCGCCTGGGCCAGCTCGAAGCACAACGCGAGCCGGTGCTGCTGGCGGGCGTGGTGATGTCCACCCGCACCCAGATGACGCGGCGCGGCAAGATGGCGATCGTGGTGCTCGACGACGGCACCACCCAGCTCGAAGTCACGGTGTTCAACGAACTCTGGGAGGCCCAGCGCGCCAAGATCAAGGAAGACGAGTTGTTGCTGGTCGAGGGCAAGGTGCAGCGCGACGATTTCAGCGGCGGCCTGCGGGTCAGCGCCGATAAGTTGCACACCCTGGCCGAGGCCCGCGGGCGCTATGCGCGTGGTCTGCATCTGACCATGAACGGCGGCTCCGACGCCAAACGCCTGCAGGCCATGCTGGCGCCGTTCCGCAACGGCCCCTGCCCGGTGCGCCTGTCCTACCGCAATGGCGATGCCACGGCGGAACTGCCGCTGCCCGAGAGCTGGCGCGTCCGCCTCGACGACGCCCTGCTGGCCGGCCTCGCCGACTGGCTGAAACCCGAAAACGTGAAGGTGATGTACGCATGATTACGCTGATCGATGACAAGCTGCTCGACGAAGTCTGCGCCGAAGCCGCCGCCAGCCCGCGCCGGCGCAAGAACCGCAACTTCCATCCGCGCGACGAGCACCCGGGGCATCGCCTGCTGAATGCCCTGATGGCCGACACCTACATTCCGCCGCACCGGCATCTCGACGCCAACAAGGATGAGACCTATGTCGTCCTGCGCGGCCTTCTCGGCCTGGTGCTGTTCGATGACGCAGGAAAAATGGTCCGCCACGTGAAAGTCGGCGCGGGGGGGCAGGCGATCGGCGTCGATGTCCCTCACGGCGCCTGGCACACGGCGATTGCGCTGCAAGACAACACCGTCTTCCTCGAAGCCAAGGCCGGCCCCTACCTGCCGCTTACGGCGGAAGAAAAGGCGGCTTGGGCGCCGGCGGAAAATTCGGCCGGGGCCGCGGCCTACCTGGCGGGAATCAAGGCGCTGTTCGCCTAAGAAGATCTCAGGAAACGATGTAGGCGCCGGCACCCGTCGATAGCAGTTTGCCGTCGGCGCCAAGAAATTCCATGCGGGTGGAAGCGACCCTCGACCCCAGGCGCAGGACTTCGGCATTCAACACGAAGTGCTCGCCGATGCCGGGACGCAGGTAGTCGATACGCAAGTCGATGGTGCCCAGCTTGCCGAAGCGGTGCAGGCGCTGGGCCGGGGCTTCATCCATGTGGCGGGCGCCCATCGCCGCCATCACCGCCAGGCCGCCCAGAGCGTCGAGGCAGGCACTGATCACGCCGCCATGCAGGCGGTTGGGGCTGCCGACCAGCTCGGGGCGCATGGAGATGGCACCCGAAACACGATCGGGTTTGATCGATATGATCTTCAGCCCGAGCACCTGGTTGAAGGTGATCAATTCTTCGAAGATATGTTTCAATCCGGCGACGAATTCAGGCTCGAACTCGCGCACGGGTTCGGCTACGCTGTGCTTCTTCATGAATTGTCGTCGATGTGCCGGCGCTTAACCGCCGTGACCAACGCGCCGCTGCGTGGCAGCGACGGCGCCGGTCCATTGAATGAGTAATACTGCCGGCAGGCGGCGTAGTGAAACTTCATCCGGGCGCGTACATGATGTCACCGATGCTATCGCGCTGCCGCTCGTGGAACGTTCCACGGGCGGGTTCAGTCATGGAAGTTCCATCCCTCCTCCACGCCGCTTGCCTCCATGCGGTATGGACTACTTCTGTGCGTCAGCCAGATCCTTGTCGGTGACCTTGCCGCTCTGATGCAGCCAAAGCAGGATCGCGAGGGGCTTGGGGATATTGCGGCCGGATTCATAACGCGAACCGCCGGACTGTGTTACGCCATAGCGCGTCCAGAAATCCTTCTGGTTCAGGTTGAGCTTCTTGCGTGCGGTTGCGATGTCGGAAAAATCAAGTTTCTTTTTACGTGCCATGGTCTGCTCCTTTGAGGGGGGATGAATCAGGTTTGAAGCATAAACCCAAATATGCCGAATGGGGTAGTCATTTAGCAGGAATTTTTCCCGCGCCGACGTCCTGCAATGCCTGCTTGGCCAATGTGGCGATTTCCGCAAGTCCGGCGGCATGCGCCACATCGAGCGCACGCGAGTATGCGGCCGCGGCCTCGCCCGCGGCCCCGGGGACCTGATCGCGCATGGCATAGCGATGCGCGTTGCCGATCAGCAGCCAGTCGTGCGCGATCTTTTCCGGGAGGGCCAGGCGACGATCGATATCCAATGCAGCTTGCGCCGATGCCAATGCACCGGTCGCATCTCCGGCGGCGAGCCGCGCGGCTGCCGTCAGCCGCCAGGCGTTGGCGGTTTCCGGCGCCTGGTCCTTGTCGCCCAGCAGCTTGATCGCCGTCCCGGCAAGTGCCTGCGCCTCGGCTGCCCGGCCGTCGGCAAGCGCGGCGCGTGCCTGCAGAATTTTCAGGCTCGGCAACTGCGGACATTTGGCGGCACACGACTGCTCCGCGGCCACCAATACCTTTTCCGCCTCGGAACGACGCATCAGCGCCAGCAATGCCTGACTGCGCAACAGCAGCACATCGATATCGCCTGTCGCACCGTCACTCGCCGCGCCGAGCAGTTCCAGCGCGGCCTCGGCCCGCCCCAGGGCCAAATGCGTGCGCGCCAGGTGAATTCGATTGCGCGTGCTGCCGATGCTGTCGTCAATGCCGGCGAACTGCCGCATGGCGTCGGCAAAGCGACGCCCGGCCACGACATAGTCGCCGCGCTGGTAGCGTTTTGCCCCATCGCTTTCGGCTTCCAGCGCCGCCTTGAGCCGCGGCGGGTCGACCGGCTTCGGCGTCGTGCCGCAAGCGCCGAGGAAGATCACCGACACCAGCAGCCATTCAGCGCGCACGACCGGCCTCCCCGCGTGGATCGCTGTCCGGCTTCAGCGTAGAGGGCCCCGGAGCATCGACCATGCTGCTGATCGGCCAGGTTTGCTTGGCGCCGCTGACGATCTCGCGCACGTCGGCCGCTATTGCGCTGCCATCGCGCAGCACCGGTGGCACGCTGGTCTCGGCCTCGGCGGTGATCTTCTCGACGTGGTCGAGCACCTGCTGGGTCCGGTCGAGCATGCCCGGCAGGCGCTGGTTGGCCGTTTCCAGCATCTGCCCGAGATGTTTCAGGTCTTCCTCGGCCTTGCCCAGCACACGAACGGCCGTACCGCCTATGCCATCCACCTGGCGATTGCCATTTGCCAGCAGCACATTGAGCGCCTCGGAACTGGCGCGAATCTGCGCCAGCGTGCCGGGCAGCCCCTTTTGCGGATCCGCCAGCGCACCGGTGATCGCCTTGATGTCCCTGAGAATGGGAATGAACTCGTCGCGCACCTGATTGGCCAGCGCGCCGAGGCCGTCGGCGCGGGAAAAAGCAAGCCGCGCCTGCGCCGAGGCCAGCCGTGTCTTGTCCGGCCCCGGCACGATCTCCAGCGTCGGCGAGCCGACCAGGCCTTCCTTGCGCAGTTCGATGCGCGCGTCATGGGTGACGAAGCGCGCGTTTCCGGCATCGACTTCGAGACTCACCGCCACCGATCCGTCATCGCGCAAGTTGACCTCGGTGACGGAGCCGACACGGAAGCCGGCGATGCGCACCGCCTGGCCCTTGGCGATGTCCTGCGCGCTGTCGGCGACGAAGCTGAAGCTGACGGTCTGGCGCAGCAGTCCCTGACGGACGAAGATCGCCACCACCAGGGCCAGGGTGACGAGGATGGCAATTATCAGGAAACGCCGCGTCACGCGTCGTACGGAGCGGGCGTCGGCGTCGTATTGGGTCAACAGGGACATGGGGCCTCCGCGAGATGGGTCACGCTGCGGCACTCGGGCAGATCCGGCAATTCGTGGCTGTCGAGATCGACGAAGAGTGCGGTACGAAAGGGATGGCGGCGATGGTAAATGGCCTGCGTGGCGGTCAACGCCACCGCCTCGCGCCGCGTCAGGCCGGCGAATAGCCGGTCGATCACCAGCAGTTCGGGTGGGCGCAGCAGCCAGCGGGCCAGGCCGATCGTCCAGCGCTCCATGCGCGCCAGCTTCATCGGCTGTTCGCTGCCCAGCGTGGCGATGCGCTGCGGCGTCAGGCCGCAGAGCCGCAAGGCGGTTTCCATTTCATGCTCGTCGTCCCGGGCGTCGATGTCCTCTTGTCCATAACGCAGGGCGAGGGCCAGGCTTTCGGCCACCGTCATGGCGCCGGGCAGGCTGCCCGCGGCGGTCAACACGCCGACACCGGGGCAGGATTCGAGGCTCGCCACCACGCGGCGTGCGTCGGCGATGTCGTCCACCACGAGCCGATGGCGACCGCCCTCGTCCAGCGCCAGATCGAGGCAGGGCAGATCACCGGCACGCAGCACCAGGCGCCGGGCATCGATCGAGGCGATCAGGGTGGAACTCATTTCAGTGCCCAGACCAAGGCCGCCGTCGCCACGTCGATGACGAAGACCGCGACCAGGCAGGCGCCCACGGACTTGATCGCTGCGTCGGAGATCGCCTGCGCCGAGGCTTCACCGCTGCTGCCCTGATGGCAGGCGATGATGCCGATCACGGCGCCGGTCAGCGCGCTCTTGGCCAGGCTCAGGGCGACCAGCCAGGGATTGGCGAAGTCGAGAAAATGCGTCGCCGTTTCGAGCAGCGGCCGGCCATCGATCAGGGAGGAGGCCAGCCAGCCGCTGGCGATGGCGCAGGCCTGGAACACGGCGGTGACGGCGGGAAGCGCGATCGCCAGGCCGAAGATGCGCGGCAGCAGCAGGAAATCCGCCGGCGGCACGCCCAGCCGGCGCAGTGCCGTGAATTCGTCGTGCAGGTTCATCACCGCCAGCTCGGACGAAATGCTGGCGCTGCTGCGCGCCACCACGACCAGGGCCGAAAGCAGGGGCGCCAGCTCGAAGAACAGGCCGAGGAAGATCAGGCGCTGGGTCAGGTCGCTGTCGACTCCGATCAGGGTGCCCAACTGGGTGCTGACCGCCGCGCCGGTGATCAATGCAAGTATCACGATGATCGGCAGCGCGGCAATCCCGGCGGCATGGATCTGGCGCTGCAACTGGGTGCGCAGCAGCGGCCGGCCCAGTTCGCGGTGGCGACCGCCGGCGAACCGCAGCAGCGCAAGGTAGGAACCCAGCCGTCCGCGCTCGACTGCCGCGCTCACGCCGCGCCTCCTTGCGCCGACAACGCCGGCGGGGTCCAGCCCCAGACGGCCGGCACATCTGCGCTCGGCGTGCCGAGTTCGACCAGGCCGCCGCCATAGCCGACGGCCGCTGCCACCGCCTGCGTGCACAGCACCGGATGGCCGCAGTTGCCGGTCATCGCCTGAAGGCGGCCGGCGATGCCGACGGAATCACCGATCACGGAAAACTCGCGACGCTGGGTCGATCCGACGTAGCCGGCGAGGACTTCGCCGCTGTGGATACCGATGCCGATCCGCAGCGGTTCGAGGCCTTCCGCGGCCAGTTCGAGGTTCAGTCGCTCCACCCGCAACAGCAGGTCGCGCGCGGCTTCCAGCGCGTTGCGCTGCGGTGCGTCCAATGGCTGCGGCAGGCCGAAAGTCGCCGTCAGGCCGTCGCCGACATACTTGTCCACTGCGCCGCCGCTGGTCTGGATGGACAGGCTGGCTGCGGCATGAAAGCGGTTGAGCAGGCCGATCGTCGCCTGTGGGGTCGAATTCGCGGCACGCGCGGCGAAACCGCGAATGCCGACGGCAAGCAACGTGACCTGTTGGGTGCGGCCATTCTCTTCGACCTGGAGTTCGCCGCCGAGCAAGGCGCGCATCACCTGTGGGCTGACATGGCCGGCGAACATGGTGCGCAGCATCTGCCTTTCGCGGAAATGACGGATGAAATCCCAGGCCTGGCGCGCGCCATAGGCCAGCAGCGTCACCATGGTGATGTTCGCCACGCGCAGGTAATCGCCTTGCCACAGGGCATGGGTAGACAGCACAAACAGCGCCCCCAGCGCCATTGCCAGCGCCAGTCCCTTGAGCCAGCCGCCGCGCCCGAACCAGAACAAGGCGCCAAGACCTGCCAGCAGCAGGGAAAGATTCTCCGGGGCACGCTCGATCAGCCCCCGCGCCAGCAGCGATCGCAGGGTCTGGACATGCACCACGGCACCCGGCTCGGTGCGGCTGCCCGGATCCCAGCCTGCCAACTGCACCGGCAGGCGATGGCGGGTTTCGGTCGGCAGCAGATTGGCGACCACGACGGCACGCCCTTTGACCAGTGCGCGCAGCTTGTCGTCCTCGCCGCGATATATCCAGCCCAACACGGTGAGTATCGGGGTGTATTCGATGGCGCCGCCGACGCTGTAATCGATCATCCCGCTCGGCGAGCCCTGGCGCCCGAGGCGCTTGGCCATCGCCAGCGCCAAGGGGTCGCGCTTGTCTTCCGACTGGCAACGGCGCTGGTTGATGCGGCGCACGACGCCGTCGGTGTCCTCGCAAATCGCCAGGGATGCGAGGTCCTTCTCGCCGATCGCAGCCAGCAGTTCGGGCGCCAGCGGCCGCAGCTTGCCGCCGATGCCGGGCGGCTGGCCGACAACCAGCGGCACCGCGCTCTTGAGCCGGTAAATACCGGAGAGCAGCGTGGCATCGATCCCGGGAACCAGGAAGTCGTAGGACCGCACCGGCAGCGGGATCCCGAGGCCGACCACGGCGGGTTCCGCCGCCGACAGCCCGGCAAGCAGCACGCCGAGATGCGAGTGCCAGAGCGCAGTCGGTTCCGGAATCGCAACAAAGGCCGCCTCGTCGATGCCGATGACGACCACATCCTGTGCCAGTGGCGTCGGCGAGTTGGCCCGCAGCCAGCCGATTTGTGCGTCGTAAAGTGCCTGATCGGCAAAACGCAGGGCGCGGCTACCCATCAGGAACCAGCCGGCGGCGCACACCAGCAGGAAGCCGATCAGAATATCGCGGGGGATGCGGGACATGGTTTGATTATGGCATGCCGGAAAGCCCTGCCAGACCAACGAAAAAGCCGCCCCCGAAGGAGCGGCTCCGCGCTGAAAACCGGAAGGTTCAGAGTACCGCGGCGTTTTCCGACAGGTACTTGGCGACGCCGTCGGTCGAGGCGGTCATGCCCTTCTTGCCCTTCTGCCAGCCGGCGGGGCAGACCTCGCCGTGCTCTTCGGTGAACTGCAGAGCGTCGACCATGCGCAGCATCTCGTCGATGTCGCGGCCCAGCGGCAGGTTGTTCACCACCTGGTGCTGCACGATGCCGGCCTTGTCGATCAGGAAGGAGCCGCGGAAGGCGACGCCGCCAGCAGCCTCGACGTCATAGGCCTGGCAGATGGCGTGATTGATGTCGGCCACCAGCGGATAGCCGACCTGGCCGATGCCGCCGTTGTTGATCGAGGTGTTCTTCCACGCCAGATGGGTGAACTGCGAATCGATCGAGCAGCCGATGACTTCGACGCCGCGCTTCTTGAATTCATCGAGGCGATGGTCGAAGGCGATCAGCTCGGAGGGGCAGACGAAGGTGAAGTCGAGCGGGTAGAAAAACAGCACGACGTGCTTGCCCTTGAACGAGGACAGCTTGAGGTCCTTGATTTCATTGTTGCCATAGACGGCGGTTGCGGTGAAATCGGGGGCGGCTTTGCCTACGAGTACGGCCATGTGATGCTCCTTGCAGGGTGGGTTGAATTAACCCTGTAAGGATAATGGCAATAGGTAGAAATTCAAGCCGTCGGCAACTGATCGAAGGAAGTAAATTCGCCGCTGCCGATTTCGACCATCACATGCTCGACCGATGCTCCCGCTGGCCCGTGGTGGCTCCAGGCCAGCATGGCCGCGACCGGCTCGGCGGTGCCCGCGATCATGGCTTCGACCGTGCCGTCGCGGCGGTTGCGCACCCAGCCGGTAACGCCGAGCAGCCGCGCCTGCGCGGTCATCGCATAGCGAAAACCGACGCCCTGCACCACGCCGCGAATGACGAGGCGGCGTACCTCGGTCACTTCACGCGCATTCCGGGTTGCGCGCCGCTGTCGGGCGACAGCAGGTAGATGCCGGGCGACTTGCCGTCGGCATCCGACGCGGCCAGCACCATGCCTTCCGACATGCCGAACTTCATCTTGCGCGGCGCCAGGTTGGCGACCATGACCGTCAGCCGGCCGACCAGTTGCGCCGGATCGTAGGCCGACTTGATGCCGGCGAAGACGTTGCGCGTCTCGCCGCCGAGGTCGAGCGTGAGCTGGATCAGTTTGTCGGCGCCCTCGACGTGCCTCGCATCGGCAATGCGCGCGATGCGCAGGTCGACCTTGGCGAAGTCGTCAATGGAAATGTGTTGCGCCGCTGGCGTCGCCTGTCCCTGGGTCTTGTCTTCCGTGGCCTGCTGGTGCTGAGCCTTGCGCTGCGGCGAGGGTTCAACGGCGGGCACCGCAGCGACGGTCGGCGCCAGCGACTCGCGGTTGGCCGCCACCAGGGCTTCGACCTGCTTCGGGTCAATGCGCTGCATCAGGTGCTCGTAGGGATTGATCAGGTGGGCGGGCGGCAGCAGGTGGCCGGCGTCGGCCCAGTGCAGCGGTGCAACATTGAGGAACTCCTCGGCGCGATGGGCCAGCTTGGGCAGCACCGGCTTGAGGTAGATGGTCAGCAGGCGGAAGGCGTTGATCAAGAGCGAACAGACCTCCTGCAGCTTCGCGTCCTGCCCCTCCTGTTTGGCCAGTTGCCAGGGCTGATGCTTGTCCACGTACTGGTTGATCTGGTCGGCCAGCGCCATGACGCGACGCAAGGCACGCGCGAAATCACGCGCTTCGTACTGCGCGGCGATTTCCTCGCCGGCCTCGATCAGGCCCGGCAACTCGGTGCGGAAGGTGTCGTTGAGGTGTCGCACGTCGAGCTTGCCATCGAAGCGCTTGGCGATGAAGCCGGCGGCGCGGCTGGCGATGTTGATGTACTTGCCGACCAGGTCGGAATTCACCCGGCTGACGAAGTCGTCGAGGTTGAGGTCGATGTCCTCCATCGAGCCGTTGAGCTTGGCGGCGAAGTAGTAGCGCAGCCATTCCGGATTGAGCCCCTGCGTGAGGTAGCTTTCGGCGGTGATGAAGGTGCCGCGCGACTTCGACATCTTGGCGCCATCCACCGTCAGGAAGCCGTGGGCAAACACGCTGGTCGGAATGCGATAGCCGGCGTGCTCCAGCTCGGCCGGCCAGAACAGGGCGTGGAAGTAGAGGATGTCCTTGCCGATGAAGTGGTAGAGCTCGGCCTGCGAACCCTTGCCCCAGAAGGCATCGAAGTCGAGGCCCTTCTTCTTGCACAGGTTCCTGAACGAGCCCATGTAGCCGATCGGCGCATCCAGCCAGACATAAAAGAACTTCCCCGGCGCGCCGGGAATCTCGAAGCCGAAATAGGGCGCGTCGCGCGAGATGTCCCAGTCGGTGAGCTTGTTCTCGCCGGGTTCGCCCAGCCATTCCTGCAGCTTGTTGATCGCCTCCGGCTGCGCCTTGCACACTTCGCGCGTGGCGCGGCGCAGGAATTCCTGGCAGCGCGGATCGGACAACTTGAAGAAATAGTGGTCCGAGGAGCGCAGCTCCGGCTTGGCTCCGGACACCGCCGAGTAGGGGTTCTTCAGCTCGGTCGGCGCATAGGCTGCACCACAGGACTCGCAAGCGTCGCCGTACTGGTCTTTGGTGCCGCACTTGGGGCACTCGCCCTTGATGAAGCGGTCGGGCAGGAACATGGCCTTGACCGGATCGTAGAACTGCTCGATCGAGCGCACCTCGATCAGGCCGGCGGCCTTCAGCTTGCCGTAGATGTCCTCCGAATAGAACCGGGTCTCGTCCGAATGCGTCGTATGGTAGTTGTCGAAGGCGACGTGAAAGCCGGCGAAGTCGCGCGAATGCTCGGCATGGACGCGGGCGATCAGTTGCTCGGGCGAGATGCCTTCCTTTTCGGCGCGCAGCATGATCGGCGTGCCATGGGTGTCGTCGGCGCAGACATACCAGCATTCATGGCCGCGCATCTTCTGGAAGCGCGTCCAGATGTCGGTCTGGATGTACTCGACGAGGTGGCCGAGGTGGATCGCGCCGTTGGCATACGGCAGGGCGCTGGTGACGAGGATCTTGCGGGTCATGGGGCGGTCTTTCCGGTTGCCGGCGGGGGCCGCGTGGCCACGCGCCGTTCAAGGGGCGAATTGTACCGGGGCGTAGGAAAGGCAGTGGGGCTTGAGCAGGTGAATCGCCGTGCCGCCAGCGCCGACTTTCAGGTTCTTGGTCCGTGACCTTGCCGGGGCGAGACCCGGCGAAGTCGAAATACGAAAGCCTAGAAGTCGGCGCTGGCGGCACGGCGACTTACTCGCCCACGTTCCCCAACACCGTCTCGACAATCCTGTGGTGGATGGAATACCCCGCCGGATGAAGTCGCTCCAGCACCGGCCGCGCCTCCGGAATCAGTCCTTGCAACTTGGCGAGCCCAATGATCGCCGCGGTTCCGATGATGGCTACGGCATGCGACTTCGCTTCCGTTCGCCCGGCGCGGTCGTCGATGATCAGCAGGCAGCCGGGCATTTTCAGTGCGGCGGCGATCGCGCTGCGTTCGCCCGCGCCGAGCCCCGGATTTGTCGGCTGCCACGCGGTCTCGAACGGCCCTGGGCACGCCAGCCAGCCGGCATCGAAGGCCATCGCGATGGAGGCCTTGCCGGAATAGTCCGCCACCGGCAGGGCTTCGTCGCGGACTTCCTCGGTAACCAGGACTTGTCCGAACAGGCCGCGCAACAAGTCCAGAGCATCAATGCGGGACAGGGCGATCAACGGCCCCGCGTCGGCGATGACGACGCTACGCAAACGTCAAACCTTTCGCGCCAGCCATTGTCTGCCTGCATCCAGATCTTCGCGGGCGTCTGCGGGATTGGCTCCGGTCAAGGGGATGCCCAGGCTGGAGAGCAGGGTCAGCATCTCGGGCAATGGCTTGCCGGTCATGCGCGCGGCGAACCCGGCGGACACGGCCCCACTGCGAAACAGGGACACCGCCAACGCCACCCGCACCGACCCCAAATCGGGCAGTGCGAGTCTTTCAAGATCAACAAGCAAGGCTTGCGGATGGTCGCGATTCATCACCACGACCATGTCGTCTTCCTTCGCGCTGCGCAGGGCGGTCGTGGGGTTGGTCTTGAGCTGGCGGATATTTACGGTCTGCATAATGTTCTCCTTGCATGTAGGAACATTCTAGCCTGCCCCACGTCGGGGATCAATTCGGGGATGCGGTGGAGCCCTGAAAGTCGGCGCTGACGCTACGGCGATTTACCTGCGCCAGCCCCACTGCTTTTCCCACGCCCCGCGCACCATGTTCGGATATTCCGGCTTGCCCAGGCTGCCGTTGTAACGGCCCAGCGCGCGGTAGAGATCGCCTTTTTCCATGTCGAGGTAGTGACGCAGGATGATGCAGCCGTAGCGCAGATTGAGCCGCATGTTGAACAGGTTGTGTTCCTTGCTGCCGATCAGGCCGATCCAAAATGGCATCACCTGCATGTAGCCGCGGGCGCCGGCCGATGACACCGAGTACTTCTTGAATCCGCTTTCGACCTGGATCAGGCCGAGCACCATCTGCGGATCGAGCCCGGCACGCTTGGCCTCGTAATACACCGTCTTAAGCAGGTCAAGACGGGCCTCCCGATCCGGAATGCGCCGCGACAGACGGCCCGACATCTCGGTCAACCAGTCGACCTTTTCCTGAAGCGAAGGGAACTGCGGCTCGGGCGCGGCACGATCGGCAATCGCGGCGTGCAGCGCGGCCTGTACGCTGGCGGCCAGCGGTTCGTACTGCTGGGCGCCGGCCTGCGCTACCAGCGGCAGCAGCGCCGCTGCAATTGCGACAAGCAGGCGTGCGATCAACCGAGCAGCTCGCGCTTCAGGAAGGCCGGCATTTCCCCGACGTCGACCATCGTTGCCTCGGCATCGCGACGGCCCTTGTACTCGAGCTTTCCTTCCTTGAGGCCGCGCTCGCCGACCACCACGCGATGCGGCACGCCGATCAGTTCCCAGTCGGCGAACATCGACCCGGCACGCTCATCACGATCATCGAGGATGGCATCGATGCCGGCCTTCAGCAACTGGTCGAGCAGATCGCCGGCGGCATTGCGCACTGCCTCGGACTTGGCGAAATTCATCGGCACGATGACCACCTGGAACGGAGCGATGGCCGCCGGGAAGATGATGCCTTTCGCGTCATGCCCCTGCTCGATGGCGGCGCCGACCAGGCGCGTGACGCCGATGCCGTAGCAGCCCATGACCATCAGCCTCGGCTTGCCGGTCTCGTCCAGATAGGTCGCATTCATCGCTTCGGAATACTTGGTGCCGAGGAAGAAGACATGGCCGACCTCGATGCCGCGCTGGATCGCGAGCTGGCCCTTGCCGTCGGGCGACGGATCGCCGGCAACGACGTTGCGGATATCGGCGACGATCTCCGGCTCCGGCAGATCGCGTCCCCAGTTGACGCCGGCAACGTGGAAGCCGGCTTCGTTGGCGCCGCTGACGAAATCCGCCATGTGGGCCACGGTGCGGTCGGCGACAATCTTCACGGGCTTGTTCGTATTCAGCGGGCCCAGATACCCCGGTACGCAGCCGAAGTGGTCGATGATCTCCTGCTCGCTGGCAAAACGGAAACCGACGTCCAGCCCCGGCACCTTGCCGGCCTTGATTTCGTTCAGTTCGTGGTCGCCGCGCACCAGCAGCAGCCAGACCTCGGCGCCCAGCGGCGTATCGACGGCCAGAACCACGGATTTCACGGTGCGCTCGATGGGCAGGCCGAGCAATTTCGCCACGTCCTCGCAGCGTACGGTGTCCGGCGTCGCCAGCTTGCGCAGCGTCTCGCTCGGCGCCGGCAGCGCGGTGGCCACGGGCAGCGCTTCGGCCAGCTCGATGTTGGCGGCGTAGTCGGAATCCGGGCAGTACACCAGCTGGTCCTCGCCGGTATCGGCGATCACCTGGAACTCGTGCGACAACGAGCCGCCGATGTTTCCGGTATCGGCGCGCACGGCACGGAAGGTAAGGCCCATGCGCTCGAAGGTGCGGACGTAGGCCTGGTACATGGCCTGGTAGCTGTTCTCGGCGGCGCCCTCGTCGCGGTCGAAGGAATAGGCGTCCTTCATGGTGAATTCGCGGCCACGCATGACGCCGAAGCGCGGTCGACGCTCGTCGCGGAACTTGGTCTGGATGTGATAGAAATTCTTCGGCAACTGGCGGTAGCTATGGATTTCGTTGCGCGCGATGTCGGTGATCACTTCTTCCGAGGTCGGCTGGATGATGAAATCGCGGTCATGCCTGTCCTTGACCCGCATCATCTCCGGGCCCATCTTGTCCCAGCGCCCGGTCTCCTGCCACAGCTCGGCGGGCTGCACCAGCGGCATCAGGAGTTCGATGGCGCCGGCACGGTTCATTTCCTCGCGGATGATGCCCTCGATCTTGCGGATCACCCGCAGGCCCATGGGCATGTAGGAATAGATGCCGCCGGCAAGCTTGCGGATCATCCCGGCGCGGATCATCAACTGGTGGGAAACGACCTCGGCATCGGCGGGGGCTTCCTTGAGGGTGGCAACGTGAAACTGGCTGGCGCGCATGGCATTGGGCGAAAAGGCGGAAAACGCGCATTTTACCTATCGCCGTCGATCGCAGAAGCGCCTTTCCAGCGGCCCCCGATTGTGAAAGAATGGTCACCAGTCAATCATTGGAATTTGCATCATGCTCGATCGTGAAGGCTTTCGCCCGAACGTCGGCATCGTTCTGGTCAACCATCGCAACGAGGTGTTCTGGGGCAAGCGTATCCGCGAACATTCCTGGCAGTTCCCGCAGGGAGGCATCAAGAAGGGCGAATCGCCCGAGCAGGCGATGCTGCGTGAGCTGGAGGAGGAAACCGGCCTCAAGCCTGAACATGTGCGGATCATCGGCCGCACCCGCGACTGGTTGCGCTATGAGGTGCCGAAGCACTGGATTCGCCGCGAATGGCGCAGCACCTATCGCGGACAGAAACAGATCTGGTTCTTGTTGCGCCTGGTGGGGCGCGACACTGACGTCTGCCTTCGTGCCAGCGAACATCCTGAGTTCGACGCCTGGCGCTGGAACAGCTACTGGGTACCGCTGGCCAGCGTGATTGATTTCAAGCGCGGGGTCTACGAGGCGGCACTGGTTGAGCTGGCGCGCTTGCTGTTCGCACGCCCCGAGGAACGCGTTCCACAGTGGGATGCATATACCTTGCGGCAGCCGGAATGAAGCGTCTGGTCGCATTGCTTCTTGTTGGTATCGCGCTGCACGCCACAGCCCAGACTCATGGCGACCATGGCCTGCCGGGTTTAAACAAGAACTTCGAAGAGCCAGAGGCATGGATGGAGCGACTGGATGTTGAGCCGCCAACCTTCCCCCGCCCGGCAGATCTCGTCGAGTTCTACGTAGGCCCCGTCACTACCAATCAGTATTTCATTGACGCCAGTACGCTGTCCGTCGGCACAGACAGCGTGGTTCGCTACGTGCTGGTGGTAAAGACATCCGGTGGCGCCACCAACATGAGTTTCGAGGGCATCAATTGCAAGGAGCGCAGCTGGAAGCACTATGCCTCTGGAAACAACGACAAGGCCACCTGGACGAAATCGCGTGCCGCCAGGATCGAATGGCGACTGATCGAAAACAAGACGGTCAATCGACATCATGCCGCCTTGAACCGGGATTACTTTTGCCCGGCCGGAAATCCGATCCAGAGCGCCGACGAAGGCCGCAATGCCCTGCGCTTGGGCAAACATCCGGGCGCAAACTGAACGTCAGCATGACCATGCCTAATGCACTGATACCGGAATTCGACAAGGCGCTGCGTGCAGTCTTCGCCAAAGCACCGACGCGACGTCCGATGCCGGGCGCCCAGCTGCCGGAAGCCGAACTCAGTGCGACCGAGAAAAGCCATGTCGCCGCGCTGATGCGAGTCAATCATTGCGGCGAAATCTGCGCCCAGGCTTTGTATCAGGGGCAGGCGCTCGCGTCGCGCAATCCGCTCGTGCGACGCGAACTGGAAATCGCCGCCTGGGAGGAAACCGAGCATCTCAACTGGACGGAAACGCGCATCGCCGAGCTTGGCGGCCGCAAGAGCCTGCTCAATCCGCTTTGGTACGGCGGCTCGCTGGCCATCGGAGCGATTGCCGGCAAGTGCGGGGATGCCTGGAGCCTGGGTTTCCTCGCGGAGACCGAGCGCCAGGTCGAAGGCCATCTCGAGGGCCACAAGGCACGCCTGCCGGCGCAGGATCGAAAGTCCTGGGAAGTGCTGGAACAGATGAAACTGGATGAAATGCGCCATGCCGAAACGGCGATCGGGCATGGCGCCCGGGAGCTGCCGGCACCGGTAAAGTTCGCGATGAAACTATCGTCGCGCCTGATGACCCGGCTGTCATACTGGATCTGATTCCCGCTCAGACCTCGATCACCTCGAAGCTATGGGTGATCTCCGCAGTCTTGCCAAGCATGATCGACGCCGAACAGTATTTCTCGGCAGAGAGATTCACCGCGCGCGCAACCGCGTCCGGCTTCAGATTGCGGCCACTGACCACGAAATGCATGTTGATGCGCGTAAACACCTTGGGATCGGTTTCGGCACGATCCGCCTGAAGCTTCAGCTCGCAACCGGTGACTTCGTGCCGGCCACGCTTGAGGATGAGAACAACGTCAAACGCAGTACAACCGCCGGTACCGGCGAGCAGGAGTTCCATGGGACGCGGCGCCAGATTGCGCCCCCCGGCTTCTGGTGCCCCATCCATGCATATCAGGTGCCCACTCCCCGTCTCGGCAACAAAGCTCATGCCATCGTGCCAGCGTACTGTGCATTCCATGATTTCCTCCTTTTTAAAGCACTATTTGCAGCTCCCGCAGCGCCGCATGAATTGGGGCAATCTGGCGTTCTGGCAGCCCGCCAGACGCCAAATACGGCTTTGGTAATACTACTAAAACTCGGATTAAAGTCAATAAAATCAGTTAAATCAAATGGATCAGGATTGAATTGCTCGCGAGTAAAATTTTTAGTTGCGCAATGCACAAAATTCTTGCAATGCAGCAAACGCTGTGCAAGAATTCTCCCAACGCGGCGCCAGTATTTTCAGCCGAATCTTGCGAGAAATACCCGCCTGGCCTCTGTCTCCTCCACCCTCCTCCTATTGGTGTGGATTCAACGCAACCTCTACCGGTTGCGTTTTTTTTGTCTGCTTCCGATGAGTTATCCGGAACACTGAGTACACGCACCGGCAAGTTTGACAGGCAGGGTGAAGCTCTGTAGGATTCGCGCCCTTCTGGGACCGGGTCGGTAGCTCAGTCGGTAGAGCAGCGGACTTTTAATCCGTTGGTCGCGAGTTCGAATCTCGCCCGACCCACCACGTAATATAATTCCCAGTTCGGGTTGTTAGCTCAGTTGGTAGAGCAGCGGACTCTTAATCCGTAGGTCCACAGTTCGAATCTGTGACAGCCCACCAAATTCCCAGGAGTCGGCGGATTGGCCCGACTCATCGCGAGTCGCCACCAGGACGCGCCGGCTCAAAACAGAATGGTC
>CAJBYR010000119.1 GCA_903959855.1 uncultured beta proteobacterium
ATCGTTGTCGAAGGCCAGGTCGGCAACGCCCGACTTGCTGGTATGGGTCACCGCGCCGCCGAGTTCCTCGGCCGTGACTTCTTCGTGGGTCACCGTCTTCACCACTTCCGGGCCGGTGACGAACATGTAGGAGGAGTCCTTTACCATGAAAATGAAGTCGGTCATCGCCGGGCTATACACCGCGCCGCCGGCACAGGGGCCCATGATCATCGAGATCTGCGGGATCACGCCGCTGGCCATGACGTTGCGCTGGAACACGTCGGCATAGCCACCGAGCGCCGCGACGCCTTCCTGGATGCGGGCGCCGCCGGAATCGTTGAGGCCAATCACCGGGCAGCCGACCTGGATCGCCTTGTCCATAACCTTGCAGATCTTCTCGGCATGCGCCTCGGAGAGCGCGCCGCCGAATACCGTGAAATCCTGCGAGAAGACGAAGACCATGCGGCCGTTTATGGTGCCGTAACCGATCACTACGCCGTCGCCGGGAATCTTCTCCTGCTCGGCCATGCCGAAGTCGACGCAGCGGTGCTCCTTGAACATGTCCCACTCTTCAAAGGTGCCGTCGTCGAGCAGCAGTTCGATGCGCTCGCGCGCCGTCAGCTTGCCTTTGACGTGCTGGGCGTCGATGCGCTTCTGGCCACCGCCCATGGCGGCACGGCGGCGCTTTTCTTCCAGTTGGTCGATGATTTCATGCATGGTGGTGTGTCTCCTGTGAATCCGGTGTCGTCAGAAAAATCGGTTGAGCATGGCCAGCAGGCGTTGGGCTGCTGCCGACGGAGTGACGCTGCCGGCCTCGACTGCCCTGGAAAGTTCGGGCAATGCCGCCTTGATGCCGGAATGTTCGCGAAACCGGGTGTGCAGCCCGGCATCGATCTGCTGCCACATCCAGGCCAATGCCTGATGCTGGCGACGCGCCGCAAAGTCGCCGCTGGCAACGAGCTTGGCACGGAATTCTTCAATGGTTTGCCAGAAGGCGTCAACGCCATCCTTCTTCACTGCCGACAACGTCAGCACCGGCGGACGCCAGGCTGGCGAGGTGCTGCGCAGCATGCCCAAGGCTGAACGCATCTGGTTCGCCGCCAATTGCGCCGCTGTCGGGTCGATGTCAGCCTTGTTGAAGACAACCAGATCGGCCAGTTCCATGATGCCCTTCTTGATCGCCTGCAGGTCGTCGCCGGCGTTGGGCAGTTGCAACAGGACAAAGCAGTCGGTCATGCCGGCCACCGCGGTTTCGGACTGACCGACGCCGACGGTTTCGACAATGATCACGTCGTATCCCGCCGCCTCGCAAAGCAACATGGCCTCGCGGGTTTTGGCAGCGACACCGCCGAGGCTGCCCGAGGCGGGTGAAGGACGAATGAAAGCCTCTGTGCGCTGCGACAGCAGCTCCATGCGCGTCTTGTCGCCGAGTATGGAGCCGCCTGTCACCGACGACGAGGGATCGACGGCGAGCACGGCAAGGCGAAGGCCGCGCTCGATCAGGTGCATTCCGAGCACTTCGATGAACGTGGACTTGCCTACCCCCGGAACACCCGAGATACCGATGCGGATTGATTTGCCGGTGTCGGGCAGCAAGGCACCGAGCACCGCTTGTGCGCGCTGCCGGTGATCGGCGCGGGTCGATTCGACCAGGGTGATGGCCTTGGCCAGCGCACGCCGTTCGCCGGCGCGCACACCGGCAATCAGGGCTTCATCGGCCGGCAGGCTGGCCGGTTCCGGCATCGGTTGCATCGGCCTCAGGCGGAACCCGGCAGATGCGCGGCGCGTATCGCGCGCAGTACCTCGTGGGCGCAACTGGGTATGGGCGTGCCGGGACCGAAGATGCCCTTGGCGCCGACCTTGAACAGGAAGTCGTAGTCCTGGGCCGGAATCACTCCGCCGACGAAGACCACGATGTCATTGCCGCCCAGCTCCTTCAGCGCGGTGATCAACGCCGGCACCAGCGTCTTGTGTCCGGCGGCCAGTGTCGACACACCGATGGCATGGACGTCGTTTTCGATCGCCTGGCGCGCGGCTTCTTCCGGGGTCTGGAACAGCGGGCCGACGTCGACATCGAAGCCGAGGTCGGCAAAGGCCGTGGCCACCACCTTTGCGCCGCGGTCGTGGCCGTCCTGGCCCAGCTTGGCGATCATGATGCGCGGCCGGCGGCCTTCGGCCGCGGCAAATTCATCGGTGAGTTCGCGGACTTCGTCCAACCCTGGGCTATCTCCAAAAGCGGCACTATAAACCCCGGACACCGTCTGGTTGGTGGCGCGATGGCGGCCCCAGACCTTTTCCAGAGCATCCGAGATTTCGCCACCGGTGGCGCGCAGGCGCGTGGCCTTGATCGCCAGTTCGAGCAGGTTGCCGGTCTTGTTCGTGGCGGCATCGGTCAGTGCATCCAGCGCGGCCTGCACGGCCTTGCCGTCGCGGCTGGCTCGTATCGTCTTGAGGCGGGCGATCTGCGAATCGCGCACGGCGGAGTTGTCGATTTCACGGATATCGAGCGGCGCCTCTTCCTTGAGCTTGTATTTATTCACACCGACGATCACATCCTTGCCGGAGTCGATGCGCGCCTGCTTTTCGGCGGCGCACTTCTCGATCTGCAGCTTGGCCCAGCCGCTTTGCACGGCCTGGGTCATGCCGCCCATCGTGTCGACTTCTTCAATGATGGCCCAGGCCTGGTCGGCGATGTCCTGGGTCAGCTTTTCCATCATGTAGCTGCCGGCCCACGGATCGATCACATTGCTGATATGCGTCTCTTCCTGGATGATGAGCTGGGTGTTGCGTGCGATGCGCGAACTGAATTCGGTGGGCAGGGCGATGGCTTCGTCGAGCGAGTTGGTATGCAAACTTTGCGTGCCGCCAAACACCGCCGCCATGGCTTCGATGGTGGTGCGCACCACATTGTTGTAGGGATCCTGCTCGGTCAGCGACCAGCCCGAGGTCTGGCAGTGGGTGCGCAGCATCATCGACTTCGGATTGCCCGGGTTGAACTCCTTCATGATCCGCCACCACAGGAGGCGCGCCGCGCGCATCTTGGCGATCTCGAGGTAAAAGTTCATGCCGATGGCCCAGAAGAAGGACAGGCGCCCGGCGAATTCATCGACGTTCATCCCGGCGGCCAACGCGGTCTTCACGTACTCGCGGCCGTCGGCCAGGGTGAAGGCCAGTTCCAGCGCCTGCGTCGCGCCCGCCTCCTGCATGTGATAGCCGGAGATGGAGATCGAGTTGAACTTCGGCATGTTCTTCGCCGTGAAGCCGATGATGTCGGCGATGATGCGCATCGACGGCTCGGGCGGGTAGATGTAGGTATTGCGGACCATGAACTCCTTGAGGATGTCGTTCTGTATGGTGCCGCTCAGCTTGTCCTGCGAGACGCCCTGCTCTTCGGCCGCAACCACGTAGCCGGCGAGGATGGGCAGCACGGCGCCGTTCATGGTCATCGATACCGAGACCTTGTCCAGCGGAATGCCGTCGAAGAGGATCTTCATGTCCTCGACGGAATCGATCGCCACGCCGGCCTTGCCGACGTCGCCGGTAACGCGCGGGTGGTCCGAATCGTAGCCGCGGTGGGTGGCGAGGTCGAAGGCCACCGAAACGCCCTGGCCGCCGGCGGCGAGTGCCTTGCGGTAGAAGGCATTGGAGGCCTCGGCGGTGGAGAAGCCGGCGTACTGGCGGATGGTCCAGGGTCGAACCGCATACATGGTCGCCTGCGGGCCGCGAATGAAGGGCGCGAAGCCGGGCAGGGTATCGGCGTAGGGCAGGCCCTCGACGTCGGCCCGGGTGTACAGTGGCTTGACCGTCAGGCCTTCCGGCGTCACCCAATTGAGGCCGGCGACATCGCCGCCGGGGGCCGACTTTGCGGCCGCCTTGGCCCAGGCGTCGATCGAGGGAATGCTGACTTCTGGTGCCTTGCTCATGGTTCTGCCCTTCCGAAGATGACCGGGACGGCAGGCACCTTGTGGTAGCCGCCACCCTCAACTTTGCCCTGTAGTGACCAAGGTTACAACCCCGCCGACAAGGTGCTTGACTTCCGAACTGGATCCCATGATACTGCATCCATAATTATGAATGCAAGAACTCCATCGAAAATTCTTGTCCTTCCTGCCCTCTACGAACAGGTCGCGGAGCGCTTGCGCCAGCGCATCTTCGCCCATGAACTGCAACCCGGCGGCTGGATCGACGAACAGGCGCTGGCTCTCGAATACGGCATCAGCCGCACCCCGTTGCGCGAGGCCCTCAAAGTGCTGGCATCTGAAGGACTCGTCGTGCTCAAGCCGCGCCGCGGCTGCTATGTCACCGAACTGTCGGAACAGGACATCGACGAAGTCTTTCCGGTCATGGCCCTGCTCGAGGGCCGCGTTGCGGAAGAGGCCGCGCGCCGTATCACCAGCGCCGACTTTGCACGCCTGGAAGTCATTCACGCCGATCTGGAAAAACATGCCGCCGCCAATAACGCCGATCGCTTCTTCGAGGTCAACCAGCGCTTCCACAACGCGCTGCAGGACATCGCGGGCAACCGCTACCTGGCCCAGCTGATCGACGACGCACGCCAGGTGATCAAGCTGACGCGGCGCGATTCCCTGCGCCTGGAGGGCCGGCTGAAACAGTCGCTCGCCGAACACCGCGACATCCTCGAAGCCTTGCGCCAGAAAGATCCGGCCAAGGCACGGCGCAGCATGCACGACCACCTGATATCCGGCCGCACCGCGCTGGCGCGGCTGGCCGGATCGAACTGAGCCGGCGTTTCGCGCCGGCCCCTTGATCCCACGGCCCGTTCAGCTCACACGCCGTTCTGCTTGAGCCAGGCCTGCAGGCGCTTCCAGCCGTCTTCGGCCGGCTCCTTGCGGTAGGTCGGACGGTAGTCGGCGTGGAAGGCATGCGGAGCACCCTCATAGACGTGGATCTGGGATTTGCCACCTGCCTTGGCAATCGCATCCTTCATCGCATTCACGTCGTCCAGGGGAATGCCCTGATCGGCTGAACCGTAGAGTCCGAGCACCGCGCCCTTGATCTGGGCGGCGAGATCCAGCGGGTACTTCGGCGTGCGGTCGTTGACCTCTCCGTCGATGCGACCATACCAGGCCACGCCCGCTTTCACTGCGGGATTGTGTGCGGAATACAGCCAGGTGATGCGTCCGCCCCAACAAAAGCCCGTGATCGCCAAGCGCGAAGCGTCGCCGCCATTCTTGCCGGCCCAGGCAACGCAGGCATCGAGGTCGGACATTACGCCGGCATCCGGCACCTTGCTGACAATTCCGGCGAGGATGTCCTGGATGTTGGTCAGCTTGCGCGGATCACCGTAACGCGCGAAGAGTTCCGGCGCAATCGCCATGTAGCCCTCCTTCGCCAGTCGGCGACACACATCGGCGATGTACTCATGCACGCCGAAGATCTCCGACACCACCAGCACCACCGGTGCGCCGGTTTTGCCGGCCGGCATGGCGCGGTAGGCCACCATTTCGCCGTCCTTCACCGGTACCTTGACCTCGCCGGCGGTCAGCCCGTCGATGTTAGTCTTGATCGGACTTTGCGCGGCGCTGGGTTGCACCGCCAGCGCGAAGCCGGCGCCCAGCGCGGTGACAATGAAGCCGCGCCGATCGACATGCGTCGCGGGCAACAGGCTGTCGAACTGGGCACGAACGTCTGCACGGGGGGTAGCGTTATCTGGGGTCATTGAGGTCTCCTCGCGGATCAAGTGGGGCCCGTACAATAACCCGTCGCGCCCACCAACTCAACGAGGACACCATGAGTACCCCGCCGATCAGCCGCTACCCCGTACCCAAGCTGGAAGACCTTCCCGACGACATCCGTACCCGCATCCTCGAAGTTCAGGAAAAGTCCGGCTTCGTGCCCAACGTCTTTCTCGCCCTGGCTCACCGCCCGGCGGAATGGCGCGCCTTCTTCGCCTATCACGACGCTCTGATGGAAAAAGACAGCGGGCTGACCAAGGCCGAGCGCGAAATGATCGTGGTTGCCACCTCGAACGCCAACGGTTGCCAGTACTGCGTCATTGCCCACGGCGCGATCCTGCGCATCCGCGCCAGGAGCCCGCTGGTCGCCGACCAGGTGGCAATCAACCACCGCAAGGCCGACATCACGCCGCGACAAAAGGCGATGCTCGACTTCGCCATGAAGGTGGCACTGGACTCCGCCGCCGTCGGTGACGGGGACTACGAAATCCTTCACGGACATGGCTTCAACGACGAAGACATATGGGATATCGGCGCCGTTGCCGCCTTCTTCGGCCTCTCGAACCGGATGGCCAACATGGCCGACATGCGCCCCAACGACGAGTTCTTTTTGATGGGGCGGGTGCCGAAGCAGAAATAGAAACGCCGCCCTCAGGCGGCGTTTCCAGGAGTCGGCGCTAGCGCTTCGCGCGCAGGTCACATCTTGCACTCGGCGTCGTCGCCTTTGCCGATGCCGCGTCCGCCACCCTTGTTCTGGGCAATGGAGTTCGGCATTGTGACTTGAATGCCCTGCTGTGGCGGAACCGGAACCGGGGGCGTGCTGGCGTTTGCCGCATACCCAAACTGGCCGGCATTCAGCTGGACTGTTCCACCCTTGTTGGTCATCGTGATTGCGCCTGCAGCGACGTCGACATGCAACCCGTTCGGCGGCGGTGCGCCACGCGTGGTCGGCACTCCACCACAATCGTTCTGGCATAGCAAAGCGCCGAAGTGTGTCCCGCGAATGCCGATGGTCGCCGTCTCGGTGTTAAAAGTAACCTTCTCCCGGTTACGCTTTCCTATCAAGCCAGATACAGCCCGCAAACCGCCCTTGAACATGTTCAAAACGACGTTGTCGCTTTCAGGCTTGGATGCGTTGTAGCTGTAGTTTTCGACCTTCAGCTGTGTCCCCGGACGCAACACGACCTCGCCACCATCGGAAAACTTGACGCGCGCGTACGTATCAGATTCCGTACTTAGCGTATCCCCTTCCATGACATCGGACTTGATCGAGAGCAGCTTACTGGTTCCGTCAGCGCGCTTCGCCGCCAGAACACCCGAAAGATGAGTGATCTGCCCGACTGAACTTGCCAGTGCAACAGAACTGAAAGCCAGCCCGACGGCAAGACCAACAATCGCCAGATGGCTTTTCATATCGCTAGGCTCACGAACATTGAGCAACTTTCTTTTGGGCTGGTTTCTCATCTTTTTTTCCATCCTTTTCATCGTCCGACTTCTTCTTGTCCTTCTTATCCTTCTCGTCCTTTTTGTCCTTGTCGTCCTTCTTGTCGTCGGCTTTGGCGTCCTTCTTTTCGTCTTTCGCCTCTTCCTTCTTGGCTTCCGGTTTTGTGTCCTTCTTTTCGTCCTTCGGCGCGGCCTTCGAACCCGTACCTTCATCCTTCTTGGTCTCGGACGCCGGCTTGTCACCCGAAGACGTTTGAGCCGAGGAGGTACCGGAACCAGTTGAACTCGAACTAGTACTCGAGCTGCCAGTTTCGCCAGTCGAGCTAGTTCCACCGCTGCTTGTGCCCGAGGTCGTTCCTGTTGTCGTGCTCGTGGAACTCGTACTTGTAGTACTGGACGATCCTGAACCTGTGTCACCGGTTGACGTGCTGGTCGTGGTTGTCGGCGCCACGGGGGACGTCGTACCCGAGCTGGGGGTCGTAGTCGGTGCAGTAGTCGTGCTGGTCGTACTTATTGTCGTCGGCGCCATCGCGATCGTCGTTGTCGTACCCGAGTCACTACCAAACGTCCCGGTCGATCCGCCAAGCGTATAGCCTGTCGGAATTGGTGGTGGCGCACTGGTGGTCGTCGTTGTCGTAGTAGTAGACGTTGTACCCGATGTCGTACCTGATGACGTCGAGGTGCTGGAGCTTGATGACGAAGTTGTGGTGCTTGACGAAGACGACGTACTGCTCGACGAGGTATCAGTTGCAGGTGCTAGCACAGGTGTCGTGCTACCGGCATCCGACAGCCCGGAGGTGACAGTATTAAGTGCCGTCGTAATCGTATTTACAGTAGTCGAAGTGTTGGTTGCCGTAGAAGTAGCCGCAATGGTGCCGGAGCCATCCGTGACGGTCGGCGTCGCGCCGCTAAAGTTCGATGGAGATGACGTCACCGTTCCGTTTGTAGGCGAGGCTGCAACAACAATCGCCCCCCCCGCAGGAACCGTATTGGTCACACCAGGTGAAAGCGCCACGTTGCCGCCCGTGCTGTTCAAGCTGATACTTGAACCCGAGACGTTGGCGTTCTGCGTAATGGTTCCGTAGGAATTCAATGCCACCGCACCCGTACCGCCGGAAACTGCACCACCCACAGTAATCGTACTGCCAGAATTAGCTGTAGGCGCCGATAGCGTCACACCATTGCCGGCGGAAATCCCGCCACTGCCGATTGTGATTGGGCTACGAGCAGTAAGAGAAGCGCTTCCGTTAGGGACACCAATCGGGGAACTGCCAGTCGTCACACCACCCGTATTATCTAGGTTGAAGTTGCCACTTCCAACTGTAATCGTGCCAAGTGACAGTGGTGCTCCGTGCTTGACGGTCAGGCTACCTGCAACAGAGTTCTGATTAATGTCCAATTGACCTGAAAGCTGAAGCACACCGGCGCCGGTCAGCTGGCTGAAACTCTGGGTGATATTCAGCCCGCCCGAACTGAAGTTACCCGCACCCTGCTGGAAGTTTGCGAGGGTCACAGACGAGTTGACGCCCAAACTGCTACCGGACACGATCAACGAGGCGCCGGTAGAAGACAGGCTGGTAAGGGTTGTTGCAGGATTGGCTCCATCGAAGGTCACTGTCTTGCCCGAACCGATCGTTACCGCCGCCACGTTCGCCCCATCCGGAATCGCCCCGCCGGTCCAATTGGCCGCAGACGACCAGTTGCCGGACGTTCCGCCAACCCAGTTAACTGAGGCAAGTTGCGTAATCGTGCTCGCAGCATTCGACTGGTAACTGACGTTGTAGTTGCCAAAGTTGGTCCCATCACCCACCGTGACGCCATTCACCGTCACGGTCTTGGTGCCCAGTCCAACGTTTTTGTCCGTGTAGGCAAACGTGCCTCCACTCAGGCTATCGCCGCTGTACAACGTACCGCCCACGACCACCGCGCCTTGCCCGGTCGCTCCCACCATGTCCAGAGCACCGGTGTACTGCTTCGTCACCGCTCCCGTGCTAACCATCAGCGGCGCCGCACTAATCGCGCCACTCGTGTTGGTGACGTAGCTGATCGTGTAGTTGTTGCCGCCATTGCCGTCGTTTATCAGCAGCCCACTCGCCGTCAGCGTCTTGCCCGTACCCGCGTTCCTGCTGTCAAAACTCTGGAGCGCCGCCGTCTGCACTGCGTCGTACGTGGTTCCACTGAGCGTCGGCGCTACGCTCGAAACCGTCGTCCCGTTATATACGCGGCTATCCGTCACCGCCGTCACCGTCAGCGGCGCCGGCGTGATCGTCCCGATCGTCGCGCTCGTGCTGGTAACTCCGGTAAACGATCCCGACCCAAGACCATAGACAGGCACCCCACTAGTGAAGATAGGACCAGGCATTATTGCCCCGATCATTGCCGTAACCCCCTTGCCAGTACCGGCATTCCAATCGTCAAATTGATACGTGGCAGAGACGCTGTAGGAATCGCCATATGCAGTTCCAGCGACAACGGAAAGCGAAGAAGTGTCGGTTACTGCGGTAGTCCGGTCGTATTGCTTTGCCGTAGTCCCGCTCAAGGACAACGAAGCAACGGCAGGATTAACGCTAAAGAGAACACCATTTCCAATACCGCCATAGGCCGAACCCAGGCCTGATGCCGAGTATTCGCGAAAACCGGGTATCAATCCACCACCGTAATACCCACCCGGGTCGTCAGAGAAGACTCGCCAACGAGTTCCCGCGACCAAAGCGGAACTGCCACCGTAGTTGGCGAAAGCCCCGGAAGACGGATTGCTGCCCCCCCTGGCAACCAGGTTGATGTCACTTCCACTTGTTATCGTTCCGCCAACACTCAGCCGGCCACCGTAGCCATTGCCAATTAGCGTGGACCCCATCGCGTCGACGCCCGCCAGAATATCAACCGTGCTGGCTGAGTTCACGGGCCCGGCCAGCGTAGTAGAGCCGCCAGAGCGTATCGTCACACTCATTCCGCCGCTGGCGATCGAGCCGCCTGTCTGGTTGATAATGCCTTGGCCGCCAGTGGCATTGTGCGCGGACAGCGTCACACCGCCGTAGCCTGCAAGCACACTGCCATTGAGGAAAAGGTTTGCCCCATAGCTACCGTCGCCTGCCGTTGCCGTAAGTGCATTGGCCGAAGCGGTTACGGTGCCACTCAAGGTCACATCACTGTCGCCAATGATGTTCACCGTGCTGCCGTAAATGGTTCCGGCGGACTGGTTGATCGTTCCCGCCTTCGACAAGCCACGATATGCCCTGAGGTAAACCCCCGGCGAAGGCCCGTCGATAATGTCGCCACTGACGGCGATGTTTCCACCATAGCCGTTGGCAGCACTACCTCCGAGAGCCGTACCCGCTTGCACATCGATCTGTCCCGCGGAGTTGACCGGCGATACCAGGCTGACGTCTCGCCCGGCCCGGACGTAGACATCGCCTGCTGTGCTAGTAATCGAGCCTGAGCCCGTTTGGATGATATTTCCCTGCGCGCCGGTTGCGTTGGATGCCGACAGCGTTACAGTCCCGACGCCCGACATGGTGGCTGAATTCAGGGTGAGATCGCCGCCATATCCCCCCGGCATTCCATTGCCCGCAGTGACGCTCAGGGACTGGAGACCGGAACTGCTGGACTGCAGCCTTCCTGCCAGGCTGACGTCCCTTGACGCCGACATGTTGATCGAGCCGCCATAAATCGCGCCGCCGGTTTGCGTTACGTTCCCGCCGGTCAAACTGCTGCCGTAAGCGGAAATTCCTGCGGAACTGCCGTAAGCCGATAAGGTGCTGCCAGTGCCAAGGGTTAGGCTGCCGTAGTTCGTCGGACTGAAGGTGCCGGTAACCGGAACCGAACTTGCGCCCGCAACCAAGCTAACCGGGGTTATCGCGGTCGAAGTGCCGATTTGGACGGACCCGCTGCCAGATCCGTTAATTGACAGATTCCTCCCGCCATACAAGCCGACGCTGGCAGTGTCTATCGCTTGAATCGCGCTGGCACCGATGCCAAGCTGACCGGAACCGAGCGCATCAATAATCAGATCACGGTCTGCACCGATCTGAATCGCCACACCACCATAGGTGGTCGGCGCAGTCGTCGCAGAAGATCCAATGCTAACTGCCCCGGAATTCGCCTGCAGGACGATGTCCCCGTAGGCGCCCATGCTGACGTTGGCACCGTAGGTCATCGAGCCGATCATCACGGCGCCGGATGTTCCGCTTCCACCGTACGCCGAAATGCTGTTGGCCTTGATCGTGATATCGGCCTTTGCGCTGTCGCTCACGCCTATGACAACACCCGTAGCAATCTGTGACCACGGGGCCACAGGGGCGATGGATCCACCGTAAGCCACCGATGCTGCAGATCCATTACCACCCTGCAGCAGGATCGTGCCAGTGATGTTGATGTTGGACTGGCCGCTAGACGAAATCACGGCCGGCGAAACCGTGGAAGCTCCGCTTCCCCCAACCATCGTAAGGCTTGCGGCATTGATCGTCTGGTTGGCATCCGAAAATATCGCGGCTTCGTTTGCCGAGAAATAAGGCTCGCCGCTTGCGGTGGCGAGAATCATGCGCCCACCGGACGAGCCGCCCCGGATCTGGATATCCGGATTGCCGAGGATTTGCTGGAATCCGACCCGAAGCATGTCATTGGAGTTTTCGATGCTGGCGCTGTTGCGAAGGCCAGTCGCACCGCCGTAAATCTGCAGCGAGCCGGATCCGCCGTAAAACGCGATCGTCTGGCCCATATTGCCGTTGTTCTCGATGGCCACGCGGTTGTTGCTCGCCGCGCAGGCGGCAGCATCAATCGCATTGACGCAGCCCGATTCCGGTTGCCCAAGCACCCCATTACCGGAGCCGCCATGGAGAACCACGTTTGCACCAGCACCATAAAGCGCGATCTGCTGTCCGCCCATCGATCCTGCGCGGACGAAGGCGCCGTTGTTATAGGCGCCAGCTCCGCTACCACCTGTCAGCGTAAGGGCGTCGCCACCACCGTACAAGGTGATCGACTGGTTCCAGTTACTTTCGACTGCGGCGGCATTGTCATGCCCTCCAGCCCCCCCCGCCAAGGCAAGCGACTGCGCACTTAGGGTCTGTGGACCACCATAGGCAAAAAGCGTAGTGCCGCCATAGCTGCCGCTGCCGCCTGTCAGCGAAACTGCGCCGGTCACGGTTATCGACTGCCCCGACGT
The DNA here is from genome assembly GCA_903959855.1 of uncultured beta proteobacterium. Taxonomy (GTDB): domain Bacteria; phylum Pseudomonadota; class Gammaproteobacteria; order Burkholderiales; family Rhodocyclaceae; genus Sulfuritalea. The sequence goes on from CAJBYR010000119.1 coordinate 12,283, forward strand.
CGCGGCCGAGCTTATCCCGGCACCACCGATGCCTGCACCTCCAGCCATCGTTATGGAACTTCCGTAGATCGTCTGCGCAGTCGCCGTGGCCTCGCTGCGTATTCCCGCAGAGTTACTCAGGTATGAACCGATATCCGGCCTCGGCACCCATGCGCCGCCGGAGGTGCCGCCAACCAAGGTCAATGCCGCGTTGCCGGCAATCGTCTGGCCGCCGTATATGTTCAGGATGAATGCGTTGTTCTGGTTGCCGACGCTACCGCCATACATCGACAGTCCGCCGCCGTACCCGAAGGCCAGCGTTTGGCCGCCGGAGCCGCCGCTGTAGAGCCCGGCATTATTGTGCGCAATCGCGGCGCCATAGCACGGGTCACCTGGAACAGCAGCCGCGCATCCTGCCGGGGCCGAAGCGGCGGTGCCACCGCCGGAGCCGCCCGTGATCACGACATTTCCGCCGCCGGCGTTTGTCAGTGAAATCGTCTGCGTACCACCAGCCGCCAACTGCTGCACCTGGGCATAGTTGTCGTAGGTGCTCGCACCGCTGCCACCGGTCATGGTCAGGACATTGCCAGTACCGGTCAGCGTAACCGTCTGAATCCCGTTTCCGATCACAACCGCCTTGTTGCCGTGGCCGTCACTCCCGGCAAGAAGATCAAGCGATGCCGCAGTAATCGTCTGATTGCCCAGGCTCTGGATCCCGACCGGCGAATGCGCAGTGGCGCCCGCGTTCAATGCAATGGCGCCGGTGACATTGATCGTCTGCGACTGCCCGCCAACCCACGCGTCGGCATTCGCACCTGCACTTGCTCCCGCACCAGCGCCATTTAGCGTTAACGAAGCCGCCGAAATCGACTGCGCTCCGGAAGGTGCCCAGATCGACGCGCTGTTCACGAGATACCGGTTGCCGTCGACCGCAGTCACGGCATCACCACCTGAGGTGCCACCCGTCAGGGTGATTACTGGCGCGCCGAGGATCTGCTGACTGCCCGTTGCCGTACCGAAATTGGATATATAGGCATTGTTCTTGACCCCGTTGCTGCCACCCTGCAGGGTGAGCGCGCCGCCGGATACGAAATTGAGCGTCAAGCCTCCATAGGCGGAAGTTCCGGCGCTCAGGATGCCGGCGGAGTTGTTCGATGCCGGGTGTCCGGTGCCGCAGTTGGCATCGCCATTGCACGAACCGAGGCCACCATTTACGCCATTGCCACTACCGCCGAAAACGGCGACCGTCGCGCCCCCATTCAAATTTATCGTCTGGCTGCCATAGGCGGCGGACTGCCAAATTTGCGCAAAGTTGTCCGATCCACCCGAGGTACCGGCGCCACCACCGTATAGGGCGATGCCCCCATTGCTGCCGGTAATGTCGATGGTTTGCGTGCCAGAGCCCCTGATAAACACATAGTTGCCGTCCTTGGAACCGGGCCCGCCGCTGCCACCTGCGTTCAGAGTGATCTGGTGCGCGCTGATGTGCTGTGTACCAAGCACTGAACCTATAAAATTACCTCGAATCAAGGCATTACCCATGTTCAAGCCCGCGCGAGAAGCCGCTCCATTCAGGGTCAGGGCATTCGTTGCCGTCACCGTCTGCGTACCGGCGCCGTCCATTCCGATAAAGGCAGAGCCGCCATAAGCACCCGTCAACGTAATGTCACGGGCTAAAACCGTCATGGCGCCAGCGCCCGCATTGTTTAGCGACGCATTCCCGGTGCTGGTGGCGGCGATGGTCAATGCGCCGTAGGCGGATACAGCCATCGTGCCGGTACCGCGGGTGATTAAATTCGTCCCGGTCAGCGCAATGCTGCCGCCATAGCCGCCGCCGGGCACCGCGCCGGTGGCCAGCGCCGGTGATATGGTGTTCCCGTCCCAACCCGCCATCAGCGACAGGTTGCCGCCATAAAGGTCGTGGCTAGCCTGCCCAAGCGCGATATCGCGCTGCGCCAGCAGCGTGAGGTTCATTGCCCCATAGACGGTGGAACCCGTTACGCCGATGTTGTTCCCAAAAGCTATGTCCTGGCCCGCCGTGACGTTTACAAAACCGCCGTAGCCATAAAGCGACCCGATGCCGGCCGATCCGGTATTGGACGTGACCGAGACATTGCCCGCGGAATGAATATTGACGGCCGCGGCACTGGCGATTGATCCGATCATCGCCATGGATCCACTGCCTGAACCTCCGGTAAGGATCAGGTTGCCGCCAACATTCAGATTTATCGTCGGCGAATGCTCCTGGCTACCAATCGCCGCTGAATCCGCTATCCATTTCAAGCCGCCATAGCCCGTCTGGTTCGTGCCGGAACCGCCCGTCAGCGTCAGGTTGCCCGTGGTGTCGATGGTGACTTGGCTGCCACCACCGATATAGGCACCACCGTAGTTCGCGCTCCCGCCATTCAGCGAGATCGATCCGGCATAGATCGTGAGGTTGCCGGCGCCGTTGTTCTCGGTGCTTATGCCGGCGCCATTGTCGACCTGGTTTGGCTTGCCGGAACCATCGAACCCGAGTTGTCCGCCAGCGTTACCGCCCGTCAGGATAACGGTGCCGATCCTATTCGCTGACGAACCGATAGTTACGCCACCATAGCTTTCGAGGCGGGCGCCGTTGTAGCCGTAGTCGCCCGCGGCACCGCCACCAACAAGGGTGATCGAACTTCCTGTGCCCGTCGTCGTGATCGTCGTGCCGCCGGAGTGGTTGCCGATGCCGGCGAAGTTATTGCTGGTGAAGCAGCTCGGTGAGCAACCGCCTTCGCTGTCGCCAAGATTGCCGGTTCCGGCACCGCCGACCATCAGCAGGGCGCTGCCGTTGGTCAGGTTGATCGTCTGATTGCCGGAACCGGTCCTGTTGCCCATGTCTTCGTCGCCGTGCTCGATCCCGGCAAAGTTGTTGGAGCTTCCGATCGAGCCGCCGCCGTAGATGGCCAGTGTCCCCGCACCACCGTTGCCGACGCTCACAATCTGGTCGCCGTAGGCCCATAGCATCGCCAGGTTGTCGTGGCCCGAGGCACCGGCCTGAAGCGTTATGTTTCTGGCCGTTATTGTCTGCGTCCCTTCCGACATGATTGCGGCGGACCCGCCGTAAAAACCATCACCGTAATACGCGGTACCCGCACTGCCGCCCTGGAGCACAACGCTGCCAGTCGCCGTAACATTGACGTTGCTCTGGCTCTTTATGAATGCGCCGGCCCCATAGCCGCTGACGTCCTC
>CAJBYR010000120.1 GCA_903959855.1 uncultured beta proteobacterium
AGGTGGCGGGGCTGAGCACGACGCAAGTGCAGGGTCTGACCACGGTCACGCTGGGCAACCTGGAGACGACGGACCTGCAGGCGCTGACGGCGACGCAGGTGCAGGCACTGACGACTACGACGCTGAATTCGCTGACTACGACGATGCTGGGTAATCTGACCAGCACGCAGGTGGCGGGGCTGAGCACGACGCAAGTACAGGGCCTGACTACGGCCACGCTGGGCAACCTGGAGACGACGGATCTGCAGGCCCTGACGGCGACGCAGATCATGGCGCTGACCACAACTCAGCTCAATGCACTGGATTCGACGACCTTGCAAGACTTCACGACTACGCAGCTCATGAATCTAACCGCTGGAACCGTTCAAGGTCTTACTACTACAGCGCTAGTTAATTTGGGTACGACCGAACTCAGTATCTTGCCGACCGCGTTCATTCGTACCCTGACCACAACGCAATTGAATGGCCTTGATACGGCAACGTTCAATGCCTTGACTACCACCCAGATTGCCGGGCTGACCAGCACCCAGGTCAATGGTCTTAATACCACGCAACTTAATAGCCTGAGTACGACAGATATTGCCGTGCTTACGTCTACCCAGGTTGCTGCCCTGTCTACCACCCAACTGGCGGGATTGAGTACAACCAATCTTCAGGCTCTCGAGACCACCGATATTCAGGCGCTGACAACGGTACAGATATCGGGGCTCGACACCACGACCCTTGGCAATCTGACGATGGCCCAAGCCGACGCGCTCACGTCCACACAGATTCAGTCGATGTCGATCGCCCAGATCGAGGTATTGACAACGTCACCGCTGGTTCTTGATCTTAATGGCGATGGTGTGCATACCGTAGGCAAGAGTGCTGGAGTAGCGTTCGATCTTGACGGAACCGGGCATGTCCATAATGTTGGATGGGTGTCGGCAAGTGATGGCTTCCTGGCGCTTGATCGGAATCACGATGGAAAGATAAATAGCGGTGCAGAGCTGTTTGGTACCGCCTTCCGGAAGGAGGACGGCAATACGGCCCGCGACGGCTTCGACGCATTGCAATCGCTGGATAGCAACCATGATTGCGTTATTGATTTCCAGGATGGCGCCTACAACGAGTTGAGCGTATGGGTCGATGGCAACCAGAATGGTGCAACTGATCCCGGCGAGCTGCATAGCCTGGATTCATTGGGCATCGTTCGGCTCGATGTCGATGCCCACTCCACCTCGATCGTTGAAAACGGCAATTGGATCGGGTTGGAGTCGAATTTCACTACGGCTGATGGTACAGCTCACGCGTTGGCAGATGTTTGGTTGGCGATGAGCAAGGCAACTGGTCAAGTGACAGATTTGACCAAGAGCGAAGCTTCGCAGTTGGATGTTGGGGCTCTTGTGGGCGGCGATCTGTCGCACATCGATCTTGGCGGAGCTGGTGGGCATGCCGATACGTTGATAATCGATACCAAGGCAGTCGAGAGGTTCGGGCAGCACGACCTCGTGGTGAACGATCAGACCGGTTCCGGACATGTCCAGCTGATGATCCAGGGCGATGCCAACGATACGGTGAAGATGACCGACGCCGAACACTGGACCAATGCAGGAACGACGGTGATCAACGGGGAAACCTACGAGGTGCTCAACGATGGCGACGCGCAGCTCCTGATCGGCGTCAAACTGCACCACGATCCGACGGGATAGCGGTTGGGCAATGCAATACAAGGAATGCCGGGGCCACCGCGTGTGGAACCGGCATTCTTTTTGCCGGTTCCGGCGAAACGGAATGAGATTCCGGTTTTTTACCAATCACGATCCGGATCTGTAATATGCTGCCCGTTCAGGGACAACTCGGGTCGTCGAATTCGGCGCGGTTCCAGCGTTCCGGCACTTCACGCAAGGGATAGTCATGGCAGTCCGCGATGCCGGTGATATCGCAAAGTCGCTGCGCGCATCGGCCGACAAGGGAGATGCCGAAGCGCAATATCGCCTCGGACTGCTCTACGCGAGCGGTCAGGGCGTCGAACAGGATACCCGCCAGGCGCTGGCACTGTATCGAGAGTCGGCTGAGCAAGGCTACGCTCCGGCGCAATGCGTGCTCGGCAACAAATATGCGCTTGGCCAGGGGCTGAAGCAGAACTACAAGCTTGCCAGTTCCTGGTACCTGCAGGCCGCGGAGCAGGGCTACGCCCGGGCCCAGTTCCGGCTCGGGACTTTGATCGAAGACGGACATATCGTGACCAGGGACGGGATGGACGCCGAATACTGGTACGCCCAGGCGGCTGACCAGGGAGAAGGCGAAGCCCTGCTGAAACTGGCTGCCCTGCGGGAGGGGCGTTCCGGCGAAACGGATACCAGCTTGTATCTCAAGGCTGCGAAAATGGGCTTGGTCGAAGCCCACGTCAAGCTGGCCAGGAAATATGCGACCGGCGAGGGGGTCGAGCAGGACCTCAGCATGGCTTTCGATGCCTACCTCAAGGCGGCTCGTCAGGGGGACCTGCGGGCGCAATGGAACATCGCCCGGGCGTATCAGAAGGGGCTCGGCGTGGATGAGGACGAGGCCGAGGCGCAGAAGTGGCTGACCAAGGCGGCGAAGGCCGGATTCGCGCCGGCGCAGGCGGCTCTGGGCCTCAAGTATGCCAATGGCGAAGGGGTGGCACAGAGTTATTCGAAGGCCAAATTTCTCTGGGAAAATGCCGTGAAGAAAGGGGACGCAGAGGCGCAGCACAATCTGGCTTACCTCTACTACAAGGGCCTCGGCGTGGAAGAAGACCTTGAGCGGGCGGAATCCCTGTATCTGCTGGCAGCCGAACAGGGCGTCGCCGAGGCGCAGTGCATGCTTGGCCTGATCGTCGCCCGTGGCGAAGTCCGCGAGCCCGACTATGAGGAAGCCCACAAGTGGTTTGGACTTTCCGCCGACGCCGGCAACGAGGCCGGTGCCGCGAACCTGAAATACGCCGAAACACTCATGACGCCGGAGCAGGTCGCCGAGGGCCGGCGGCGGAAGTTAGAATGGCTGGATGCGTTTCGCAGCCGCTGACCTGGCGGTTTGCCGCGGCGTGAATCCTTCCGTAGCCGCGGCACGGATCCCGACCTACCTTCCCCTGAGGCAAAACTTCCCATCATGTGGTTTCGCAATCTCCAGATTTTCCGCCTGGGTTCCGACTGGACCTACAGCACCGAGGCCCTCGCCCAGGCCCTGCAGACCGGCATTTTTCAGGGCTGCGGCGCCACTGACCGGACGGCGCGAGGCTGGGTGCCGCCACGCGGGGAGGACGGCGAGCTGGTGTTCAGCGTTGCCCGCCAGCAGCTGATTGCGCTGGGCGTCGAGCAGAAGCTGCTGCCGGTCTCGGTGGTGCGCCAGTATGCGCAGGCCAAGCTCGAGCAGATCGAGGCAGCGCAGGGCTACAAGCCCGGGCGCAAGCAGCGCCGCGAAATCACCGACCAGGTCGAATCAGAACTGTTGCCGCGCGCCTTCGTCAAGCGCGGCCTGACCTACGTCTGGATCGATCCGGTGAATCGCTGGCTGCTGGTCGATGCCTCATCGCCCACGCGTGCCGACGAGGTGATGGAGCAGCTCAAGCTGTCGCTCGGCGAGCTGCCCCTGACCCTGGTCAAAACCCAGGTTGCGCCGGCCACGGCAATGACGCAATGGCTGGCCACCGGCGCGGCCCCCGGCAGCTTCACCATCGACCGCGATTGCGAGCTGCAGGCGGCGGCCGACGAACGGCCGGCGGTGCGCTACGTACGCCACAGCCTTGACAGCGAAGAGGTGCGCAACCACATCGCCAGCGGCAAGGCGGCCACGCGCCTGGCGCTGACCTGGAATGACCGCGTCTCTTTCGTCCTCACCGAGCAGATGCAGGTGAAGAAAGTCAGCTTCCTCGACATGATCAAGGAAGACGCCGAGCGCCAGGCGGAAAACGCCGACGACCTCTTTGCCGCCAACTTCACGTTGATGAGCGGCGAGCTTTCGCAACTGCTGGCGCAGCTCGTCGAGGTGCTGGGTGGTGAGGGCGAGTAGGGCCATGCGCGGGCTGCTCGCGGCTTTGCTGTTGTGCCTGGCCTTGCCGGCCGCAGCAGCCGATGGGGTGGATGTCGGCAAGCCTTCGGCCATGCGCAACCTGGTGCCGGCGGGAACGATCGAAAAGCAGGCGGCGCAGGAATACGATCAGCTTAAGCGCCAGGCGGCTGCCAAGCAGGCGCTGGGCCCTGACGATCATCCGCAGGTCCGGCGCCTGCGCGCCATCGCCGCGCGCATGATTCCTCACGTCGGCCGCTTCAATCCGCGCGCCGGGCAGTGGAAGTGGGAGGTCAACCTGATCGGCTCGAAGCAGATCAATGCCTTTTGCATGCCCGGCGGCAAGATCGCTTTTTACACCGGCATCCTCGATACGCTCAAGCTCACCGACGACGAGGTGGCGATGGTGATGGGCCACGAGATCGCCCACGCCCTGCGCGAGCATGCACGTGAGCGCATGGCCAAAGGCCAGTTGACCCAACTGGGCGCCAACATCCTCGGCGAACTGGTCGGCGGCGGCCGTTATGCCGGGGCTTTTCAGCTTGGCGGCAACCTGCTGTCGCTGAAGTTCTCGCGCGACGACGAATCCGAGGCCGACGTGGTCGGGCTGGATCTCGCCGCGCGATCCGGCTTCGATCCGCGCGCCGGCGTCACGCTATGGCAGAAGATGACGGCGGCCAACGCCCGAGCTCCGCTCGAGTTCCTGTCCACCCACCCGGCGGGTGATCAGCGGATCAGGGAAATCGAAAAGCAGCTGCCTGCCGTGATGCCGTTGTACAAGCAGGCGCAAGCGGGCGCGACTGCGCGCTGATTCAGGTGCCGTCGCCCGGCGCGGTGGTGGCCGCCGCATAGGCGCGTTGCAGCTCGCGCAGGCGCCGGTTGTCCCCCAGCAGGTGGCGCACATGCTCCATCCAGGGCTCGGTATGGCGGCGGATCTCGGCATCGTCATCGAGAATGCGTTCGATCAGCTGGCGACGCCGGTCCAGGTCGGCAGGCGCCCCGCCGGTTTCGGCGGGCAGGGTCATCAGTGCGTCGCGCAGGCGGGCAACCCCGGATTCGAGCTCGATCAGCCGTTCCCATTCGCCGGCGCGTGCGGCATCGACCATCACTGACGAGATGCGGCCCATTTCTTCGTAGAGTTCAACCTGACGTGGCATGGCGCCTATCCTAGCCGTCCGCGCAGGCCCCGTTTTCGCAAGCTGGAAGGGGTTCTTCGGCCTATTTGCGGGCGGCGCGAGAGAAATGTCCGCGGACGCAGAGCAGGGCCGGAATCGGCCGTCAAATCGTGGCTTGACGGTTCCTCGGGTCTCAGGCGGGGACTGGCTGGCGCGCGTCGAGCCTGCGTTCGTCGATCGGGAAATGGCAGGCCGCCGCGACCAAACCGAGCAGGATGCAGATGCCCCAGATGGTGTTGTAGGAGCCGGTGGCATCGAACAGCTTGCCGCCCAGCCAGACGCCAAGGAAGCTGCCCACCTGGTGGCTGAAGAACACCAGCCCGGAGAGCATGCCGAGGAAGCGCACGCCGAACACCTGGGCGACGATGGCGTTGGTCAGCGGCACCGTGGATAGCCAGAGCAGGCCCATGGTCGCCGCGAAGACATAGGCGGAAATCGGCGTCAGCGGCAGCCAGAGGAAGATGGAGATCGCCACGCTGCGGGCGAAATAGATCGCCGCAAGCAGGTGGCGCTTCGGGTAGCGGTTTCCCAGCTGCCCTGCCGTGTAGCTGCCGAAGACGTTGAACAGGCCGATCAGCGCCAGCGAGGTCATGCCCACCTCGGGGCCGAGGCCCTTGTCCAGCAGATAGGTGGGGAAATGCACGCCGATGAACACCACCTGGAAGCCGCAGACGAAGTAACCGACGTTGAGCAGCAGATAGCCCTTTTCCCGCCCCGCCTCGCGCAGCGCTTCGAGCCCGGTCTGGCCGCGGGTTGCCGCCGTGGCGGCGAGGCCCCGGGTCAGCGCGCTGCCCAGCGGCATGATCAGTAGCGCGGCGGCAGAGAAAACCAGCAGGGTGCCGAACCAGCCCATGCCGCCGATCAGTTGTGATGCCACCGGGATCATCAGGAACTGGCCGAATGAGCCGGCTGCGGCGACCACGCCCATGGCCCAGGCGCGGCGCGATTCCGGCACCAGCGCGCCGAGCGCGGCGAACACTACGCTGTAGGTGCAGCCGCTTTGCGCCGCGCCGATCAGCAGGCCGGCGCTGGCCGCAAGCCCGGTGCCGGTGCTGGCGTAGGCCATGCCTACAAGGCCCAGCGCATACATGGCGCTCGCCCCCCAGAGCACGCGGCGCGCGCCATAGCGGTCGGCAAGGAAGCCGGCGAAGGGCTGGGTCGCGCCCCACATCAGGTTTTGCAAGGCCAGTGCAAAGGAGAACACCTCGCGGTTCCACTGGTGCTCCATGCTCATCGGCGTGAGGAAGAGGCCGAAGGTATGGCGGATGCCCATCGCCACGCAGACGATCAGTGCCGCGTAGGCGAGGACGGCCGATAGGGAGCGCTGGGCGCCGGGTGCGGTGACGTTCATGATGAACCGGATGCTAACATCCGCGACCACCCATGAATTCCACGAAATGAACAAGGCTTTTGTCAAGGAATCCGAGGATGACGACGAGGACGAAGCGCCCGAGGCGCAGATTCCTGCCGGCACCCGCAACTACATGACCAAGCGCGGTCATGCACAGATCCGCACCGAGTTCGAGCACCTGGTCAAGGTCGAGCGTCCGGCCATCGTGCAAGTGGTGTCCTGGGCGGCCGGCAACGGCGACCGCTCCGAAAACGGCGACTATATCTACGGCAAAAAGCGCCTGCGCGAGATCGACCGGCGCATCCGTTTTCTTGCCAAGCGCCTGGAAACCGCGGTGATCGTCGATCCCGCGGAACAGCAGAATGTCGAACAGGTATTTTTCGCCGCCACGGTCACGGTGTGCGACGCGGAAGGCAACGAGGCCACCTACCAGATCGTCGGCATCGACGAGGCCAATGCCAGCCAGGGCATGATCAGCTGGATCTCGCCGCTGGCGCGTGCCCTGATCAAAGCGCGCGAGGGCGATACGGTGCGCTTCGACAGCCCTGGCGGCTTGCGCGAACTGGATATCGTCGAGGTGCGTTACGAGTAAATCAGGCGCGGCGGTGGGTGTGGATGGCCCACAGCAGAATGCCGAACAAGACCATCGCTCCGGCCTGGTGGGCAGCGCCCAGGGCCACCGGCACCTGCAGCAGCAGGGTGGCGATACCGAGCGTGACCTGCACGGCCAGCCACAGCACCAGCACCATCGCGGGCACGCGCGCCGCCGGTTGCTCGTTCCAGATGCGCCAGGCCAGCCAGGGGATCAGGCCCATCAGGGCCCATGCGATCAGGCGGTGGTCGAACTGCACCAGTGCCATGTTGGTGAAAAAGTTCAGCCACCACGGCTCGACCATGAAGCTTTCGGGTGGCAGGAAGTGGCCGTTCATCAGCGGGAAAGTGTTGTAGGCCAGGCCGGCGCGAATGCCGGCTACCAGTGCGCCGGTGAGCACCATGAGGAATACCAGCGCCACCAGCCCGTTGCCGAGGCGATGGGTAAGAGTTATGCGAAGCGGTATCCCCTTGTGGGACGGCGCCGGCGATACGGCGCGTGGCTGCAGCATGCCCAGCGCGGTCCAGAACATCAGGCCGAACAGGATGAAGGCCAGCCCCAGGTGGGCGGCGAGGCGATATTGCGAAACGCGCGGGTCGTCCACCAGCCCGCTCTTGACCATGTACCAGCCCATTGCGCCCTGCAGGCCACCAAGGATGAAGAAGCCGAAGACCTTGGCCGCCAGCGCACCCTTGAGGTAGCCGCGGGCGAGGAAGAACAGGTAGGGCAGCAGGAACACCACGCCGATAAGGCGGCCGGACAGCCGGTGCGCCCACTCCCACCAGAAAATGAACTTGAAGCCGTCCAGGGTCATGTCGTGATTGACCTTCTGGAACTCCGGCGTCTGCTGGTATTTGGCGAACAGCTCCAGCCAGTGGGATTCCGACAGCGGGGGCAGGGCGCCGATCAGCGGCTTCCACTCGACGATCGAAAGGCCCGAGTGCGTAAGGCGTGTTATGCCGCCCACGACCATGGTGGCAAACACCATGGCGCAGCAGATGAACAGCCACCAGGCCACGGCGCGTGACGGATTGTTGTCTTTCACTTTACCGTCCAGTGTCCCGATTTTCCGCCGATCTTTTCCAGCAGCTTGATGTCTGCGATGACCATGCCGCGGTCGGCCGCCTTGCACATGTCGTAAATGGTCAGCAGGCCGACGGATACGGCCGTCAGTGCCTCCATTTCCACGCCGGTGCGGCCGTGTGTCTCTGCGGTAACTTCCAGGGTCACGCGATGCTTCTTTTCATCCAGCGTGAACTCGGCGGCTACGCGGGTCAGCGCCAGCGGGTGGCACAGCGGGATCAGCTCGGACGTGCGCTTGGAGGCCTGGATCGCAGCGATGCGGGCGATGCCCAGCACGTCGCCCTTTTTGGCGCTGCCGCTGCGGATCAGTTCGAAGGTGGCGGGCGCCATGCGGATCTGCCCGCTGGCACGCGCCACGCGGGCGGTTTCGGCCTTGGCGCCGACGTCGACCATGTGGGCCTGGCCGGCCGGGTCAAAGTGGGTCAGTGGCGACGAGGCTGCGCCGGGCGCGGCCTTGCTGGAAGATTTGCGGGTGGCTTTCATGAAATATGCTGTCACAACCGGTTTTTCGCGAGCCGCTATCATAGCGATATGAAACCGCACCTGCTTGCCAGCGTCGCCGTGCTTGTCCTTGGCATCGTGGCGGCGCCGCCCCTGTCGGTCGCCGAAGGCCTGCCCGACCTGGGCGAGGCGGCGCAGACCGACTTTTCGCCGGCTGCCGAACGACGCATCGGCGAATCCATCATGCACGACATCCGGCGCGACCCGGCTTGGCTTGATGACGCGGAAATCAATGCCTACCTCAATCGACTGGGCAATCGCCTGGCCGCCCAAAGCTCGGAGTCGCGCCAGGAATTCGAATTTTTCGCCCTCAAGGATTCCACGCTCAACGCCTTTGCCATGCCCGGCGGTTACATTGGCGTACACACCGGGCTGATCCTCGCCGCGGCCTCGGAATCGGAACTGGCCTCGGTTCTCGCCCACGAAATTTCGCACGTCACCCAGCGCCACCTGGCGCGCCTGATCAACAAGGCGGGGCAGGGCCAGGTCAGCAGCCTGCTGGCGCTGGCCGTGGCGATTTTTGCCGCGCGCAGCAATCCCGACCTGGCGGTCGGAGCGGTGATGGCCGGGCAGGGGGCCTCGATCCAGAACCAGCTCAACTACTCGCGCGATTTCGAGCGCGAGGCTGACCGCGTGGGCCTGTTCCTGCTCGAACGCTCGGGCTTCGACATCCGCGGCATGAGCGGCTTTTTCGAGCGCCTGCAGAAGTTCGGCCGGCTCTACGAGAACAACGCGCCCGGCTACTTGCGCACCCATCCCCTTACCACCGAGCGGCTTGCCGACATGGGCAACCGCATCCAGTCACGGCCCTACCGGCAGGCGGCGGATTCGCTCGAATTCCAGCTGGTGCGGGCCAAGCTGCGCTCGAAGGAAGGCGCGGCGCGCGATGCCGTCACCGATTTCGAATCGCGCCTGCGCGATCGAAATTTCTCGGGCGCGGAGATCGCCGTGCGCTATGGCCTGGCCCAGGCACGCCTGCGCGATGGCAAGCTCGCCGGCGCAGAGGCGGAACTGGCGGAGTTGCGCCGGCTCAAGGCGCAATCGCCGATGATCGAGACGCTGGCGGCGCAGCTGCGCCTGAAGCAGGGTGACGTGGCGGGCGCGGTGAGGATCCTGCGCGAGGCGCAGCCGCGTTATCCGCAGGAGCGTGCCATCGTCTATGGCCTGGTCGAGGCGCTGCTGGAAGGTCGCCAGGCGCAGGATGCAATAACGCTGATCGAAGACGACCTGTTGAGCTATCCCTCGGATGCCAGGGCACATGCGCTGCAGGCCAAAACCTATGCCATGCTCGGCAAGCGCCTGCAGCAGCACCGCGCCCAGGCCGAGTCCTACCTGCTGCTGGGCCAGTTGCCCCTGGCGGTGGAGCAAATGGAGCTGGCGCAGAAATCCGGCGACGGCAATTTTTACGAGCAGTCGCGGGTCGATGCCCGCCTGCGTGAATTGAAACTGCGCCTTGCCGAAGAAGCCAAGCAGGCCAAACCAAAGTAGCTTGCCCGATGAATTCCGCCAAAACTGTCACGCTTGCCACGCCCCTCACGCGCGCCACCGAGGAGCCCTACTACCATGTGGTCGGCGACGAGGTCGAGGTGTTTGCCGCCGCCGCGCAAAGCCGCCTGCCGGTGATGCTGAAGGGTCCCACCGGATGCGGCAAGACGCGCTTCGTCGAGCACATGGCCTGGAAGCTAGGCAGGCCGTTGGTCACCGTCGCCTGCCACGACGACCTGACCACCGCCGACCTGGTCGGCCGCTACCTGATCGCCGGCGACGAGACGCTGTGGCTCGACGGCCCGCTGACCGCGGCGGTGCGCGCCGGGGCCATCTGCTACCTCGACGAGATCGTCGAAGCGCGCAAGGACACGACCGTGGTGATCCATCCGCTGACCGATTCGCGGCGTGCGCTGCCGGTGGAAAAGCACGGCGAATATCTCGCCGCCCATGCCGATTTCATGCTGGTGATTTCCTACAACCCCGGCTACCAGAGCGTGCTCAAGGAAATGAAGCCGAGCACGCGGCAGCGCTTCGTCGCGCTCGATTTTGATTACCCGGACGCCGCGCTCGAGGCTCGCATCGTCGCCCACGAAGGCGGTGTCGATGAAGCCACGGCGCAGAAGCTGGTCAAGCTTGGCGGCCTGACGCGCAAGCTCAAGGGCGCCGGCCTGGACGAGGGCGCCGGCACCCGCCTGCTGGTGCACGCGGCGCAGCTGATCGCCCGCGGCATGAACCCGGTCGTTGCCTGCACCGCCGCCATCGCCCGACCGCTGGCCGACGAACCCGATACGCGCAACGCGCTGGATGATCTGATCGCCGCCGTTTTTTGATGGGGCAGCGCAAGCTCTTCGCCCACGAAATCGAGGAGCGGCTCGACCAGATGCTGCTGCTCAAGCTGCGCCAGCGCTCGCCAAAGGAAGCCGCGACGCAGCTCGAAGCGGTGCCGCGCGAGCACCAGGAATGCTTGCTGCGCTGGGTTGGCATTGCCGCGCAAAGCTCTAACGAACTGGGCTGGCTGATCGCCGTGCAGGGAGCGGAGCATGCCGCCGAACTGGGTGATCGACTCGCCGGCCTGGCGCGTGCCGGGCTCGATGGCTTCGATCGTGGCGGCCTCGAGGCCGCGCGTGCCGCCCTGGCCGATGCGGCGCGCGTGCTGCGAAAAAATGCCATCCCGGCGCCGCAGCGCGTGAGTTTTGCCGACATCGAGGCGCGACTCGGGTGCGTGCTGCAGGCGCTGCATGGCCGGCCGCTGCGGCTTGCCGTTGGTGCACGCACCTGGACCGACGGCGAAACCCTCTGGTTGCCCGAATCCTTGGCGCTGGCGCCTGATGCCGGCGGCAACCGGCGTCTTTACACCCAACTCGCGGTGATGCTTTGGGCGCAGGCCCGCTTCGGCAGCTTTAACGTCGATCCCGAACCGGAACTGGCGCAGTGGGATGACCGCGAACGGGCGCTGGCCTGGTATGCGCTGTTCGAGGCGATGCGTCTGGAGGCGCGGCTGGTCGACGAGTTGCCGGGTCTGGCGCGTGACATTCGCGCCCTGCGCGGACCCTGGCCGGAGGAACTTGTTGCCGCCGCGGCGGACCTGGCGCGGCCCGCGGCAACCGCCGCCGACAGCCTGCGCTGGGTTGCCGAACGGCGCAGGGTCGGCGCTGGCGAGACACCGAAATTCCTTCATGTCGGCGCCATGGATCCGGTCGCGGCGCGGCGCCTGCGCGCTGCCCGCATCGCGCGCGACTCGGCGACGCTGCGCCGTGCGCTCAACATCCTGCGCGCCAATGATCCGCACAGCCGTGGCGGTGCCGGCGACGAATCCCATCCGCCGCTGGCCGCCGAAGGCGACACGGTGCCGGCCGATTTGCAGGCCGGCGATGTCCAGGGCCTGCCGCCGGACGCGCAGGCTGCCGCGCAGTCGCTGGCCCAGGATCTCGACGTCATTCCGCCGGAAATCCTCAAGCCCGCCGGGCCCGGCGCCTGGCAGCCCGAGGAGCGTGACGAGGGCGAGTCCGCCGTCGCTGCCGTTACCGGCAAGCCCGATGCGGTCTATGACGAGTGGGACTACCGGCGCGTCGCCTGGCGTCGCGACTGGTGCCACCTGTACGAGACCGAAGGTCCGGCCGGTGAGGATGCCTGGGTGGATGAGGTGCGCAGTCGCCACGCGCATCTGATCCGCAGCATCCGCCGCCGCTTCGAGGCCCTGCGCGGCGAGGACAAGGCCGAGCGGCGCCAGCTCGATGGCGAGGAGATCGACCTCGATGCCCAGGTCGAGGCGCGCGCCGACCGCAAGAGCGGCAGCGAACCCTCGCCGCGCCTGTTCATCCATCGGCGCCAGATCGAACGTTCGCTGGCCGTGATGTTCATGGTGGACATGAGCGGCTCGACCAAGGGCTGGGTCAACGATGCCGAGCGCGAATCGCTGGTGCTGCTGTGCGAGGCGATCGAGGCGCTGGGCGACCGCTACGCGATCTACGGTTTTTCCGGCTGGACACGCACGCGCTGCGACATCTACCGCATCAAGACCTTCGACGAACGCTACGACGCGGCGACGCGGCGGCGCATCGCCGGCATCGAGGCGCGTGATTACACGCGCATGGGGGTTGCCGTGCGCCACCTTTCGCACCTGCTGCACGGCCAGAACGCTCGCCACAAGCTGCTGGTGACGCTGTCCGACGGCCGCCCCGACGACCACGGCGACGAGTACCGCGGTCGCTACGGCATCGAGGACACCCGGCGCGCCCTGCTCGAAGCGCGCGAGAAGGGCATCCGCAGCTATTGCGTGACCATCGACCGCCACGGCGCCGACTACTTGCCGCAACTCTACGGGCCGGCGCATTATTCGGTGATCGACGACGCGAAGAAGCTGCCAAGCAAACTGGCGGAGATTTATCGCAAGCTGACGGCATGATGACAAGGAGGTTGTGATGGGCGAGTTTTCCAATCGCGTGGCCCTGGTCACCGGGTCGAGCAGCGGCATCGGTGAAGCCATCGCGCGCCGGCTTTCGGCGCTGGGTGCCTCGGTGGTGATCAATTCCGCCACTTCGGTCGAGGCCGGGCAGCGCATCGCTGCCGAGCTGGGCGGGAACGCACTCTACGTGCAGGCCGACATCGCCGACCCGGCAGCGCCGCAGCGCCTGCTCGACGCCACGCTGCAACGCTTCGGCCGGCTCGACATCCTGATCAATAACGCGGGCTGGACCACGGTGGTGCCTCATGCCGATCTCGATGCGCTGAGCGATGAGATCTTCGCCAGAACCTTTGACGTCAATGTCACCGGCACCTGGCGCCTGACCAAGGCGGCGCTGCCGCACCTGGCAAAAAGCGAAGACGGCAATGTGATCACCATCACTTCGATCGCCGGCGTGCGCCCGGTCGGCAGCTCGATTGCCTACTCGATGGCCAAGGCGGCGCTGAACCAGATGACGCGCCTTTTGGCCAAGTCCTGCGGTCCGGTGCGGGTCAATGCCGTCGCCCCGGGCCTGGTCGAGACTCCGTGGACCGCGGACTGGGCCGCGCAGCACGAAGCAGTCAAGGCCCGTGCGCCGCTGAAGCGTTCGGCCACCACCGACGACTGCGTCGAGGCGGCGCTGGGCCTGCTGCGCACCCGCTATGCGACGGGCCATGTCTTTGTCGTCGATGGCGGCCTGACGCTGGCGATGTAACACTGCCATGAGACAGAAAATCGCCGTATCACCAGCGCCGTCCAGCAAGGGGATACCGCTTTGCATAACTCTTGAACCCGCCGCGTCGTGCAGGCGCCGTCGATTGTTGCTGGCGTCGCCGCTGGTGTTCCTGCTGCCGTCGGCGCATGCCACCAGCCCGCTGGCCGCGACGCCGGCCCAGATGCTCGGGCCCTTCTATCCCCTGCGCCCCGATCCCGCCGCCGGCAACGACCTGAGCACGATCGATGGCAAGGCGCGCGCGCGCGGCCGGGCGCTGGCCATCGTCGGTCGCGTTACGGACACGGCAGGCCGGCCGCAGTCGGGTGTGCTTATCGAGATCTGGCAGACCAACGCCCACGGCCGCTACCACCATCCGCAGGACGACAGCCCGGCGCCGCCGGACCCGAACTTCCGCGGCTACGGCCGCGCCACCACCGGCGCGGATGGCATCTACCGCTTTGCCACCATCGAACCCGTGGCCTATCCGGGCCGCACACCGCACGTGCATTTCCGCCTTAGTCGCGGCGCGCGCGAATTGCTGGTGACGCAGATGTACCTGCCCGATGCCGCCGCCGCCAACGCGCGCGACGGCCTGTTCATGTCGCTGCAGGATGGCGCGCGGCGGCGCCTAGTCGGCGTGCCGGAGGCGGGCGCGGCGGGCACCTTGCGCTTCGACATCGTTCTCGGCTAGGCCATGTCGGATCGAAATGCCTGGAGCCACATCCAGTCGCGACTGCGTACCGAGTTCGGCCAACTGGTGGCGTTCAACCGCAGCGACCGGCGCTGGCAGATGCCTTTCTGCGCGGCGCTGTCTACAGGCCTGCCGCTGCTGATCGGGGCCTGGTTCGGCCATCTCGATTACGGCCTAGTCTCGTCGCTGGGCGGCCTCGTGTTCCTCTACGCGCCGAACACGGCCCTGTCGCATCGCATGGTGTTCCTGATGGCCTGCGCCTTCGGCATGAGCGCCTGCTTTGCGCTGGGCGTGATGAGCCATTTCTTTCCGCTGCTGCTGGTGCCGGTGCTGACCTTCATCGCCATCCTGGTGACCATGGTCTGCCGCTTTTACATGGTGGGGCCGCCGGGCAGCCTGTTCTTCATCATGGCGGCCTCGATCGGCGCCTATGCGCCGGTTGAGGTGATGCAGGTGCCGCTGCAGGTCGGTCTGCTGACCATGGGCTGCCTGCTGGCCTGCCTGATCGCCTTCTTCTACGGCATCTACATCCTGCGCCTGCAGGCGCCGCAAGCGGTCGCGCCGCTGCCCCCGGCGAGTTTCGATTTTGTCGTCCTTGATTCCGTTGTCATCGGCCTGGCGGTCGGGGTTTCGCTGCTGGTGGCGCAGGCGCTGCAACTCGAGCGCGCCTACTGGGTGCCGGTGAGCTGCCTCGCCGTGCTGCAGGGCGCGACACTGCGCGCGGTCTGGAACAAGCAGGTGCACCGCATCCTCGGCACCGCTGTCGGCCTGTTCCTTGCGTGGGGTTTGCTGGCCCTGCCGCTCGATGCGTGGCGCGTGTCGCTGCTGATGATGGTACTGACCTTCCTGGTCGAGACACTGGTGGTGCGCCATTACGGGCTGGCGGTGGTGTTCATCACGCCGCTGACGATCTTTCTCGCCGATGCCGCCCACATCGGTCAGGGCGCGCCGGAAGCGATGCTGCAGGCGCGTTTGCTGGACATCGTGCTGGGCTCGGTGGTGGGCGTGCTGGGCGGGGTCTGCCTGCACAGTCCGCGTTTCCGCGAGGTGTTCGGTCGCCAGTTGCGACGCCTGACGCCGCGGCGCCTGCTGCCTTGATTCGATCGGCTGCCGGCTGCTGAGCTATCGGCTTCCCGCCGGCATATCGCGCCGGCCGCGCAATACGCTGCCGAGCATCACGACGACGAACACCAGCAGCGCGATGGCATTGGCCATGCCGCCCTGGCGGGTCAGCGAGAAGCTGTCGAGGAAGCTGCCGGCGACGCGCCAGATCAGCGAGGCATGGAGCAGCACCAGCGGCAGGTAGACCAGCGGATGCCAGGGAATCTTGATCCGCAGCACGGTGGGGAGAATGATCGGTGCATGGCCGAAGATCATCGAGAAGACGAAGCCCAGCGTCACCGCGTGCAGCGTCGCATCGCGCCAGGGGTGACCGGGCAGGAAGCCGCCCATCAGGCCGAGCACGCCGGCGAAGCCCAGCCACGCATATCCGGCGAGCAGGCAATGGGCGATGAAGCCGGTCAGCCCCGGGCGCCGCATGTTGCGCTGGGCGATGTCGTAGCGCAGCAGCCAGGCGGCGAGCGCCAGCAGGCCGGCGGAGAACAGCGCGAGGCCGGCCTCCTCGTCGCGCAGGGTGGCGGCAGCACCCGCCAGCAGCAGGCCGACAATGAGCAGGAACATGCGCTGCGAATCGCGCGGGATGGGCAGGAAGCGGTTGAGTTCCAGCCGCTCGCCGGCGATGGTCAGCACCAGAAAGGCCAGCCACCAGGGCACGGCCAGATGCAGCTCGGCACCGGCGTACCAGAGCCCGTTGCCCGTCAGCCAACACAGCGCGGCCAGGGCCAGCAGCACCGTGAACGGCGCCACCAGGCGTTGCATCACCACGGTGCTGGCGGTGAGCAGGACGGTCGCGGCGGCGACGCCGAAGCCCTGCACGACCTGCAGTGGCGCACCGGCCAGCAGCGCGATACCGGCGATCCCGGCGCAGGCTGGTGCCAGGTAGGCCCAGCCGCGACTGGTGGCTACCGCGCGTTCGAGACTGATCACCGTGCCGAGGAAGGCCGAAATCATCAGCGCGCCATGCCAGCCGGCAGCACCGGCGGCGACGGCCGGCATGGGCCAGTCCAGCCGCGCGAGGCCCGCCAGCACGCCGCCCAGCAGGCTCAGCATGCCCAGCACCAGCAGCGGCAGGCGTGCGGCGGGCGGCAGGTCAAACATCGTCATCATCCTGCCAGCCGAAGTGCTTGCGTGCGGCGTCGGTCATCATCGATTGCTGCCAGGGCGGTTCCCAGACCAGGCGGATGTCGGCGCTCCAGCCCGGCGGCAGGGCCGGCGCAATCGCTTCGCGCACCTCGGCGGTGATCATGACGCCGAGCGGGCAGGCCGGCGAGGTCATGGTCATGGCGACGACCACCTGCGGCCGCGCGATGTCGATGCGGTAGGCGAGGCCGAGGTCGACGATGTTGCAGCCGGCTTCGGGATCGATCACCTGGCGCAGGCAGTCAAGGATCCTGGCGGGGTCGGGTGGGGCAAAAGCAGTCACGGCGTGATCCCGCAACGGACGTCGATTTTCATGCTACTCATGGTGCAGTTGCATCAGCTCGGGCACCAGGGAGCTTATCTCCGGGCTCAACAGTTCGTCGCGGTGCAGGCGCACCATCGTCTCGGCAAAGCGCTCGCCGTCGGCCGTCAGATGCACCTCTACGGCGCGGCGGTCGGCCTGGCCCTGGCGCCGCTCGACCCAGCCCAGGCTTTCGCAGCGCGAGATCAGCGCCACCGTGCCGTGGTGCGCCGCCTGCAGGCGTTCGGCCAGTTCGCCTACCGTGGCCCATTCGCGGCCCGGGAAGCCCTTGATGTGGAGCAGCAGCAGGTATTGCAGCGGGGTGATGCCGTTCTTGCGTGTTACCTGCTCGGAAAAGCGCAGGAAACGGCGCAGCCGGTAGCGAAATTCGGAAAGGGTTTCGAAGTCCTTCTTGTCCAGTTTTCTGGCGGGCATGGGGCGCGGTTCCGGCGAACGATCCGTATTTATATCACGGCATGATGTAATATCCCTGAAAACATATTCCCACTGTCGAAAGAGGACGCGGATGGAGGCAATGATCAAGGTGGCGGCGATCGACGACCAGGGCTACCTGCTCGATCCGGCCGACTGGAACGAAGACCTGGCACGGGAGTTGGCGCGCCAGGAGAACATCGAACTCGGCGAACAGCACTGGACGGCGATCCGCTTCATGCGCGACTTCTTCGCCGAGCATCAGGTGATCCCCGATGTGCGTTTCGTCATGCGCCACCTGGGCGAACGCCATGGCGGCGGTCGCAATCTGGTGTTCGAGCTGTTTCCCTACGGATATGTCAGACAGGCCTGCCGCATCGCCGGCATGCGCAAGCCCAGGAGCTGGTCTACGGGCTAGGTCAGAAGTCGGCGCTGATTAAGCCCCTGCGCAGCAGGGCGGTCGAGCAAAGTACGCTCTCCTCGCCGCTGCGGATGGCACTACGGCGGTCCCTTATCTCCATCCCCTTGAAAAGGCTTTTGGCGGCCCCATATCGCGTCGGTACGTTCTGTTTCCACGAGGATTTCCCATGACCGCCGCGACCCAAGACAGCACTTCCAAAGAGACCCTAGGCTTCCAGACCGAGGTCAAGCAGCTCCTGCAGTTGATGATCCACTCGCTGTATTCCAACCGCGAGATCTTTCTGCGCGAGCTGATATCGAACGCCTCGGATGCCTGCGACAAGCTGCGCTTCGAAGCCCTGCACAACGCCACCCTGTTCGAGGGCGATTCGGACTTCAAGATCCGCATCGCCTTTGACCCGGAGGCCAAGACCCTGACCATCGCCGACAACGGCGTCGGCATGTCGCGCGAGGAAGTGATCGCTAACCTCGGGACCATCGCCAAGTCCGGCACCCGCGAATTCTTCTCCCAGCTTTCCGGCGACCAGCAAAAGGACGCCAGCCTGATCGGCCAGTTCGGCGTCGGCTTCTACTCCTCCTTCATCGTTGCCGACCGTGTCAGCGTGCTGACCCGCCGCGCCGGTGTCGAAGCCTCTCAGGGCGTACGCTGGGAATCCGAAGGCGCCGGCGAATTCACCATCGAAATGGCCGAGCGCCCGACGCGCGGTACCGAGATCACCCTGCACCTGCGCGACGGCCAGGAGGACCTGCTCTCGGCCTGGAAGCTGAAATCCATCATCCGCAAGTACTCCGACCACATCGTCCAGCCCATCGTGATGAAGGGCGAGAAATGGGACGAGGAGGCCAAGAAGCAGGTCGCCACCGACGAAGACGAAACTGTCAATCAGGCTTCCGCCTTGTGGGCGCGCTCGAAGAACGACATCACCGAGGAGCAGTACAAGGAGTTCTACAAGCACGTCGGCCACGATTTCGAAGACCCGCTGGCATGGACCCACGCCCGCGTCGAGGGCAAGACCGAGTACACGCAACTGCTTTACATTCCCGGCCGCGCCCCCTTCGACATGTGGGACCGCAACGCCAAGCACGGCATCAAGCTCTACGTGCGCCGCGTCTTCATCATGGACGATGCCGAGCAGCTGATGCCGACCTACCTGCGCTTCGTGCGCGGCATCGTCGATTCCGCCGACCTGCCGCTCAATGTCTCGCGCGAGATCCTGCAGGAATCCAAGGATATCGAGGCCATCCGCAAGGGCTGTACCGCCAAGGTGCTGGGCCTGCTCGACAGCATGGCCGGCAGCGACGACGTGGCCGAAAAGGAAAAGTACGCCAAGTTCTGGGGCGAGTTCGGCAAGGTGCTCAAGGAAGGCATGGGTGAGGACCACTCCAACAAGGACAAGATCGCCGGCCTGCTGCGTTTCGCCTCCACTCACGCCGATACCACCGACGAAACCGTCTCGCTCAAGGATTACATCGGCCGCATGAAGGCGGAGCAGGAAAAGATCTACTTCGTAACCGCCGAGACCTTCAACGCGGCGAAAAACAGCCCGCACCTGGAAGTCTTCCGCAAGAAAGGCATCGAGGTCATCCTGCTTACCGACCGCGTCGATGAGTGGGTGGTGTCGCACCTCACCGAGTTCGAAGGCAAGCAGGTGGTTTCCGTGGCCAAGGGCGGCCTCGACCTGGGCAAGCTGGAAGACGAAGCCGAGAAGAAGGAACAGGAATCCGCCGCCGGCGAATTCAAGGACCTCACCGAGAAGATCGCCAAGAGCCTGGGCGAAAAGGTCAAGGAAGTGCGCGTCACGCACCGCCTGACCGACAGCCCGGCCTGCCTGGTGGCCGACGAACACGATGTCTCCGGCAATCTGGCGCGCATCCTCAAGGCCGCCGGCCAAAAGGCGCCCAACGCCCAGCCCATCCTCGAAATCAACCCCAAGCACCCGGTGGTGATGCGCCTCAAGTACGAAGAGAAAAAGTTCGACGATTGGGCGGCGGTGCTGTTCGACCAGGCCCTGCTGGCCGAAGGCGGCCAGCTCGACGATCCGGCGACCTTCGTCAAGCGCATGAATCAGCTTATGCTCGAAATGAGTGGCAGTTGATGCGGAACGCCTGACGGGCCTTGCGCCCGTCATCGACCCACGAGCCCGGGTGCTGATCCTGGGCTCGTTTCCGTCTACCGCCTCGCTTGCCGCGCAGCAGTATTACGCCCATCCGCAGAACCAGTTCTGGCGCGTGTTGGGCGCCGTGATCGGCCAGCCGCTGAAAGAGATGGACTACGCGGCACGCATCGCCGCCGTGCAGGCGGCCGGCATCGCCATCTGGGACGTCTACGCCTCCTGCGCCCGCGCCGGCAGCCTCGATTCGGCGATCCGCGATGCCGTCGTCAATGATCTGGCCGCCTTGCAAGAATCGGCGCCCACGCTACGGCGAATTTGCTTCAACGGCCGCACGGCGGCCAGGCGCATCCGCGAAGTCGAAGCCATGGGCTATGAAGTGGTGCTGCTGCCCTCGACCAGTCCGGCCCACGCCGGCATGCGTTTCGAAGAAAAGCTGGCGCGCTGGCGCGAGGCGCTGCAGCCCCGGCGCTGATCTCAAACGCCGAAGGATTGTTCCAGCAGTGCCTGGTAGACGAAGGCCAGCAGCGGGATCGAATCCTGGGGAGCGATGTCCGCGAACTGGATGCCGATGCGATGGGGCAGGGCCGAGTCGGCGCTGTGGTCGACATTCACCGCGCGCACCACGCTCTTGAGCTCGATCAGGGCCTCGATGCCGTTGATCATGGTCTTGAACTTCACGATCAGCGTCTGGCCGATGGTGCCGTAAGCGTCGCGGAACACCAGCAGGGCGCCGCCGGCACTGATGTTGATGATGCTGCCGGCGGCGGTATTCTTCGGGTCATCGGCATCGACGACGGCGCAGATTACATTGACGTCGGCGCGCGAACCCTTGCGGACCACGAGTGACTTGATAGCGCGCGGATAGCTGAGGTGCAGATAGGGGTAGGGCGTATTCATGCTCTTCAGGATCTGCGTGGCGAAGGCATAAGCGCTCTTGCCTGAAAAACCCCGCAGGATGAAGCCCTGGCCCTCCTTCATCAGCAGATAATGGCCATCGACCATCGGCGTGCTTACCAGCACGCTGCGATCCTTGGACATGCCGATCAGCTTGATCGAGTAGCGCAGCGTGCCCTCGCCGGCAATCGGCTGCAAGCTGACAAGGTCGCCGATCTGCAGCCGCGATTCTCCCAGCAGCATTGACTTCTCGGTGTTGTTTTCCTGGGTCTCACCCATGGTTTGCTCCGTGGCAGATACCGGATTATCACGGCAAGTCCCGGCGCGTGGGGAATCGTTGCGAACGGGGGCAAACAGCCCGACCCCAGCCGGTCCGGCGCGGGTATCATCTCCGCATCGCGCCCCACGAGATCCTGCCATGAAAAAGCCCGCCGCCCTGCCCGAACTCGACCGCCCGGCGCTGGATGCCGAGTCGATCCGACACTCGCTCTACAACCGCCTGATCTACACCATCGGCAAGGACCCGATCACCGCCACCGACCGCGACTGGTTCTACGCCGCCGCTGCCGTGGTGCGCGAACGCATGATCGAGCGCTGGATGGAAACCATGCGCAGCTATTACGTCGAGGACCGCAAGCGCATCTACTACCTCTCGATGGAATTCCTCATGGGCCGCACCATGAGCAACAGCATGCTCAACATGTGCGCGGAAAAGGAGTTCCGCGACGCCATGACGGCGCTGGGCGAGATGGGCCTGCGCCCGGAAAACATCGCCGACATGGAGACGGATGCCGCATTGGGCAACGGCG
Source organism: uncultured beta proteobacterium (assembly GCA_903959855.1). GTDB lineage: Bacteria > Pseudomonadota > Gammaproteobacteria > Burkholderiales > Rhodocyclaceae > Sulfuritalea. The sequence goes on from CAJBYR010000120.1 coordinate 21,778, forward strand.
GCCTCGGCCGCCTCGCCGCCTGCTTCCTCGATTCGATGGCGACCATGGGCGTGGCCGGCTACGGCTATGGCATCCGCTACGAGTACGGCATGTTCCACCAGGGCATCGAGGGCGGCCAGCAGGTCGAGCACCCGGACAACTGGTTGCGCTATGGCAACCCCTGGGAGTTCCCGCGCCCCGAGGTGCTCTATCAGGTCAAATTTCACGGTCGCGTGGTCGAATTCGCCGACGAGAACGGCAAGAAGAACTACCAGTGGGTCGATAGCGACGATGTCATGGCCATGGCCTACGACTACCCGATCCCGGGCTATGACACCGGCACGGTGAACAACATGCGGCTGTGGGCGGCCAAGGCCAGCCGCGACTTCGACCTGAAGTACTTCAACGAGGGCAACTACATCCGCGCCGTCGAGGACAAGAACGACTCGGAAAACCTCTCCAAGGTGCTCTACCCGGACGACACCACCGAGATGGGGCGCGAGCTGCGCCTCAAGCAGCAATACTTCTTCGTCAGCGCTTCGTTGCAGGACATGCTCTACCGCTTCACCAAGTCCGAGGTGCCGCTCGACCAGTTGCCGGACAAGGTGGCGATCCAGCTCAATGACACCCACCCCTCGATCGCCGTGGCCGAGCTGATGCGCATCCTGATGGATCAGCACCATTTCGAATGGTCGCGCGCCTGGGGAATCGTCACCCGCACCTTCGCCTACACCAACCACACCCTGATGCCGGAGGCGCTGGAGACCTGGCCGGTCTCGCTGTTCGAGCGCGTGCTGCCACGCCACCTGCAGATCATCTACGAGATCAACCACCGCTTTTTGAAGGACGTGATGCACCACTACCCGGCCGATCCGGCGATCTGGCAGCGCATGTCGCTGATCGACGAAAGCAAGGGCAAGCGCATCCGCATGGCGCACCTGGCCATCGTCGGCAGCCACAAAGTCAATGGCGTGGCGGCTATCCACACCCAGTTGATGAAGGAAACCATCTTTTCCGACTTCCACCGCCTGTGGCCGGACAAGATTGTCAACATGACCAATGGCGTAACGCCGCGGCGCTGGCTCAATCAGGCCAATCCGCCGCTGGCCCACCTGATCACGCGCCACATCGGCAAAGGCTGGCTCAAGGACCTCGACCAATTGCGGCGCCTGACACCCCTGGCGGAGGACGCTGATTTCCGCGAGCACTTCGCCCGCGTCAAGCGCGACAACAAGGCGCGCCTGGCGCAGGTGATCAAGCAGCGGCTGAACATCGTGGTCGATCCGGGTTCGATCTTCGACGTGCAGATCAAGCGCATCCACGAATACAAGCGCCAGCTGCTCAACGTGCTGCATGTCATCACGCTCTACAACCGGCTGCGCGCGGGGGGCGACGCCACGCCGCGCACCGTGGTCTTCGGCGGCAAGGCCGCCCCCGGCTACCGCATGGCCAAGCTGATCATCCGCCTGATCAACGACGTCGCCGACGTGGTGAACAACGACCCGCTGATGAGGGGCCGCCTCAAGCTGGCTTTTATCCCCAACTACGATGTATCGAATGCCGAGATCATCATCCCGGCGGCCGACCTCTCGGAGCAGATCTCGACGGCCGGCACCGAGGCTTCGGGCACCGGCAACATGAAGCTGGCGCTGAACGGCGCGCTGACCATGGGCACCATGGACGGCGCCAATGTCGAGATCCACGACGAGGTA
>CAJBYR010000121.1 GCA_903959855.1 uncultured beta proteobacterium
ATCGCCGCCAATACCCTGCTGACCACGTCCGACTACGATTTCATGTTGGGCGATTCGCGGGCCAAGGCGCTGGTGGTTTCCAAGGCCCTGTGGCCGCAGTTCGCGTCCATCGTCGGCAAGCACAAGACACTCAGGCACGTGATCATTTCCGGCAGCGACGAAAAGGGCTATCCCAACCTCGCCGAACTGATGATGGGCGTCAGCCCGCACTTCGAGCCGGCGCCGACCACCTGCGACGACTTCTGCTTCTGGCTGTATTCCTCGGGTTCGACGGGCACGCCCAAGGGCACCGTGCACCTGCATTCGCACCTGATCCAGACCGCCGAACTCTACGGCAGGCCGGTACTGGGCATCCGCGAGGACGACCTGGTGTTTTCCGCCGCCAAATTGTTCTTCGCCTACGGCCTGGGCAACGGGCTCACCTTCCCGCTGGCGGTCGGCGCGACCACGATCCTGATGGGCGAGCGGCCGACGCCGCAGGCGGTGTTCCAGCGCCTGCGCGAGCACAAGCCGACGATTTTCTATGGAGTGCCGACGCTCTACGGCGCCTTGCTTGCCAGCCCCGACATGCTCACGCGCGCCGAAGTGCCACGGCTGCGCGTCTGCGCGTCGGCGGGCGAGGCGCTGCCGGCCGACATCGGCCGGCGCTGGACGGAATTGCTGGGCGTCGAGATCCTCGACGGCATCGGCTCCACCGAAATGCTGCATATCTTTCTCTCCAACCGCAGCGGCGAAGTGCGCTACGGCACCACCGGCAAGCCGGTGCCCGGCTACGCGGTGCGCTTGGTCGGCGAGGACGGCAATGTGGTGCCGAAAGGCGAGATCGGCGAACTGCAGATCAAGGGGCCGAGTGCAGCGGTCATGTACTGGAACAGCCGCGAGAAGTCGCGCCACACCTTCATGGGCGAGTGGACCCGCAGCGGTGACAAGTACATCGAAACCGAGGACGGCTATTTCCAGTATTGCGGCCGTTCCGACGACATGCTGAAGGTATCCGGCATCTATGTCTCGCCCTTCGAGGTCGAAGGTGCGCTGATGACCCACGACTCCATACTCGAAGCTGCCGTGGTGGCCTTTGCCGATACCGACGAACTGGTCAAGCCCAAGGCCTTCGTGGTGCTCAAGGCCGGCGTTGCGCCGTCGGATGAACTCAAGCAGGCGCTGAAGGCCCACGTCAAGGAAAAGCTGGCGCCTTACAAGTATCCGCGCTGGATCGAGTTCGTCGCCGAACTGCCGAAGACGGCCACCGGCAAGATCCAGCGCTTCAAGCTGCGCTGAATCCGGTCGGGTGAAGCTTGAGATGTCAATCGGCTTGACGCACCGACAGGGAAGTGTTGTGATTGCAGTTCCAGGACGGCAGGGGCCAGTAACCCTGTCCGCCGCCAAAAACATCAAGTGAGGAGATGGACAATGCAAAAAAAATCGAACTATGACCGCCGTGGATTCCTGCTCGGCAGCAGCGCCCTGGCAGGCGCGACGGCCGCAGGAACCCTGTTGCCGGCGGGCATCGCCTCGGCGCAGCAGGGCAAGATCAAGGTCGGCCTGATGCTGCCCTCCACCGGCACCTTCGCCCAGCTCGGCCTCGCCATTACCAACGGCTTCAAGCTCGCGGTGGAAGAGCGCGGCGGCAAGCTCGGCGGTCGCGAGATCGAATACTTCACGGTCGATGACGAGTCCAACCCCGCCAAGGCCCCCGAGAACGTCAGCAAGCTGGTGCAGCGCGACAAGGTCGATGTGGTCATCGGCACCGTGCATTCCGGCGTGGTGATGGGCATGGCCAAGGTGCTCAAGGAATCGGGCACGCTCTGGATCAACCCCAACGGTGGCGCCGGCGCCATGACGGGCGCGGCCTGCGCCCCCAATTTCTTCCGTACTTCCTTCTCCAACTGGCAGACCACGCACGCCCTGGGCAAAGTGCTCAAGGCCAAGGGCCACAAGACCGCCGTCTTCATCACCTGGAAGTACGCGGCCGGTGAAGAGATGATGGAAGGTTTCAAGGAAGGCTTCGAGAAGGAAGGCGGCAAGCTGGTCAAAGAGCTGTACACACCTTTCCCGCAGGTCGAATTCCAGGCGCTGCTGACCGAGATCGCCAGCATCAAACCCGATGCCGTGGTGGCCTTCTTCGCCGGTGGCGGCGCGGCCAAGTTCCTCAAGGACTACCAGGCTGCCGGCCTCAAGGGCAAGATTCCGCTCTACGGCTCGGGCTTCCTTACCGACGGCGTGCTCGATGCCGTGGGCGATGCCGGCGAAGGCGTGGAAACCACGCTGCACTATGCCGACGGCCTCGATACCAAGAAGGACAAGGCCTTCCGTCTGGCCTATGCCAAGACCTTCAAGCTGCAGCCCGACGTCTATGCGGTGCAGGGCTACGACGCCGGCCAGCTGCTGGCGGCCGGCCTCGAAGCCGTCAAGGGCAACGTCGCCGACAAGGCCGGCGTGATCAAGGGCATGGAAGCCGCCAAGATCGACAGCCCGCGTGGTGTGTGGACCCTCTCCAAGGCGCACAACCCGGTGCAGGACATGTATCTGCGCAAGGTGGTCGGCAAGGAGAACAAGACCATGGGCGTGGCCTGGAAGGCACTGGCCGATCCGGCTCGCGGCTGCAAGGCCTGATACTGGCGCCGGGGAGCAGGGCGGTAGGCGACTACCGCCCTTGTCTTGTGTGCGATGCATTCACTGCACCCGCTCCGGGCACCTGTTGAACCTCCATTCACCGTAGCGCCAGCGCCGACTTCCAGACCCGACGTTCCATGGATCTAGCCTTCTTCCTCATCCAGTTGCTCAACGGCCTGCAATACGGCCTGTTGCTGTTCCTGGTGGCTAGCGGTCTGACGCTGGTGTTCGGCATCATGGGCATCATCAACCTGGCGCACGGCAGCTTCTACATGGTCGGTGCCTATCTCGCCTGGTCGCTGGCGGGCATGACCGGCAACCTCGCCACCGCGATCCTGCTCGCGATCCCGCTGACGGTGATTCTCGGCATGGCGCTGGAGCGCCTGCTGTTCCGCCACCTGTACTCGCGCGACCACCTCTACCAGGTGTTGCTGACCTACGGCCTGATTCTGGTCTTCGAGGAATTGCGCAGTCTGATCTGGGGCGATGACGTGCACGGCGTCGCGGTTCCCGCCTTGCTGAATGCGTCGATTCCACTGACCGAGAACCTCTCGTATCCGGTGTATCGCCTGGCGATTTCCGGGGTCTGCCTGCTGCTGGCCTTCGCGCTTTACGTGCTGATCCAGAAAACGCGCCTGGGCATGATGATCCGGGCCGGCGCCAGCAACCGCGACATGGTGCAGTCGCTGGGCATCGACATCAAGCTGATCTACACCCTGGTGTTTGCCATGGGTGTGGCCCTGGCAGCCTTTGCCGGCATGATCAACGCGCCGCTTTCGTCGGTGACGCCGAACATGGGCAGCCATGTGCTGATCATCTGCTTCGTGGTCGTGGTCATCGGCGGCATCGGCTCGGTCAAGGGCGCCATGGCGGCTTCCCTGATGATCGGCCTGGCTGAAACCTTCGGCCAGGTGCTGGTGCCCGAAGTCGCCGGCATGATCGTCTATGTGCTGATGGCCATGGTCCTCGTCTGGCGGCCGGAAGGCCTGTTCGGGCGCCACTGAGATGAACGGCTCGCCGATTTCCCGTGTACTGCCTTACCTGGCGATCAGCCTTCTGGCGCTGTTTCCGGTGCTCGATAGCACCTTCTATACCCAGCTGCTGAGCAAAGTGCTGATCATGGCCATCTTCGCCATGAGCCTCGATCTGCTGGTCGGCTACACCGGCCTGGTGAGTTTCGGCCATGCCGCCTACTTCGGCCTGGCCGGCTATGCCCTGGCGCTGCTGGCGGCAAAGTTTGAAGCGGTATCGTTGTGGTGGAGCCTGCCGGCGGCGATGGGCATCTGCGTCGCGTTTGCCATTACCACCGGCATGCTGGTGCTGCGCACGCGCGGTATTTATTTCATCATGGTGACGCTGGCCTTTGCCCAGATGCTGTTCTTCGTTTTCCACGACACCAAGCTCGGCGGCGGGTCGGATGGCATCTACATCTACACCAAGCCGACCATGAACATCGGCGATACGGCGCTGGTCAATCTGGAAAAACTCAACGAGTTCTACTGGCTGGTGCTGTTCTTTACCGCCGCCACCTACTTTTTGCTGCGACGCATCCTTGGCTCCAGCTTCGGCCGCGCGCTGATGGGCATCAAGGTCAACGAGCACCGCATGCGCGCGCTCGGGTTCCCGGTGTTCCGCTACCAACTGGCGAGCTTTGCGCTCTCCGGCGGCCTGGCCGGGCTGGCGGGCTATCTTGCGGCGGTGCAATTTGGTTTTGTGAATCCCGAAATCCTCTCCTGGCACCAGTCGGGTGCGGTGTTGATGATGGTCATCCTCGGTGGCATGGGCACCTTGCACGGCGCGGTGATCGGCGCCTTCGCCTTTGTTCTGTTGCAGGAGGTGCTCTCCAACCAGGCTTGGTTCGGCGTTGCCGCCAAACACTGGCAGCTGGCGATGGGCATCCTCATCATGCTGGTGGCCTTGTATCTGCCGCAGGGACTTGCCGGATTGATGAGCAAGTTCCAGCGCAAGCCGGTCGAGGAGGCTGCAGATGACTGAAGCCATCCTCCGCACCGAAGGCCTGACCAAGCGCTTCGGCGGCCTGGTGGCGGTCAGCGAGGTCTCGCTCGATCTCCACGTCGGTGAAGTCCATGTCGTGATCGGCCCCAACGGCGCCGGCAAGTCGACGCTGACCAACCTGCTCTCGGGTGACCTGCCGGCGACCTCGGGTCGCGTCATGCTCAACGGACGCGACATCGCCGGCCTGAGTTCCGACCAGATCTCGCGCATGGGTGTCGGCCGCAGTTACCAGAAGACCAACATCTTCCTGCCCTTCACGGTGTTCGAGAACGCCCGCCTGGCGGCGCAGTCGCGCACGCCTTACGCGCTGCATGTGTTCAGCCGCGCCGAGCAATATGACGCGATCAATGCGCTGGCCGGTGCCGCGCTCGAATCCGCCGGCCTCGCGCATCGCGCCCATCGTGTTGCTGCAGCGCTTTCGCACGGCGAGCAGCGCCAGCTTGAAATCGCCATGTGCCTGGCCACGCAGCCACGCGTGTTGTTGCTCGACGAGCCGCTGGCGGGCATGGGGCCGCACGAATCGCAACGCATGGTCGAACTGATCGGCAAGCTGCGTACCGACCACGCCATCATGCTGATCGAGCACGACATGGATGCCGTGTTCGCCCTGGCCGATCGCCTCACCGTGATGGTGAATGGCGAAGTGCTCGAAACCGGATCGCCGGAGCAGGTGCGCGCCAGCCCGGCGGTGCAGGCCGCCTATCTGGGTGGCGAGGAACTGCTCCATGAATAGGCCCGCCCATGGCTGAACACATTCTCGACGCCAACGGCCTGCACAGCTACTACGGCGTCAGCCACATCCTGCACGATGTCGATTTCACCGTGAGGCAGGGCGAGACCATCGGCCTGATGGGCCGCAACGGCATGGGCAAGACCACGCTGATCAAATCCATGCTCGGCCTGGTGCGCCCGCGCCAGGGCAGTGTGCGCGTGCGCGGTGTCGACATGACCCATGCTGCGCCGCACGCCATCGCACGCAAGGGCATTGCCTACGTGCCGGAAGGTCGCGGCATTTTCCCCAACCTCTCGGTGCGCGAGAACCTGATCATGGCCGCGCGCCCCGGCATCGACGGCCGTCGCGAATGGGATTACGACCGCGTGCTGCACACTTTCCCGCGCCTGGGCGAGCGCCTCAACAACGGCGGCGCGCAGCTTTCCGGCGGCGAGCAGCAGATGCTGACCATCGGCCGTGCCCTGATGACCAACCCCGATCTGCTGATCCTCGACGAAGCCACCGAAGGCCTCGCGCCGCTGATCGCGAAAGAGATCTGGAGCATCATCAAGACCATCCGCGCTTCGGGCATCGCCACGGTGATCGTCGACAAGAACTATGCCGCCGTAATGGCTCTCTCCAATCGCAGCGTGGTGCTGGTCAAGGGCAGGGTGGTGTTTGCCGGTGAATCATCTGAACTCAGCGGCAACCAGGAATTGATGCATCGCTTCCTCGGCGTCTGACTGCCCATGAATAA